>NZ_JBEPCY010000038.1:0-83259 GCF_040299965.1 Streptomyces sp. NPDC000594 | reverse complement strand
TTGGCGCCGCCGTCCCCGCCGCGGGTTTGGGGGTGGGGCACGTCATACCCGGAATAACCAACTACGCGCCCCCAGTGCTTTGGCCAGTGTCGACGGAACGTTCCGTCGACAGGCGCACTCCGTTCACGGATACCCTTGACACGTGACCGACGCCCAAGAGACCGCAGCAGAGACCGCACTGCGAACCGCCGGGGGCGCTCCCCCGGACGACGGCGTCGCAGCCGAAGAGGCCCCGATCCCCCTGCTGGAGCCCCGGGAGGGCATTCCACCGGTGGTCGCGGACGCCGCCGCGCTGGCCGCGGTGACCGCCGCGTTCGCCGCGGGCTCCGGACCCGTCGCCGTGGACGCCGAGCGCGCTTCCGGTTACCGCTACGGCCAGCGGGCCTATCTCGTCCAGCTCCGCCGCGAGGGCGCCGGCAGCGCCCTGATCGACCCGGTGGCCTGCCCCGATCTCTCCGCCCTCGGCGAGGCCCTGTCCGGCACCGAGTGGATCCTCCACGCCGCCACCCAGGACCTGCCCTGTCTGCGGGACATAGGCATGCTGCCCTCCCGGCTCTTCGACACCGAGCTGGCCGGCCGGCTCGCCGGATTCCCCCGGGTGGGGCTGGGCGCGATGGTCGAGTCCGTCCTCGGCTACGCCCTGGAGAAGGGCCACTCCGCCGTCGACTGGTCCACCCGGCCGCTGCCCGAGCCCTGGCTGCGCTATGCCGCGCTCGATGTGGAGCTGCTGATCGATCTGCGCGACGCCCTGGAGAAGGAGCTGGACCGGCAGGGCAAGCTGGACTGGGCCCACCAGGAGTTCGACGCCATCGTCTCCGCGCCGCCGGCCGCCCCCCGCAAGGACCCCTGGCGCCGGACCTCCGGGATGCACAAGGTCCGCCGCCGCCGGCAGATGGCCGTGGTGCGGGAGCTGTGGACGACCCGGGACACCGTCGCCCAGCGGCGCGATGTCTCCCCCGGCAAGGTGCTCAGCGACAACGCCATCGTCGAGGCGGCGCTCGCCGTACCCCTCACCGTGCAGGCACTGACCGCGCTGCCCGGCTTCGGCCACCGGATGGGCCGCCGTCAGCTGGAGCAGTGGCAGGCCGCGGTGGACCGGGCGAAGGCGCTGCCCGAGTCGGAGCTGCCCCAGCCCGGCCAGCCGCTGAACGGCCCGCCGCCGCCCCGGGCCTGGGCCGACAAGGACCCGGTGGCCGCGGCCCGGCTGTCGGCGGCCCGCACCGCGGTCTCCGCCCTCGCCGAGCGGCTGAACCTCCCCCAGGAGAACCTGATCACCCCGGACACCGTGCGCCGGGTGTGCTGGGAGCCGCCCGCCGAGCACTCGGCCGAGGCGGTCGGCGCGGCGCTGGCCGCCCTCGGCGCCCGCCCCTGGCAGATCGAGCTGGTCGCGCCGCTGCTGACCGAGGCCCTCGCGGCCCAGCCCTGAGCCCGGCCCACCGCCCCCCGCGACCTCGTCGCGGGGGGCGGTCCCGTATCGGGGGCAGGGCGGGAAGTGTGACGTTCACCGCGTCCCGGCGCGGGACTGTGCAGGGTGGTTACCCACAAGTAGCATGAGGGGAAGCAAGCGCGCGCTTAGGGCGTGCCCCGAGCGTGTCCCGCAGCAGTGCAACCTCGCACCCTTGGAGGAGAGCCATCGTGCCTCGTACCGTCAGGGACGTCGTCTTCGTGGACGGCGTCCGCACCCCGTTCGGCAAGGCGGGTCCGAAGGGCATCTACCACGAGACCCGGGCGGACGATCTCGTCGTCAAGGCCATCCGCGAGCTGCTGCGGCGCAACCCCGGACTCGACCCCGCCCGGATCGACGAGGTCGCCATCGCGGCCACCACCCAGATCGGCGACCAGGGGCTGACCCTCGGCCGTACCGCGGGCATCCTCGCCGGACTGCCCCAGTCGGTGCCCGGCTACTCCATCGACCGGATGTGCGCCGGTGCCCTCACCGCCGTCACCACCACCGCGGGCTCCATCGCCTTCGGCGCGTACGACGTGGTGATCGCCGGCGGTGTCGAGCACATGGGCCGGCACCCCATGGGCGAGGGCGTCGACCCCCACCCGCGCTTCGTCAGCGAGAAGCTGGTGGACGAGTCCGCCCTCTTCATGGGCATGACCGCGGAGAATCTGCACGACCGCTACCCGTCGATCACCAAGGAGCGCGCCGACGAATACGCCGTCCGCTCCCAGGAGAAGGCGGCCAAGGCGTACGCCGACGGGAAGATCCAGCAGGACCTGGTCCCGATCTCGGTCCGCCGCACCACCCCCGAGGGCGGCGAGACCGGCTGGGGTCTGGCCACCCAGGACGAGCCCATGCGCCCCGGCACCACGCTGGCGAACCTGGCCTCCCTGAAGACCCCCTTCCGCCCGCACGGCCGGGTCACCGCGGGCAATGCCGCCGGTCTCAACGACGGCGCCACCGCCGCGATCGTCGCCTCCGAGGAGTTCGCCCGCGAGGCCGGGCTCCCGGTGCGGATGCGGCTGGTCTCCTACTCCTTCGCCGGAGTGGAGCCGGAGGTCATGGGGTACGGCCCCATCCCCGCCACCGAGAAGGCGCTTGCCCAGGCCGGTCTCTCCATCGGGGACATCGGCCTCTTCGAGATCAATGAGGCCTTCGCCGTCCAGGTGCTCGCCTTCCTGGAGCACTACGGCATCGCCGACGACGACCCGCGCGTCAACCAGTACGGCGGGGCCATCGCCTTCGGCCACCCGCTGGCCTCCTCCGGTGTCCGGCTGATGACCCAGCTCGCCCGGCAGTTCGAGGACCAGCCCCAGGTCCGTTACGGCCTGACCACCATGTGCGTCGGCTTCGGCATGGGCGCCACGGTCATCTGGGAGAACCCGCACTTCGACGGAGGCACCAAGTGAGCGACACCGCCGAACTCCTCAAGGGAGCCGCCGAGCTGTTCCCGGACGAGGTCGTCACCCAGGCGCACGTCCGCCATCTCGACCTCCCCGCCGGGGCCGGGCGCTTCGCCCTGATCACCCTGGACAACGGCCTGGACCACACCAAGCCGACCACCTTCGGCCCGCGCTCGCTGGCCCACCTGGACGCCGCGATCGACCAGGTCGAGCGGGAGGCGGCCGAGGGCTCCATCGTCGCCGCCGGCCTCACCGGCAAGCCCTTCATCTTCGCCGTGGGCGCCGACCTCAAGGGTGTGGAGCTGCTGCGCACCCATGAGCAGGCGCTCGCCATCGGCCGGAGCGGCCATGAGGTCTTCAAGCGCCTCTCCGGGCTCGCGGTGCCCACCTTCGCGTACTACAACGGCGCCGCCATGGGCGGTGGCGTCGAGGTGGGGCTGCACTGCTCGTACCGTACGGTCTCGCGGGCCATCCCGGCGTTCTCGCTGCCCGAGGTCTTCCTCGGTCTGGTCCCCGGCTGGGGCGGCTGTGCGCTGCTGCCCAATCTGATCGGCGCCGACCGCGCGGTCAGCGTGATCATCGAAAGCTCGATGAGCCAGAACCGCCAGCTCAAGGGCGGCCAGGTGTTCGATCTCGGGATCGCGGACGCGATCTTCGACGGTGCGGACTTCCTGGAGCGGTCGCTGGTCTGGACCGCCTCCGTGCTCAACGGCGACATCACCGTGGAGCGCCCGGAGATCGACCGGGGCGAGGGCTGGGACACGGCCGTCGCCCGGGGCCGGGCCTTCGCCGACGCCAAGGTGCACGGCGCGGCCCCCGCCGCCTACCGGGCCCTGGACATCATCGCCGCCGCCAAGGACGGTGACCTCCAGGCCGGCTTCGACGCCGAGGACCGGGCCCTCGCCGACCTGATCATGGGCGGGGAGCTGCGCAGCGGCATCTACGCCTTCAACCTGGTGCAGAAGCGCGGCAAGCGCCCGGCCGGGGCGCCGGACCGGAACCTGGCCCGCCCGGTCACCAAGGTCGGTGTCGTGGGCGCCGGGCTGATGGCATCCCAGCTGGCGCTGCTCTTCGTCCGCCGTCTCCAGGTGCCGGTCGTGCTGACCGACATCGACCAGGAGCGGATCGACAAGGGGGTGGGCTATGTCCACTCCGAGATCGACAAGCTCCTCGGCAAGGGCCGGATCAACCAGGACGCGGCCAACCGGCTCAAGGGCCTGGTGACCGGTGTGCTGGACAAGGCCGAGGGCTTCGCCGACGCCGACTTCGTCATCGAGGCCGTCTTCGAGGAGATGGGCGTCAAGCAGCGGGTGTTCGCGGAGGTGGAGGCGGTCGCCCCGGCCCATGCCATCCTCGCCACCAACACCTCCTCGCTCTCGGTCGGCGAGATGGCCGCGCAGCTCAAGCACCCCGAGCGGGTCGTCGGCTTCCACTTCTTCAACCCGGTCGCGGTGCTGCCGCTGCTGGAGATCGTCCGGGGCGAGCGGACCGACGACGCCGCGCTGGCGACCGCCTTCGCCGTGGCGAAGAAGCTGAAGAAGACCGCCGTCCTGGTGAAGGACGCCCCCGCGTTCGTCGTCAACCGCATCCTCACCCGCTTCATGGGCGAGATCCAGAACGTCATCGACGAGGGCACCCCGGTGGAGGTGGCCGAGCGGGCGGTGGAGCCGCTGGGTCTGCCGATGTCCCCGCTGGTCCTGCTGGAGCTGGTCGGCCCGGCGATCGGGCTGCATGTCTCCGAGACCCTCAACCGCTCCTTCCCGGACCGCTTCACCGTCTCGGCCAACCTCAGGGGGGTCGTCGAGGCGGGCAAGCGCGGCTTCTACGTCCATGACTCGGGCCGGCCGGAGCTGGACCCGGAGGTGCTGGCGCTGCTGAAGCAGGGCGACACCGTCCTCACCGAGGAGCAGACCCGGGCCCGGGTGCTGGACGCGGTCGCCCAGGAGATCGGTCTGATGCTCCAGGAGGGTGTCGTGGCCGAGGCCCAGGACATCGACCTCTGTCTGATCACGGGCGCGGGCTGGCCCTTCCATCTGGGCGGGATCACCCCGTATCTGGACCGTGAGGGTGTCTCCCAGCGGGTGAACGGCGCGCCGTTCCTCGCCCCGGGCACCGCGAGCGTCCCGGAGTAGCACCGTCCAGTAGTGCCGGCGGTCCCCCGGGGGCCGTACGGGGGCGTCCTGGCGGATGTCCCCGTACGGCCCCTTCGCCGTCCCGTGGGCTCCCGGCCCCGTATCCCGTCCCGTAGGCTCCCGGCGATGGAACGGAACACCGAGGGGACCACCGGCGGGACCACCACCCTGCTGATCGTCGACGGCGCCAATGTCGTCGGCTCCGTGCCCAATGGCTGGTGGCGCGACCGGCGCGGCGCCGCCGAGCGGCTGCGGGACCGGCTGGCCGGATACGCGGACGGCGGCGTGGACGGGGTGGCCGGAGCGCCGGAGATCGTCCTGGTGGTGGAGGGCGCGGCCCGGGGCGTCGGGTCCATTCCCGGGGTACGGGTCGAGGCGGCCCCCGGCAGCGGTGACGATCTGATCGCGGAGCTGGCCCGGGAGGCCCGGGACCGGCCGTGTGTGGTCGTCACGGCCGACCGGGCACTGCGCTCCCGGGTCCTCGCGGCGGGTGCCCGGGTGACCGGCCCGAGGACGGTGTACGGGCCCTGAGGGGCGGTACGGGTCCCCGAGGGTCCCCGAGAGCCCTCGGGGGTCCCCCGGCGCGCCCTGAGGGGCGGTCAGCGGCCCTGGTGGGGCACCTCGGCCCCGGGCTCCAGCCGGCTGTGGCGGCGCCCGTAGAGGTAGTAGACGATCACCCCGAGCGCCATCCAGAGACCGAAGCGGAGCCAGGTCTCACTGGGCAGGTTGAGCATCAGCCAGACCGAGGCGGCCACCGAGACCGCCGGCAGCCAGGGCACCAGCGGGGTGCGGAAGGCCCTCGGCAGATCGGGCCGGGTGCGGCGCAGGATGATCACCCCGAGGGCCACCACGACAAAGGCGAACAGGGTGCCGATGTTCACCAGCGCCGCCAGCTCCTCGATATTGGTGCACCCCGCCACGATCGCGATGATCACCCCGAGCAGGACGGTGGCCCGGTAGGGGGTGCGGAAGACGGGGTGGGTGACGGAGAAGAAGCGCGGCAGCAGCCCGTCCCGGCTCATCGCGAAGAAGACCCGGGTCTGGCCGAGGAGCAGGATCAGACAGACCGAGGTGAGGCCGATGACCGCGCCGAAGCTGATGATCCCCGCGTACCAGGGGTGGCCGATGGACTTGAAGGCGTCGGCGAGCGGGGCGTCGATGGTCAGCTCGGTGTAGTGCTGCATCCCGGTGACGACGATCGACACCGCCACATAGAGCAGGGTGCAGATGACCAGCGAGCCGAGGATGCCCCGGGGCATGTCCCGCTGGGGCAGCCGGGTCTCCTCCGCCGCGGTGGCGACCACATCGAAGCCGATGAAGGCGAAGAAGACGATGGAGGCGGCGGTGAAGATGCCCATGACCCCGAAGCTGGTGGGCTCGTAGCCGAAGATCAGCTGTACCAGGGGCTGCTGGAGCCCCGAGTCCCCGGGCTCCCTCACCGACGGCGGGATGAAGGGGTCGTAGTTGGCCGCCTTGATGAAGAACGACCCGGCGATGATGACGATGAGGACCACGGCCAGCTTGACGGCGACGACCAGCGTGGTGACCCGGGCCGAGAGCTTCATGCCGATGACCAGGACCACGGTGAGCAGCAGGACCAGCAGAAAGGCCAGCAGGTCGAAGGCGAAGCCATGCTCGGCGGTGGTGCCGGAGAGCGCCTGGGGGAGCTGCCAGCCGGCGTTGTCGATCAGTGAGCGGAAGTACCCGGACCAGCCGACGGCGACCACGGCGGTGCCCACCGCGAACTCCAGGACCAGGTCCCAGCCGATGATCCAGGCGGGCAGCTCACCGAGGGAGGCGTAGGCGAAGGTGTACGCGGACCCGGCGACCGGGACGGTGGAGGCGAACTCGGCGTAGCAGAGGGCGGCCAGCGCGCAGACGACTCCGGCGAGGGCGAAGGCGATGGCGGTGGCGGGGCCCGCGGTCTCCTTGGCGACCGCCCCGGTGAGGACGAAGATCCCGGTGCCGATGATCACTCCGACGCCGAAGACCGTGAGGTCGAGGGCGGAGAGGGAGCGTTTCAGCGCGTGCTCGGGTTCCTCGGTGTCGCGAATGGACTGTTCGACGCTCTTGGTCCGGAAGACGCCTGTACGGCCGCCGGGCTCCTCGTCTGGGGTCACCGTGCACCTCCACGCTTGTCGTCCCCAAATGATCAGGACGGCGCGGGGCGCGCGGGGGGCCGTACGGGTGGGTTTCACGCGAATGGGCCGGGAGGACCACCCATCCAGGGTGGTCCTCCCGGCCCTCGGTCGCGTACCGGCCCGTCGTGGGGCCGCTCCCGTCGCGGGGCCGGTCCCGTCGTGGCGGCCGGTCAGTCGCGGACGGGCTCGGCCGCCTCGTCGGCGGTGGCGCCGTCCAGCTTGGCCACCAGACCGGTGACCTGCCGGGCGATGTCCGGCGCGGTGAGCCCGATCTCGGTCAGGACCTCGCCCCGGGAGGCATGGTCCAGGAAGCGCGGCGGAATGCCGAAGTCCCGCAGCGGTACGTCGACGCCCGCGTCCCGCAGCGCCTGCGCCACCGCGGAGCCGACACCGCCGACCCGGCTGTTGTCCTCCACGGTGACGACGACCCGGTGCCGCTCGGCGAGCGGGGGCAGCGCCTCGTCCACCGGCTTCACCCAGCGCGGGTCGACCACGGTGGTGGAGATGCCCTGCTTGTCCAGGAGGTCGGCGATCTCCAGACACATCGGGGCGAGCGCGCCGACCGAGACCAGCAGCACATCGGGGCGCCCGCCGGCCGGCAGCGCCGGATCGCGCAGGACGTCCATCCCGCCGATCCGGCCGACGGCCTTGACCGCCGGGCCGACCGCGCCCTTGGAGAAGCGGACCACGGTGGGCGCGTCCTCCACCGCGACGGCCTCCCGCAGCTGGGCGCGGACCTGGTCGGCGTCGCGCGGGGCGGCGATCCGCAGCCCCGGCACGACCTGGAGGATCGACATGTCCCACATGCCGTTGTGGGAGGCGCCGTCGGTGCCGGTGATCCCGGCCCGGTCCAGGACGAAGGTCACCCCGCACTTGTGCAGGGCGACATCCATCAGCACCTGGTCGAAGGCGCGGTTGAGGAAGGTGGCGTAGACGGCGAAGACCGGGTGGACCCCGCCGGTGGCCAGGCCCGCCGCCGAGACCGCGCCGTGCTGCTCGGCGATGCCCACGTCGTAGACCCGGTCGGGGAAGGCCTTGGCGAACTTCTCCAGGCCCACCGGCTGGAGCATGGCGGCGGTGATCGCCACGATGTCCCGGCGCTCCTCGCCGAGGCGGACCATCTCCTCGCCGAAGACCGAGGTCCAGTCGAGGCCCGAGCTGGCGATGGGCAGACCGGTGTCCGGGTGGATCTTGCCGACCGCGTGGAAACGGTCCGCCTCGTCCTGGAGGGCGGGCTGGTAGCCGCGGCCCTTCTCGGTGATGCAGTGGATGATCACCGGGCCGCCGAACCGCTTGGCGCTGGAGAGCGCGGACTCCAGGGCCTCCAGGTCATGGCCGTCGATGGGACCGACGTACTTCAGTCCGAGGTCCTCGAACATGCCCTGGGGGGCGATGACGTCCTTGAGGCCCTTCTTGGCGCCGTGCAGGGTCTCGTAGAGCGGCTTGCCCACGACGGGGGTGCGGCCCAGCAGGTCCTTGCCCCGGGCGAGGAAGCGCTCATAGCCGTCGGTGGTGCGCAGGGTCGCCAGATGGCTGGCGAGACCGCCGATGGTGGGCGCGTAGGAGCGCTCGTTGTCATTGACGACGATGACCAGCGGCCGGTCCTTGGCCGCGGCGATGTTGTTCAGCGCCTCCCAGGCCATACCGCCGGTGAGGGCCCCGTCACCGATGACGGCGACCACATGGTCCTCTTTGCCGAGCAGCTCATTGGCCTTGGCCAGGCCGTCGGCCCAGCCGAGGACGGTGGAGGCGTGCGAGTTCTCGATGATGTCGTGGTCCGACTCGGCGCGCGCCGGATAGCCGGAGAGACCGTCCTTCATCTTCAGCCGGCTGAAGTCCTGGCGGCCGGTGAGCAGCTTGTGCACATAGCTCTGGTGGCCGGTGTCCCACAGCACCCGGTCCCGGGGCGATTCGAAGACCCGGTGGAGCGCGATGGTCAGCTCCACCACGCCGAGGTTGGGGCCGAGGTGGCCGCCGGTCTTGGAGACGGCGTCGACGAGGAAGGTCCGGATCTCCGCCGCCAGCAGTTCGAGCTGCTCCGGGGTGAGCCGGTCCAGATCGCGCGGGCCCGTGATACCGGACAGCAGTCCTTCCCCGTCGCCCACCGCGACCTTCGAACGACGCGCTTCGCGCGAATCCTTCACTCTGCCTCCTTGCGTAGTGAGCTGGGCTTCACCGGTGCCGATCCAAGCCATGCCGATTTGGTTGAGTCTAATGTTCCGTCCGGGGCCATGGTCCTCGGGCGGTGCCCTACGGCTCATGCCCTTGGCCGTTACCCTGCGGAACGGGCCGTATGTACGGGAGAATGCCCGCCGTACGGCCCCGGCTCGGCCCGTGACGGCCCGGCGGGTCGCCCCGGATTTTCCTGGAGCGGGGCTCAAGCCCGCCCCGCCGTGCGCTGGGTGCGCCGGGTGACCGAGTCGATGACCACGGTGGCCAGCAGCACCCCTCCAGTGATCATGAACTGTACGGGCGACTTGATCCCCTCCAGCGCCAGGCCGTACTGGATGGAGACGATCACCATCACCCCGAGCAGGGCGTGCCAGGTCCGGCCGCGTCCGCCGAAGAGGCTGGTGCCGCCGATCACCGCCGCCGCGATCACATTCATCAGCAGTTCACCGCCGCCCGCGCCCTGATTGGCCGCGGCGATCTTGGAGGCCATGAAGAGCCCGCCGATCGCGGCGAAGGTCCCGGCGACGGCGAAGACGGAGATCCGGACGAGCGCCACCGGGACACCGGCCCGGCGGGCCGCCTCCACACTGCCGCCGAGGGCGAGGACCCACCGCCCGTAGACCGTGCGGCGCAGCAGGAGGTCCGTCCCCAGCAGCGCGGCGAGGAAGAGGACGAGGGCCAGCGGCAGCCCCTTGTACTGATTGAGGACGAAGGCGGCGGCGAAGCCGACGGCGGCCAGGGCGCCGGTGCGCAGCAGCAGGTCGGCGAGGGGCCGGGCGGGGACACCGGCGGCGGCACGGCGGCGGATGTCCAGGACTCCGGTGAGAAGGAACACGGCCACGGCGACGGCGGCGAGGCCGTGGGCAGCGGCGACATCGGTGAAGTAGTACGTGTTCAGCCGCCCGACGACGCCGTCGGGGTCCAGATTGACGGTGCCGCTGGAGCCGAGGATCTGGAGCATGAAGCCCTGCCAGAAGAGCAGCCCGGCGAGGGTGACGGCGAAGGCGGGGGCGCCGATGACGGCGAAGACGACGCCATGGAGGGAGCCGATGAGCGCGCCGCCCGCGACGGCGGCGAGGACCGCGAGCCACTCGTCGACGCCATGGGTGACGCTGAGCACCGCGACGATCGCGCCGGAGACCCCGCTGACCGCGCCGACGGAGAGATCGATCTCACCGATGAGCAGGACGAAGATGATGCCGATGGCCATCATCCCGGTGCCGGTCATGGCGACGGCGATATTGCTGAGGTTCTGGGCGGAGAGGAAGTTCTCGTTCAGCCCCTGGAAGACGGCGGCGATGGCGACCAGGCCGAGGACGACGGGGAGCGAGCCGAGTTCCCCGGCGGAGAGCCGGCGGGTGAACTCTCCGGCGTATCCGGCGAGGCCGCGCTCGCGGACGAGCAGCCGGGGGTCGACGGCGGGGACGGCCCCGGGGGCGGTGCCCGGGGTACCGGCGGGGACGGGGGTGTCGGGGGTGCCTTCGGGGGTGCTCTTGCCGAGGTCGACCCGGCCGCGGTGCCGGTTCACTCGTTCCGTCATGACCTGCCCTCCACGGTGCGCGCCGCCCGGCGGGTCACGGCGTTGTCGGTGGCGCCGGTGATGGCGGAGACGATCTCCTCCTGCGAGGTGGTACGGACCTCGAAGACCCCGTTGTTCCGGCCAAGGCGCAGCACCGCGACCCGGTCGGCGACGGCCTTGACGTCGGCCATGTTGTGGCTGACGAGGATCACCGCATGGCCGCGCTCACGGAGCCGTTCCACCAGGTCGAGGACGTGGGCGGTCTGCTCGACGCCGAGGGCGGCGGTGGGTTCGTCCAGGATGACGAGCCGGGGTTCGCCGAGCATGGAGCGGGCGATGGCCACGGTCTGGCGCTGGCCGCCGGAGAGCGAGGCGACGGGGATCCGGACGCTGGGGATGCGGATGGCGAGGGTGTCGAGGAGGGCGCGGGCCCGGCGCTCCATCTCGACCTCGTCCAGGACACCGCGCCGCAGCAGCTCCCGGCCGAGGAAGAGATTGCCGACGACATCGATGTTGTCGCAGAGCGCGAGGTCCTGGTAGACGGTGGCGATGCCGAGCCGCTGGGCGTCGTGCGGCCGGTGGACGGTGACGGGCGCGCCGTCCCAGAAGATCGTCCCGCCGTCGATGGGGTGGACCCCGGCGATCACCTTGACCAGGGTGGACTTTCCGGCCCCGTTGTCGCCGACCAGGGCGACGACCTCGCCGGGGTGGACCTCCAGGACGACATCGGTGAGCGCCTGGACGGCGCCGAACCGTTTGGAGACCCCTTGCAGGGCCAGCACGGGCTGGGCGGACACACGGACTCCTTCGCCGTACGGGGCGGTGCGGGGGCCGGGGCGGTACCGGGGCCGGGGCGGTGCGGGGCGGTGCGGGGCTCTTCTCCTCATCACGGATCCCGAGCCCCGCCGGGTCACCCCGGATCAGGAGCCCCGCTGGACCGGGTCGGTCCGGGGCCGGTCACCTCGGACCGGTCACCTCGGGCCGGTCGCTTCGGGCCGGTCGCTTCGGGCCGGTCACTTCGGGCCGGTCACTTCAGGCCGGTCACTTCGGGCCGGTCACTTCAGGCCGAGCCGCGCACAGGCGGCGGCGTACTTGGCGGTGCAGATCTCGGCGACGGTCCAGACGCCGTCCTTCACGACGGTGTCGGCGATGTTCCCCTGGGTCAGCGGCACCACGGGGACCAGCACCGAGGGCACCCCCTTGGTGGTGGGGCTGTCCACGGTCTCCTTGGCGATCCCGGTCACCTTCTCGCCGCGGGCCAGGGCGACGGCCATCCCGGCGGCGGCCTCGGCCTCGCCCGCGTACGGCTTGTAGACGCTGGAGTGCTGCTCCCCGGCCACGATCCGCTGGACGGCGGCGAGTTCGGCGTCCTGTCCGGTGACGGGCGGCAGCTTGTCGAACCCGGCGGCCTTGAGGGCGGTGATGATGCCGCCCGCCATGCCGTCGTTGGCGGAGTAGACGCCGATGATCTCGTCCTTGCCGAGGGCGGAGATCGCGGCCTCCATATTGGAGTTGGCGTTCTCCGGCTTCCACTCCTTGGTGTCGTACTCCTTGCCGACCCGCACCTTGCCGTCGAGCACCTCGTGCGAACCGCTCTTGTAGAGCGCGGCGTTGGGGTCGGTGATGGAGCCGTTCATCATGACGATCCGGCCGCTCTTCGCCCGGTCGCCGAGGGCGTCGAGCAGGGCCTGGCCCTGGACCCGGCCGACCTCCTCGTTGTCGAAGGAGGTGTAGGCGTCGATGGGGCCCTCGGCGAGCCGGTCGAAGGCGACGACGGGAATGCCCGCCTCCTTGGCCCGGCGGACCGACTGGGCGATGGCCTTGGAGTCGACGGCGTCCAGGATCAGTGCATCGACCTTGTTGGTGATCATGGCGTCGACCTGCTGGCTCTGGAGCGTGGCGTCCTGCTTGGCGTTGTCGTAGATCACCTTGCCCCGGCCGTCGGTGAGTTCGGTGATCCGCTGCTCGATGAGGGGCTTGTCGAACTTCTCGTAGCGGGCGGTCTGGTTCTCGGGGAGCAGCAGGCCGATCGTGAGGGCGTCGCCCTTCTTCGCGGCGGTGGGCTTCTCCGGCTTGTCTCCGGCCTCCTTGGCGCTTCCGCAGGCGGCGAGCGATACGGCCGTCACGGCGGCGGCGGTGGCGAGGGCCGCGCGGCGCAGGTGGGCGTTCATCCCTGGAAACCTCCCCTGACGAGGCCGCGGCGATGCGGCCGAGGTGGCTGGCAGTCAACTCGGCCGCTCAGGCGGGGTCAAGGAGTAAATCCTTAACGAGATGACAACGGTGCCATGCGTTCTCTAAGTGAACTCGTCCTGGAAACCGGGAAGTTGATCAGTCCGCCGTCGGCGGTCTCGCTGAGCACCAGGGCCACCGCGCCCAGCAGCTGCGCACGTGGGCCCAGCTCGGCGGGGGCGACGGCGAGCCGGGCCGCGGCGGCGGGGAGGGCGTGCCGGACGACCGAGTCGCGCAGGGGTCCGAGCACCAGTTCCCCGGCGTCCGCGAGATCGCCGCCGAGCAGGACGCGGCTGGGGTTGACCAGGGTGGCGAGGGCGGCGACGGCGGTGCCGATATGGCGTCCGGCGTCGGCGACGACCCGGCGGCAGCCGGGGTCCCCGTCGCGGGCGAGGCGGACCACATCGGCGAGGGTGAGGCCGGGGCCATGGCTGGTGCGCAGCAGGGGCAGCAGATAGGGGGCGGCGGCCAGGGTCTCCAGACAGCCCCGGTTGCCGCAGCGGCAGACGGGGCCGGAGGGGTCGAGGACGACATGGCCCAGTTCGCCGGCGGTGCCGCCGGGGCCGCGCAGGATCCGGCCGCCGATCACCAGACCGCCGCCGACCCCGGTACCGGCGGTGACATAGGCGAGGTCGGCGACGCCCCGGCCGCCGCCCCAGACCAGCTCGCCGAGGGCGCCGAGGTTGGCGTCGTTGTCGACATGGACCGGGACGCCGAGCCGGCCGCCCAGCTCGGCGGCGGGGTCGACGCCGGTCCAGCCGGGCAGGGCGGTGGCGGTGGCGAGCAGCCCGGTGGCGGTGTCGACGGGGGCGGGGACCCCGAGCCCGGCGCCGATCACCTTGGCCCGGTCGCTGCCGGTCCGCTCGATCAGCCGCTCCACCAGGGCCTGGGCCCGGTCGAAGCAGTCGGCGGCGCGGGCGCCCGGCGCCAGCTCCTCGGTCTCCTCGGCGAGCACCCGGTGGGCGAGGTCGGCGAGGGCGACCCGCAGCCGGTCGGGGCCGAGGTCGACGCCGATCACCAGCCCGGCGTCGCCGCTGAGGGAGATGGAGCGGGCCCGGCGGCCGCCCGCGGAGGTCGGGGTGACCTCGACGGTCCCGCTCTCCTTGAGTTCGCGGACGATATTGGAGACCGTGGCCGCCGACAGTCCGGTGGTCCGCGCGATCTCGGCCTGGGTGAGGGCGCCCGCCATCCGTACGGCCCGGACCACCCGCTCCAGATTGGCCCGGTGCAGTGAGGTCTGCGATCCCGGAGTCTCCATCGGTCTTCCACTCCTGCCCCGGGCGCGGCACGCCGGCCGGGCTCCGGCCGGGTCCCGGGAGTCCCGGCTTCCGTCCAACTTGTGAAGGCCACGTTGACCATCGGCCGGTCTTTCCGTCAAGAGCTTGATCGGTCGACCGGCCGGGAGCGGGGTCCCCGGCGGGGCTCCGGAACGGCCGCTGCCCCCGGCGGAGGTCTCCGCCGGGGGCAGCCGGGCACCGCAGGGGGCGCTGCGGGGGGGCGCCGCTACTTGAGCGCCCCCGCCGTCAGGCCCGCCTGGACCTGGCGCTGGAAGATCGCGTAGACGGCGAGGACCGGCAGCATCGCGATCATCATGCCGGCCATCAGGGAGCCCCAGTCGTTCTCGTACCCCTGCTGGAGCGCGATCATCGCCAGCCCCTGGGTGAGTACGTACTTCTCCTCCTGCTGATTGAGCACCATCGGCAGCAGGTACTGGTTCCACTGACCCAGGAAGTTGAAGATCCCGATGCTGATCAGTCCCGGCTTGGCCATCGGGAGCATCACCTGGAAGAAGGTCCGGGTGTGCGAGGCCCCGTCGATCATCGCCGCCTCGCCCACCGAGGCCGGCAGGGTCCGGAAGAAGGAGGTCATGAAGAAGACCGTGAACGGCAGCGAGTAGGCGATATAGACCAGGATCAGTCCGTGGTACGTGGCCAGCAGGGTGCTGCCCGGGAAGTCCCGCATGACGAAGAAGAGCGGGATCACCAGCATGAACACGGGGAAGGACATCCCGGCCACGAAGAGGTAGTAGATGAAGCGGTTGCCCGGGAACTCGAAGCGGGCCAGGACATACGCGGCCATGGAGCCGAGCACCATGGTGCCGATCACCGAACCGCCGACCACAATGGTGGTGTTGATGAAGTACTGGCCCATGTTCGCGTCGTTCCACGCGTTGGACCAGTTCTCCCAGCGGAAGCTGGTGGGCAGGCCCCAGGGGTCGGTGAGGATGCTGTTGGTGTCCTTGAAGGCGCTCCAGAGCACCCAGAGCAGCGGCACCCCGACCATCAGCCCCCAGACGATGAGGATGCCGTGGGAGAAGACATTGAGCACCGAGCCCTCACGGGCGACGCGCTTGGCGGGCGGGGCGGCGGATCCGGGGGACGGGGGGTCCTGCTTCCGCACCGTGGTGATCTGTTCGGTCGACATCAGCGCAACCCCTAGAACTCGATCCGCTCACGCCGCGCGAAGCGCATGGTGAGCAGGGCGAACGTCATGGTGACCACCAGCATCGCGACACCCATCGCGGAGGCATAGCCGAACTGGCTGTCACGGAAAGCGGTCTGGTAGAGCCGGAGCGGCATCACATCGGTGGCGCCGTCCGGGCCGCCCGGGCCCACCGACATGATCTGGACCAGCGCGAAGGCGTCCAGGGCGATGATGCCCATATAGACCCAGCCGGTCTGCACCGTGTCCCACAGCAGCGGAAGGGTGATCCGGAAGAAGGTGTGGAAGCGGTTGGCCCCGTCCAGCAGTGCCGCCTCGTAGATGTCCCGGGGGATGGAGGCCATGGCCGCCGAGAAGAGGACCACATAGAAGCCGACATGGCCCCAGACCATGACCGCGCTGATGCACCAGAGCGCGATCGACTTCTCCCCCAGCCAGGAGCTCTGCCAGGAGTCCAGGCCCACGCTGCCCAGCAGCGCGTTGAGCATGCCGTCGTTGGGGTCCGGGTTGTAGATATTGGCCCAGATGACGGCGACGATGGCGATCGAGATGACCTGGGGGAAGAAGAAGACGAACTTGTAGACCTTCGATCCCGCGACCCCGGTGACGACCTCGTTCTTCCGCCGCTTACCGCCGACATTGAGCATGAAGGCGAAGAAGAGGCCGAGTCCGAGGGTCACCAGCGGGACCAGGATCAGCATATAGACGTTGTTCGTCAGCGCGTTCCAGAAGTCGTCGCTCTCCCAGAGGCGTTCGAAGTTCTCCAGGCCGACGAAGTTGGCGGTGCCCGAGAGGCCCGACCAGTCGGTCATGGAGATCTGGAAGGCCTGGAGGAACGGCCATATGAGGAACAGAATGTAGACGATCAAAGGTAGGGCCAGGAAGCCCGCGATGAATCGGTATTTGCCGTGTTGCATGTGCTTCCCGGCCCTTCCCCTCTTCAGGTCCGAATGACCGACGTATCAGCTCGTGCGCTTGAACTTGGCGATGGAGCTGTCCTTGGCGACCTTGTCCGCCTCCGCCTGGGTCTTCTTGACCCAGTCGGCGGCCTTGAGGTCACCGGTGAGGAGCTGACCGGTGAGACCACCGATCTTCTCGTCGGTGAGGGCGGGGTACCACTCCTGGAGCTGGAGGTTGATGAGGTTGGTGCCCGCGGCCTGGAACGCCTTGCTGGCCGAGGAGAGGCCCGGCGAGAGGGTCATGCCCTCGGTGGCGTCCATGACACAGGTCAGGGACTTCACCTTGGTGGCGAAGTTCTGGGCGTGCTTCTTCGAGAGCATGATGCGGAGCAGCTCCATGCCACCGCGCGGGTTCTTGCCCTTGGCGGCGACGATGTACGGCTCGCTGGGCTCGCCGCGCAGGGTGCCCTGGGGCATCTTGTCGGCGCTGGAGCCGTCGAGGAGGGCGCCGACCGCCATCCCGAAGTCCTTCGGGGTGGTGGGGGCGGCCTCGTTCTCCAGCCAGGAGCCGTTGGGGATGAAGGCGGCCTGCCGCTTCGTCCACGCGGTCTGCGACTGGATGTGGGTCATGCCCTGGCTGCCGGCGAGGAAGTACTTCTTGGCGGCCAGCTCCTCGTAGAACTCCGCGACCTGCTTGACCGCGTCATTGCCGGTCCAGGCGTTGGGCTCCAGGTTGTCGATGGCGTACCAGGCCTCCAGGCCACCGATCTTGGCGATCTGGGCGAAGAGGTTGAAGTGGACGTAGTAGGGGTACTTGCCCGGGTACGTCCAGGGCGCGATGCCGTCCTTCTTGATCTCCGCACAGAGCTTGATCATGTCGTCGAACGACTTGGGGTAGGTCCAGCCCTTGTCGTCGAGGAGCTTCTGGGAGTACCAGGTGCCGTAGACGGTGAAGGCGTAGTACAGCACGTCGACCTTCTCGCCGTGCTTGCCCTTCTCCAGGGTGCTGGGGTGGATGACGTCCCGGATCTTCTTCTGGGGGTCGTCCATGGAGGGGGCGTCGAGCAGCTCCTTGAGGTCCTGGAGCTGGCCCTGGCTGGAGAGCCGGTTCATGTCGAGGTGGTTGGCGCCGGAGTTGTCGATGACGTCCGGCGGGTTGCCGCCCGCGAAGCGCGGGGTCAGCTTGGGGCCGACCTCCTGGGTGCCGGTGTGCTTGACCGACGCCTTGTAGGTGGTCTTGTAGTCCGCCTCGGCGTCCTTGGCGTACTGGTCACCCAGACCGCCCTTGAAGATGAACGCCTCCAGCGGGGCGCCCTCCTTCACACCGAGCGGGTTCTTCGCCGAGACCTCGCCCTTGGGCTTGTCGCCGCCCTTGTCCTCGTCACCACCCCCACCGGTGGCGCAGGCGGAGAGGAAACCCATGGTGGGGACAGCGATCAGGCCGAGCGCCGCGGAGCGCTTCACCAGCGAGCGGCGGCCAAGCCCCTCGTGACCGTGGTGGGCGGAGGTGGATCCCATGCTCAAGTCCTCGCCTTCATCAGGACTCAGGCGGTGAACAAGTCGCCCCAACACATCGCCTTCAGGCGAAGGGCCCCGCCACCGCGTTCAGTTGCTGCGCTTCCCGAGAGGGGTAAACGCTGAATCTCGTTCCGGATTGTGTACGGGAAGTTCGGCGACCCTCGGGGCGCACGCGTGCGCCACCGACAACTCGCCTGCTCCCCTTGGCCCCGGACCGGATGAACGGTTGTCCGGGGTGCCGACAGGTATAGTCCACTCGCCGCCAACGGAGCAAGATCGAAAGCAGGGTTGAGCGGCAGTCTTTCCCTAGTTGAGACCTCGCGGATATCTGAGCAGTACCCGTATCCATTCGGCCACCCGGAATGTCGCGGAAGAGACGCTTCAAGCCGTGACACTCCGTCAGCACTCTTGACAGTGTTTGCCTCATGACTCCCTACTGGAGCCTGCGTTACGCACTGACAACGTTGTCCGGCACGGCTTTCCCTGGAGGACGGTCCCGTGATGGCCAGACTCAGAGCACCGTGGAGACCCCGTACCCGCCCGCGCCCCCGGAGTGTCCCCGTCCGCGCGGCGGCCCTGACGGCGGTCGCCGCCCTCTTCGCGGCGGTGGCCCCGGCCCCCGCCGGGGCACTCGCCGCCGAGCGGTCCGCGTCCACGAGCGAAGTGGCCGAGTTCCGCAGCTCGTTCGAGGCGGACGAACGCCAGCCCGACTGGCGCAACTCCGTCGACCTGGTGCCAGATGGCCAGAAAAGGTCTGCCGGGGTGCATGGCGGCTTCTCCGCCGGAATTCCGGGCAATGTCACCGACAAGGTGAGCGAGGTGCGGGCCAGCGGGGAACACTCCGCGGCCGGGGAGACCAAGGAGAATCTGGTCGATCTCGAACCCACCACCAAGTGGCTGGAATTCGCCACTACCTCCTGGATCGAGTTCGACACCGTGACCCCGGTGAAGGTCTCCGCCTACGCCCTCACCTCCGCCAATGACTTCGCCTCCCGCGACCCCCGGGACTGGACCCTGAAGGGCTCGTCCGACGGGGAGCGGTGGACCGTCCTCGACACCCGCACGGACCAGGGCTTCGAACAGCGTTTCCAGACCCGGACCTTTGAGGTCGGACCGCCGGCCGAGGTGACCGCGTACGCCCACTATCGGCTGGAAATCACCCGTAACAACGGGGCCGGTCTCACCCAGCTCGCCGATGTCCAGTTCTCCAACGGCGACTCCTCACAGCCCGCCCCCGACGACATGCGCTCCCTGGTGGACCCCGGCCCCACCGCGTCCCCCACCGCCCGGGCCCGGGTCGGCTTCACCGGCAAGCGCGCCCTGCGGTACGCCGGGACCCACCGGGCCGAGGGCCGGGGCCACTCGTACAACCGTGTCTTCGACGTCGATCTGCCGGTGGCCCGGGAGACCGAGCTGGCCTACCGCGTCTTCCCGTCGATGCCCGAGTCCGACCTCACCTATCAGGCCACCCATGTCTCCGTCGACCTCGCCTTCACCGACGGCACCCTGCTCAGCGAGCTGACCGCGGTGGACTCCCACGGCGGACGGCTGAGCCCGCAGGGGCAGGCGGACGCCAAGCGGCTCTATGTCAACCAGTGGAACCAGGTGCGGTCGGTGATCGGCACCGTCGCCGCGGGCCGGACCGTCGACCGGATCCTGGTGGCGTACGACGCGGCCCGGGGCCCGGCGAAGTTCCAG
This sequence comes from Streptomyces sp. NPDC000594, assembly GCF_040299965.1. Classification (NCBI taxonomy): domain Bacteria; kingdom Bacillati; phylum Actinomycetota; class Actinomycetes; order Kitasatosporales; family Streptomycetaceae; genus Streptomyces; species Streptomyces sp. NPDC000594. Next base: position 63,659 of record NZ_JBEPCY010000038.1, on the reverse strand, counting down.
GGCTGGATCGACGACATCGTCCTCGCGCCGAAGAAGCCCGACCCCCGGTACACCAGCCGCGCCGACTACGCCTCCACACTCCGGGGCACCCACTCCAGCGGCGGCTTCTCCCGGGGCAACACCTTCCCCGCGACCGCCGTCCCGCACGGCTTCAACTTCTGGACCCCGGTCACCGACGCCTCCTCCCGGAGCTGGCTCTACGAGTACGCGCGGGCCAACAACGCCGACAACCTCCCCGCCCTCCAGTCCCTCTCCGTCAGCCATCAGCCCAGCCCCTGGATGGGCGACCGGCAGACCTTCCAGCTGCTGCCGTCGGCGGCCCCGGGCGCGGTGCCGACCGGGCGCGCCGAGCGGGCCCTGCCCTTCCGGCACGAGAACGAGACCGCCCGCCCCCACCACTACGCGGTCACCTTCGAGAACGGGATCAGGGCCGAGATCGCCCCCACCGACCACGCGGCCATGATGCGCTTCCGCTTCCCCTCGGACGACGCCTCGGTCGTCCTCGACAACGTCAGCCGGGATGCGGGGCTCACCCTCGACCCCGGGAGCCGCTCGTTCACCGGCTGGTCCGATGTGAAGAGCGGCCTCTCCACCGGGGCGACCCGGCTCTTCGTGTACGGGGTCTTCGACGCCCCCGTCACCGACTCGGCCTCCGACGGGGTGACCGGGCGCCTCCGCTTCGACGCGGGAGCCGACCGTACCGTCACCGTCCGGATCGCCACCTCGCTCATCGGCGTCGAGCAGGCCCGGCGGAACCTCGCCCAGGAGATCACCCCCGGGACCGGCTTCGAGGAGGTCAAGGAGCGGGCCCGGAAGGCCTGGGACCGGGTCCTCGGCCGGGTCACCGTCGAGGGCGCCACCCATGACCAGCTGGTCACCCTCTACTCCGGGCTCTACCGGCTCTATCTCTACCCGAACTCCGGTTTCGAGAACACCGGCACCCGCGCCCGCCCGGTCCACCGCTACGCCAGCCCCTTCTCCCCCGCCGAAGGCGCCGACACCCCCACCCGTACCGGCGCGAAGATCGTCGACGGCAAGGTCTATGTCAACAACGGCTTCTGGGACACCTACCGCACCAGCTGGCCCGCGTACTCCTTCCTCACCCCGCGCAAGGCGGGCGAGCTGGTCGACGGCTTCGTCCAGCAGTACAAGGACGGCGGCTGGATCTCCCGCTGGTCATCACCCGGGTACGCGGACCTGATGACCGGCACCAGCTCGGATGTGGCCTTCGCCGACGCCCAGGTGAAGGGGGTGCGGTTCGACGCGGAGGCGGCGTACGAGGCGGCCCTGAAGAACGCGACCGTGGTGCCGCCCGCCGCCGGCGTCGGCCGCAAGGGCATGGCGACGTCCCCCTTCACCGGCTACGCCGCCACCAGCACCCATGAGGGGCTCTCCTGGTCCCTGGAGGGCTATCTGAACGACTACGGCCTGGCCCGGATGGGCGAGGCGCTGCACCGGAGCACGGGGAAGGCCCGCTACCGGGAGGAGGCGGAGTACTTCCGCAACCGGGCACGGCAGTACGTCTCCCTCTTCGACGCGAAGGCGGGCTTCTTCCAGGGCCGTGACGACCAGGGCGGGTGGCGGGTGCCCAGCGGCTCGTACGACCCCCGGATCTGGGGGTACGACTACACCGAGACCAATGGCTGGGGGTACGCCTTCACCGCGCCCCAGGACAGCCGGGGCCTGGCCAACCTCTACGGCGGCCGGAAGGGGCTCGCCCAGAAGCTGGACACCTACTTCGCCACCCCCGAGACCGCCTCACCCGAGTTCAAGGGCTCCTACGGCGGGGTCATCCATGAGATGACCGAGGCCCGGGACGTCCGGATGGGCATGTACGGGCACTCCAACCAGGTGGCCCACCATGTCACCTACATGTACAACGCGGCGGGCCAGCCCTGGAAGACCCAGGAGAAGGTCCGCGAGGTGCTCTCCCGGCTCTACACCGGCAGCGAGATCGGCCAGGGCTACCACGGCGACGAGGACAACGGCGAGCAGTCGGCCTGGTGGCTCTTCTCCGCCCTCGGCTTCTATCCGCTGGTCATGGGCAGCGGCGAGTACAGCGTCGGATCGCCGCTCTTCACCAGGGCGACGGTACGGATGGACAACGGCCGCACCCTGGTGGTGAAGGCACCCCGTACCAGCGACCGGAACATCTACGTCCAGGGGCTGCGGGTCAACGGCGAGCGCTGGACCTCCACCGCGCTGCCGCACCGGCTGCTCGCCCGGGGCGGCACCCTGGAGTTCGCCATGGGCGACCGCCCCTCGTCCTGGGGTACGGGGGAACGCGCCGCGCCCGTCTCGATCACCCGGGACGACCGGGTGCCGGTACCGCGCCGGGACACCCTGAAGGGGCCGGGGGCGCTCTTCGACGACACCTCGGCCACCTCGGCACCGGCCGGGGACACGGTGGAGCTGCCGGTGACGTCCCGGGTCCGGGCCACGCAGTACACCCTCACCTCGGACCGGCGGGACGCGGCGCCCGGCGACTGGGTGCTCCAGGGCTCCCGGGACGGCCGCCTCTGGCGCGATCTGGACCGGCGGTCCGGGGAGAGCTTCACCTGGGACCGGCAGACCCGGGTGTTCTCCATCGCCCGGCCGGGCGCCTATGAGCGCTACCGCCTGGTCCCGGCGGGGACACCCGTCCTCGCGGAGATCGAACTGATCTCCTGACCGAGGGCAGGTACGAGCGAGGGCCGCTCTCCGTACCCGGTACGGGGAGCGGCCCTCGTCATGCGTGGGCGTACGGTCAGCCGCGGATGAGGTTCCGCAGGACGTACTGCATGATGCCGCCGTTGCGGTAGTAGTCCGCCTCACCCGGGGTGTCGATACGGACGACCGCGTCGAACTCCACACCCGTGTCGGTGGTGACCTTGACCGTCCGCGGCGTGGTGCCGTCGTTCAGCTCGGTGACACCCGCGAAGGAGAAGGTCTCCTCGCCGGTCAGGCCGAGCGAGTCGGCGGACTGGCCGGCCGGGAACTGGAGCGGCAGCACACCCATGCCGATGAGGTTCGAGCGGTGGATGCGCTCGTACGACTCGGTGATGACGGCCTTGACGCCGAGGAGCGCGGTGCCCTTGGCGGCCCAGTCGCGGGAGGAGCCGGAGCCGTACTCCTTGCCGCCCAGGATGACCAGCGGGATGCCGGCGGCCTGGTAGTTCTGCGAGGCGTCGTAGATGAACGACACCGGCGCGTCCGCCTGCGTGAAGTCGCGGGTGAAGCCGCCCTCGGTGCCCGGCGCGATCTGGTTGCGCAGCCGGATGTTGGCGAAGGTGCCGCGGATCATGACCTCGTGGTTACCACGGCGGGAGCCGTAGGAGTTGAAGTCACGGCGCTCGACGCCGTGCTCCGTGAGGTACTTGCCGGCCGGGGTGTCGGCCTTGATCGCACCCGCCGGGGAGATGTGGTCGGTGGTGACCGAGTCGCCCAGCTTGGCCAGGACGCGGGCGCCCGCGATGTCCTTCACCGGCGCCGGCTCCATGCCCATGCCCTCGAAGTAAGGGGGCTTGCGGACGTAGGTGGACTCGGCGTCCCACTCGAAGGTGTTGCCCGTGGGGATGGGCAGCGCCTGCCACTGGGCGTCACCGGCGAAGACGTCCTGGTAGGACTTGTTGAACATGTCCTCGCCGATGGCGTTGGCGACGACGTCGTTGACCTCGGCCTCGGTCGGCCAGATGTCCTGGAGGTAGACCGGCTTGCCGTCGGTGTCGGTGCCGAGCGCCTCGCGGGTGATGTCCACCTTCATGGAGCCCGCGATGGCGTAGGCGACCACCAGCGGCGGGGAGGCCAGGTAGTTCATCTTGACGTCGGGGTTGATCCGGCCCTCGAAGTTACGGTTGCCGGAGAGCACCGAGGTCACGGCGAGGTCGGCCTCGTTGACCGCCTTGGAGACCTCCTCCGGCAGCGGGCCGGAGTTGCCGATGCAGGTGGTGCAGCCGTAGCCGACGAGGTTGAAGCCGACCTTGTCGAGGTAGGGGGTGAGCCCCGCCTTGTCGAAGTAGTCGGTGACGACCTTGGAGCCCGGGGCGAGGGTGGTCTTCACCCACGGCTTGCGGGTCAGGCCCTTCTCCACCGCCTTCTTGGCCACCAGCGCGGCGGCGACCATGACATACGGGTTGGAGGTGTTGGTGCAGGAGGTGATCGCGGCGACGGTGACGGCGCCGTGGTCGATCTCATAGGTGGTGCCGTCGGGGGCGGTCACCGTGGTCGGCTTCGTCGGGATCCCTCCCCCAGAGCCTCCGACCTGGGAGGTACCCCCACTGGCGGCCGGGGAGTCGGAGGCCGGGAAGGACTCCTTGCCCGCCTCCTCGTCGTCCGAGACGTAGTTGCGGACGTCCACGGCGAACTGCTGGGCGGCGTTGGCGAGGACGATCCGGTCCTGCGGGCGCTTCGGGCCGGCGATGGAGGGGACGACCGTGGAGAGGTCCAGCTCCAGCTTCTCGGAGAAGTCCGGCTCGGCGGCCGGGTCCAGCCAGAGGCCCTGCTCCTTGGCGTACGCCTCGACCAGCGCGACCTGCTGCTCGGAGCGGCCGGTGAGACGCAGGTACTTCAGGGTCTCGTCGTCGATCGGGAACATGGCGGCCGTGGAGCCGAACTCCGGCGACATGTTGCCGATGGTGGCGCGGTTGGCGAGCGAGGTGGCGGCGACGCCCTCACCGTAGAACTCGACGAACTTGCCGACGACGCCGTGCTTGCGCAGCATCTCGGTGATGGTGAGCACCAGGTCGGTGGCGGTGGTGCCGGGGGTCAGCTCACCGGTGAGCTTGAAGCCGACGACGCGCGGGATCAGCATGGAGACCGGCTGGCCGAGCATGGCGGCCTCGGCCTCGATGCCGCCGACGCCCCAGCCGAGCACACCGAGGCCGTTGACCATGGTGGTGTGGGAGTCGGTGCCGACGAGGGTGTCGGGGTACGCCTGGCCGTTGCGGACCATGACGGTACGGGCCAGGTGCTCGATGTTCACCTGGTGGACGATGCCGGTGCCCGGCGGGACGACCTTGAACTCGTCGAACGCGGTCTGGCCCCAGCGCAGGAACTGGTAGCGCTCGCGGTTGCGGCCGTACTCCAGCTCGACGTTCTGGGCGAAGGCCTCGTGGGTGCCGAACTTGTCGGCGATGACGGAGTGGTCGATGACCAGCTCGGCGGGGGCCAGCGGGTTGATCTTCGCCGGGTCACCGCCCAGCTCCTTCACGGCCTCACGCATGGTGGCGAGGTCCACGACACACGGAACACCGGTGAAGTCCTGCATGATCACGCGGGCCGGCGTGAACTGGATCTCCTGGCTGGGCTGTGCCTGGGAGTCCCAGCCGCCGAGCGCCCGGATGTGGTCGGCGGTGATGTTCGCGCCGTCCTCGGTGCGGAGCAGGTTCTCCAGGAGCACCTTCAGGCTGTACGGGAGGCGCGCGGAGCCCTCGACCTTGTCCAGCTTGAAGATCTCGTACGACTCGTCGCCCACGCTCAGCGTGGTGCGGGCGTCGAAGCTGTTCGCCGACACGACAGTCTCCTTCATCAATGTGCGCGTACTACGTCCATGCTGCCGCCACGGCTCCTCGCCGATCCGCTAAGGTAGGGCTTAGTTAGGTAACCCTTACCCGGTGACGGCTGCGGCACGTCTTCGGCTGATATCTCGATGTCGAGATAACTCTAGTACATCGGTGCGGTCCGGTCATGCCCGGGTGCCGTGCGCCCCGCCCCGCGCGGGGTGTGCGGCGCACGGGCGACCGGGCCCATCAGTCCACCCGCGCGGGTGCGGTGCGCCCGGCGATCGGACCCCTCTCAGCCTGCCCGGCCCACCCCCGGTCCGCCTCCGACCCGCCCTCCCGGTCCACCCTCGCGCACGCCGCCAGGCTCGCGATCCGGCCATCCGGACCATCGCGCGGCCCGTCCCGGGCCCCCGCCCCCGCCGGCTTCGGACGCCGGCTTCGGACACCCCCGGCGACTTTAGGTGGGCTTTACGTCTGCTTTGCGCCAGCTTTGCGCCCACCCCGCCCGAACCTTTGTCGGTCTTTTGTTCCGCAGTCGGCCGACAGTGACGGGATCACCCCTTCTTCACACCATGACCACAGACGGCGCGCGCCTCCGAAAAAGAAGATCAACAAAGTCGTGACCAGGCTATTTACTTGCCCTTTGCCTGCTGGCAAGCTGACGCTCACTTCGGCGCCACGGCGATCATCACCCTCATTTGTTTTGTTCCTGCCGGTGCTCGGCGTGCCCCGAAGCCCTTGACGGATCCCCCCGAATCGGAGAACGAATTGAAGCGTCGTGTGCGCAGCGTGGGTGTGGCGGTCGTGATGGCCGGTGCGATGCTGGCGATGTCCAGCGGTACCGCGCAGGCCCAGGAGCAGCAGCCGGCCCCTCGTTCCGGCGGCCTGATCAACATCACCGGCCCGCTGATCTACAACACCGGTGACTTCGACATCTTCGAGGATGTCCTGGAGCACATCAGCATCCCGATCCTCGGCCAGGCCGTGCACCAGATGTACGACTGGGCGAAGTTCGACGGGAAGCTCTTCAAGTAGGACCCGTTCAGGGCCATGGCTCAGCGCCCCGCCGGCGCGGAGCCCCGGCCCGCTCCGGTCCCGGACCCGCTCACCCGCACCCCGGCCGCCTCCCGCAGGGCGCCGGGGCCGGGCGGGCGGCACCGGCGGGTGTCCGATCCGGAAGCCCCTTGCCCGTCCCCGGGTGGCCCACGCCACCCGGGGACGGGTTTTTGCGTTCCGCGCGCCCCGGGACCCCGGGCGGGACGGGCCGGCCGGGTGGCGGCGCAGCCCGTACCCTCCGAGCAAACACTTCGTTCATCACGGATAGTTGACAGCACATGGTGCGCACTTCCATGCTGATCCGCATGCCGATTCCCGAGCAGCCCAGCCCTTCGGGCACCACCGACCCCTTCACCCCGCCGGACCCGGACCGGGCGCGGGCCCAGCGGGTGCCCGCCTCGCTCTTCCGGATCGCCGAGCGGCACGCGGCCACCGACGAACAGCGCCGCCGCCAGAGCCATCCCGTCCTGCTGGGCCCGCATGAGGCGGTACGCCTGGTCTCCTTCCTGCTCAGCGGGGCGGCCCTGCCCGAGGAGGGCGAGCCCGGGGTCGACCACGCCGACATCACCGCGGCGCTGACCCTGCTGCCGCTGGTACGCGGCGAGTTGGACGAGCTGGAGGCCGGACTGCTCCGGATGGCCCGGGGGCGCGGGATGACCTGGCCCGAGATCGCCTTCGGGCTGGGCCTCGGCACCCCGCAGGCGGCCCGGCAGCGCGCCGAGCGACTGGCCGAGCGGACCGCCGAGCCCTCGGAGGAGGCGGCACCCACCACCGGAACCAAAGGGTTGTAAAGGGCAATACGCCCGCCCAACGCGGGCCCGCACACCCGAGGGGCCATCCGATTCGCCCGGATGGCCCCTTTCCGCTTGACCGCCGACCACCCCGGACGGATCGTCAGGAAGCGGGGCGCCCGGCCCGGGTTCTCACCCGTACGCCACCCCCGGCGCGCGGCTCATCTCATATCTGAGATAGCCTCAAGCGCATGGCAGACGACTACCTCGTACGTATCGGCAAGCTCATTCGGGACGCACGTCAGCATCGCGGCTGGACACAGACGCAGCTCGCGGAGGCTCTCGGCACCAGCCAGAGTGCGGTCAACCGCATCGAGCGCGGCAATCAGAACATCAGCCTTGAGATGATCGCCCGGATCGGTGAAGCGCTGGACAGCGAGATCGTCTCCCTGGGCTATGCCGGGCCCATGCATCTGCGGGTGGTCGGCGGCCGTCGGCTCTCCGGCGCGATCGATGTGAAGACGAGCAAGAACGCCTGTGTGGCGCTGCTCTGCGGCAGTCTGCTCAACAAGGGCCGTACGGTCCTCCGCCGGGTGGCCCGGATCGAGGAGGTCTTCCGGCTGCTGGAGGTCCTCAACTCGATCGGTGTCCGCACCCGCTGGATCAACGAGGGCGTGGACCTGGAGATCGTGCCGCCCGCCCGGCTGGACATGGACGCCATCGACGAGGAGGCGGCCCGCCGCACCCGGTCGATCATCATGTTCCTCGGCCCGCTGCTGCACCGGATGGACTCCTTCAAGCTCCCGTACGCGGGCGGCTGCGACCTCGGCACCCGGACCATCGAGCCGCACATGATCGCGCTGCGCCGCTTCGGTCTGGACATCACCGCGACGGAGGGGCTCTACCACGCCCAGGTGGAGCGCTCGACCGCCCCCGGCCGGCCGATCGTGCTGACCGAGCGCGGGGACACCGTCACGGAGAACGCGCTGCTGGCCGCGGCCCGCCATGACGGGGTGACCGTCATCCGCAACGCCTCCTCCAACTACATGGTCCAGGACCTCTGCTTCTTCCTGGAGGCGCTGGGCGTACGGGTGGACGGCGTCGGCACCACCACCCTGACCGTGCACGGCGTGCCCACCATCGACGTCGATGTGGACTACTCCCCCTCCGAGGACCCGGTCGAGGCGATGAGCCTGCTGGCCGCCGCGGTGGTGACCGAGTCGGAGCTGACGATCCGCCGGGTGCCCATCGAGTTCCTGGAGATCGAGCTGGCGGTCCTGGAGGAGATGGGCCTGGACCACGACCGCTCCACCGAGTACACCGCCGACAACGGCCGCACCCGGCTGGTGGACCTGACCGTGCGCCCCTCCAAGCTGGAGGCGCCGATCGACAAGATCCACCCCATGCCGTTCCCGGGGCTGAACATCGACAACGTCCCCTTCTTCGCGGCCATCGCGGCGGCGGCACAGGGCCAGACCCTGATCCATGACTGGGTCTACGACAACCGCGCCATCTACCTCACCGACCTCAACCGCCTCGGCGGCCGGCTCCAGCTCCTCGACCCCCACCGCGTCCTGGTGGAGGGCCCCACCCGCTGGCGCGCCGCCGAGATGATGTGCCCGCCCGCACTGCGGCCCGCCGTGGTGGTGCTGCTGGCGATGATGGCGGCGGAGGGGACCTCGGTCCTGCGCAATGTCTATGTCATCAACCGGGGGTACGAGGAGCTGGCGGAGCGGCTGAACTCGGTGGGGGCGCAGATCGAGATCTTCCGCGACATCTAGGAGCTCCGACCTACGAGTCGGCAACGAGTGAGGCCCTGTCACCCTCTCCGTGGGGTGGCAGGGCCTCATCTTCTTTGGGCCCCCTACCCAAACGGAGAGGATGGCGACAAAGGCCGCAGGGCTGGCCGGCCCCGTCCGCGATGGGCGACATGCCGAAAACGCACCCCCCGCCATGGTTCGCGCAGTACCGTGTGGGCTCCCTTCGCATGGCCACAAGGGATCAACCGCCATGAGCCTTAGGGGACTTACCGAAGGGGTTGCCACCAGCACAGCCGTCACCCTGGCGACCGAGGCCGCTGTGGATGGGCGGGAGCAGGCGAAGGCAAGGGTCCGAAAAGTCGAGTTGTCTCCCTTCAGATAGCAAGCGTACAAAGCATGAACTTCCTGTATATGTTGGGCGCCGCTCAACCTCGCGCTCTCAGGAGTTCACCATGTCGACGCCGCCTCCCGGCTACGGCTATCCCCAGCAGCCCCCGCCGTACGGCCAACTCCCGTACCCACCTCCCCCAGTGCCCAAGCGGCGGTGGTGGCAGCACCCGGCGGTCGTCATCACAGCCCTGGTCATCTTTCCGCCCGGCGGGATCGCGCTCGCGTGGCTCACCCAGTGGAGTCGGGCGAAGAAGATCATCGCCACCGTCCTCGCGAGCCTCTGGTTCATCGCGCCTTTCCTCGGTGACCCGCCGAAGGACCAGAAGGACGACGCCAAGGCGAAGGTCACGGCAACGGCAACGGCAGCGCCCAGCACGTCCGCGAGCCCGTCACCCAGTGGGCCGCCCAGCTACGTGGGCCAGAACCTCAGGAAGGCCAAGGCAGCCGCCCACTCCGCCGGGTTCAACGCCATCTCCCACGACGCCTCGGACGACAACACCGGACAGTGGGACGACGACAACTGGAAGGTGTGCTTCCAGACCTCGGCCACCGAGCAGGTCGGCTCCCTGCCCACACTCGACTTCGGCGTGGTCCGCAACGAGTGGCCGTGCCCCGCGAAGGACGGCGAGCCGATCCCCTACCCGAAGATGCCGAAGGTCGTCGGCCGGACCTTTGAGCAGGCGTCCACCACGCTCAAGCCGCTCGCCCTCCAAGAGATCAAGGCGGACAGCGCCTACACCGACGTCACCCTCCCCGCCACCGTCGACGACTGGACCGTCTGCTTCCAGGACCCGGAGGCCGGCAAGGCGATCGAGTATCCGAAGACCACCACGGCGTACCTCAAGGTGACCGCCCCCGGCACCGCGTGCCCGAAGTCGGAGTTCACCGAGCTGCACCCCGACCCGACTCCGCCCAGTATCGACGAGGAATCGGACGGCTCCAGCTCCTCGTCGTCCGGCGGGTCCGATGGGGGCGGCAACGTCGGCAACGTCCACCCGGGCGCCTTCTGCGACACTCCCGGATCGACGGGCGTCAGCAAGAGGGGAACCCTCTACACCTGCAAGGGCCCCGGCCAGAATCGCTGGCGCCCCTGACCGCTTTCGGCCGCCTTCGAGTTCGGCGGCCGGCGGCCCTGCTCACCTCTTCGGGAACACCCGGGGGGTGAGCAGTTCCAGGGCCTCCTCCCAGTACGGCGGCGGTCCCGGGCCGCCGTGCCGGTTCTCATTCGGGTCCGGCGGCGCGGGCCATCAAGTCCTGGACCGCTGTCCGTGGGTGCATCCCGTCCCTGACGACCCGGACGACCGCTTCCGCGATGGGCATCTCGACGGCGTGCCGGTGGGCGAGGGCAAGGACGGATTCGCAGGAGGCCACCCCCTCCGCGGTCCGGGTCATCGCGGCGCGTGCCTGTGCTACGGACAAACCACGGCCCAGGTTGGCGCCGAAGGTGTGGTTCCGGGAGAGGGGCGATGCGCAGGTGGTGATCAGGTCCCCCATCCCGGCGAGTCCGGCGAGGGTCTGCGGGTCGGCGCCCATGGCGAGGGCGAGGCGGGTGATCTCGGCCAGGCCACGGGTCACCAGGGTGGCCTTGGTGTTGTCGCCGAGTCCCAGGCCGTCCGCCATGCCGACAGCGAGGGCGATGACGTTCTTCACCGCTCCGCCGAGTTCGCAGCCGATGACATCGGTGTGGGTGTAGGGGCGGAAGCATGGTGTGTGAAGAACCTTTTGGAGCCGCTCGGCGACGGTGATGTCCCGGCAGGCCACAACACCGGCGGCGGGCTGCCGGGCGGCGACCTCCCTGGCGAGGTTCGGGCCTGAGACAACGGCGATCCGGTCCGGGCCCGCCCCGGTCACCTCGGCGATCACCTGACTCATCAGCAGATCGGTGCCCCGCTCGACCCCCTTCATCAGGGAGACCAGAACCGTGTCGTCCCGGACGGCCGGAGCCCAGCCGGCGAGGGCACCGCGAAGCTGCTGGGCGGAAACGCAGAGAAAGGCGAACTCCGCACCGTCGGCGGCCTCGGCCGGGTCGGCCGTCGCCGTGATCGCGTCGGGCAGAACCATGCCAGGGAGGTATTCGGAGTTGGTACGGGTCGTGTTGATCGCCCGGACCAGCTCGGGGCGCCGCCCCCACAGGGCCACCCCGCACCCGGCGTCGGCGAGGACCACCGCAGCCGCCGTCCCCCAGGACCCCGCACCGTAGACCGCGACACGCGCCACTTCGCCCTCGACCACCCTTCCCTGTCACCCTGGGTATCGCTTGTCACTCCGTAGCGTACGGCTCGCACCCCTGCGACCGAGGCCGGCGCAGGGTGACCACGATGGCTCGGCGCTCGGCCAGCCCGGGCAGGGTGCGGCGGGCCTCACTGATCATGCTGCTTGCCTGAGAATCACCCACTTCGAGCACCGGGTCGGATTCATGGTCGACCCAAAGCCGGTAGAGCCGGGCCCACATGGCAGGCTCGGTCGGCCGTTCCTCCACGGTCTCCAACTCCAGCCCATCTGCCCTGGGCATAGACGAGACCCCCAGCTCAGGCCGCGTCTCCATAGCAGATATCGCACGGGTGAACAGCCGTATCACCCACCTCAGCGCACAGTTCTATGCGGTCGGCGGAGCTGAACTGGCCCCCGTCGCCACGGTGTACATCGACCGCCTGCAAGACGTACTCGATCACTGCGTATACACCGAGCGCGTCGAGCGGGCATTGCACAGCGCGATCAGCAACCTGTACTCCTTGGCCGGCTGGGGGGCGCTCGACGGCGCCGATCGTGAGCGGGCCACCCTGCTCTTCTCCGCATGCCTCAAGAGCTGCCTGCTTGCCGGAGATCCGATCGCCATGGCAGGGGCCTGGTCCGCCCTCGGCCACAAGGCACTCGGGGACCACGACCGTGCCGCAGCCGCCACCGAGCAGGCACTCGTCCTCCTCCCTCCCCGGATGAAGCGGAACCGGGCGTACTACACGGTCCAGCTCGCGGAGATCCAGTTGGCACAGCACGACCATGAGGCTGCCGCCGCCGGCGTCGCCCAGTTGTCCACCGGCCTCCCCGACATGAAGAATCTGGGCGACCGGCTCTCCCGCGTCCGCCGCGCCCTCGCCGCATAGGAGGCCCCGTGACCACCGGCATCAGCATCCGTCACTACGACCAGAGCCACGCCGAAGAACTGGGCCCACTGCTCGTGGACATCTACGCCGAGGTCCATGCCCCCGCCGACGACGATCCTTTCGCTTCGGTCGACCGGTTCCGCAACGGCCTGGCCGGATGGTCCAGCCGCCCCGGCTGGACCTGCGTCATCGGCTACGACGGCGACCAGCCCGTCGGCTACGCCTACGGCGCCCCCCCTGGCCGCCGATGCCCCCTGGTGGAAAGGACTGCTCACCGAAGTCCCACCCGGTCTCGTCACCGAGACCGGGCACCGCACCTACGGCCTCAGCGAACTCATGGTCCGCACCCCTTGGCGGAAGACCGGCATCAGCAAGGCCCTGCACGACGCACTGCTCTCCGGCCGCCCGGAAAGCCGGGCCACCCTCCTGGTGGATCAGTCACACCCCAAGGTTCATGCCCTGTACGAGACCTGGGGCTGGGAGACAGTCGGCGACCACCGCCCCCGTATCCACGGAGCACCGCTCATGCACGCCATGCTGCTCACTCTTCCCGGTCACCCGCCGGGCAACATCTGAAACGCTGCCAGGGTCCGGGAGGCGCACACCGCCACACCCTGCGGCGGACGTACGCGGACCGCCGCCCCGCGTGACCCGTGGGTCCTGCGGGGCGGCCGTCGTGTCGTGGCGGGTCAGCTGTCGGAGCGGAAGGCGCCGTGGACGCGGAGGTTGGCCGCGATCGACACCTGGTCGTCGTTGACGTGCATCAGCCACTTGTCCTCGTTGCGGACCGAGAGCAGCCTGTTGGCGTTCACCCTTCCGGTGAACAGGGACTCGCCGTGGACCCGGAGGTTGGGTGTGATCGCCACCTGGTCGTCGTTGACATGCATGAGCCAGGTGTCTCCGCTGCGGACCGACAACTGGCCGTTGGCGTTCACCCTTCCGGCGAACGTGGACTCCCCGCTGACATCGAGGTCACCGCCGAGGGCGGCGTTCCCCGCAGCGTGCAGTTCGCCCTGCGCGTCCACCCGGCCGTTGACCGACAGGGCGCCGCCCACGACGGCGTCCTGAGCGGCGTGCAACGCGCCTCCGGCGTCGACCCGGCCGCTGACGGTGAGGTCGTCACCGATGACGGCCCTTCCGGCGGACTGGAATCCGCCCAGGACATCCGCCCTGCCGTTGACGGAGAGATCACCGCCGACGGCGGCTTTCCGGATGACGAGCAGCTCATTCAGTTCCACCGCGCCGTTGACGGTGAGATTGCCCCCGACAGCGGCGCTCTGGGCGACATGCAGCTCACCCCCGGCATCGACCCGGCCGCCGACCGACAGGGCGCCGTCGACCACGGCGTTCTGCGCGGTGTGCAGCTCGCCCTGCGCGTCCACTCTGCCGCCGACGCCGAGGGAACCGCCGATCACCGCGTTCTGCGCGGCATGCAGTTCGCCACCGGCGTCCACCCGGCCGCCCACCCGCAGCGCACCGTCCACCACAGCGTTCTGGGCGGTGTGCAACTCGCCCTGGGCGTCGACCCGGCCGCCGACCGAGAGGGCGCCGACGACGGCGGCGTTCTGCGCGACCCGCAAATCGCCCCCGGCATCCACCCGGCCGCCCACCCGCAGGGCACCGTCGACCACGGCGTTCTGCGTGGTGTGCAACTCACCGTGCGCGTCGACCCGGCCGCTGACGGTCAGAGCACCGCCGACCGTGGTGTCGCCGCCGGCGTGCAGTTCGCCCGCGATATCCGCCTTGCCGCCGACCGTGAGGTCGTTCTTCACCTGGGCCACATCGGTGACCAGCTCCCTCAGTTCCGCCTTGTCGGCGGTGACGATCCCCCGGGTGTTGGACGCGTTGCGGATCGCCGCTCCCTGCGCGGTGAAGAAGATCCGCCCCCGGTTCGTCGTGCCCTGGACCCAGGGGGTGTGGACGCCGACGGTGGCGGTGAGGCTCTTGTACTCGGGGTTGCTCAGCTGGACGCTGGTGGTGAGGTGGTACGGCGGGTGCTGCGCGTTGGGGGGTGTGGCGATCAGGGTGTACGTCGCGGCGTGCTTCGGCGCCTTGTTCGCCTTCGGTGACCAGGTCCAGCCGGACGGGCCCCGCTGGGGGACGCTCTCCAAGGTGCCGTCCGGATACTGGATCTCGTAGTTCAGGGTGTCGGGGCCGTCCCACAGCAGGGTGACCTTCCCGCCCGCCTCGATGAGCGACGCTTCCGGGCGGAAGTTGCGGGGCACCCTGGGTACGCGCTTCAGCAGGCTCAGGGTGACCGGCGGCTTCGGATTCTGCCCGGTCGGCCCCGTCCCTACCTCGGTCGCCTTGAGCAGGACCACCCCCGGTTGGTCGGAGACCGGGAAGCCGTCCAGCACCACGACCAGCGAACGGCCGCTCTCGAAGTGCGCCAGGCTGCCGGCCGACACCGTGAGGATCCCCGTGGTCTGGTCCCACTGGGCCGTCGGCGTCTCGGTGCTCCACGTCGCGGTGTTCTGTTCGATCCGTGTGTCGACCGCCGACGGGACGGCCGTCAGATCACCCGCGTTCCCGCCGAAGGGAACCTGGATCTGTATGGAGTACCAGCGCACCACTTTCTTGCCCGGATTGGAGACGACGATGTGCACCGCCCCCAGGACCACCCCGTCCTGCGAGGACACCTCCAGCGGAACGGGATCGGTGAGGATGTCATACGTAAGAGAAGCCACTGTGTGGAACCCCCTGTTTCGGTCTGCGGGCGCTCGCCCCCCACGGGCGCACTCCCCGACGCCACAGCGCTGTCCCACCGGACACCCCAAAAACCCCCCTTCGCCATGAACGGCGCGAACCAGATCCCTACTGGCCTGAACAGGCGGCAGGCTCCCGGTCCGGGTGGTGGGGCGGCTCGGCGATCAGGACGGTGCCGATGGTGCGGAAGCCGAGGCGGGCGTAGAGACGGGCCACCCGGTCGTCGGCGGCGGAGAGGACCACGGCGCGGGCGCCGAGGGTACGGGCGTCGGTGGCCAGGGCCGAGGTGAGGGCGAGGCCGAGGCCGCGGCGGCGGGCCGGGGGGAGGGTCGCGACCCCGACGATCTCGGTGGCGTCCACCGCGGGGAGATGCCGGCCGGAGCAGACCACCGTCCCGTCCGGGTCGATGACGGCCGCGACCCGCAGCAGCCCGGCGTGTATCTCTTCCCGGGTACGGGAGAGGGTGCCGTCCTCCGTCAGCCGGCGGATCTCCCCGGCGAGCCGGACCCGGTCGGCCGGGTCACCGCCGACGCCGGGGAGCGGCGGGCCGAAGACCAGGCCCGCGACGGCCAGGGCGCCCGGCAGCTCCGGGGCGTCGGCGTCGAGGAGCGCCACCCGTACCCCATCGCCGGGGAGTTCCGCCGCCGTGGTCTCCCGGGGGCCGAGGGTCATCAGCGGATACTCCTGGATCGCCAGCCCGGCCCCCTCGGCGGCGGCGCGCAGCGCGGGTGTGGTCTCGGCGACCCACTCGTACCGCTCGGGCAGGCCGAGTTCCCGCTGCCGGGCGCGGACCCGGGTCACATCGGCGGGGGTCACCCGGGTGGTGGCACCGGGCGTGGGGCGGGCGAAGCGGGGTCGGCAGGCGCCCTCGTCCCTGGGGACGAAGAGGGTCAGCGGCCCGAACTCCTCGGCCCGTGCGAGGGTGCGGGGGACCGCGTCGAAGTAGGCCTCGGACTCGGCACGGAGGGCGGCGTGGTCAACATCCGGATGCGTCATGGCCGCATCCAACCAGCCGTCCGGGACCGGGCGGCCCTGGTGGCCGGGAGAGACCCTGACGGCCGGGGGACCCTGGCCGGACGGGAGACGGGAGGCCCTGACGGCCGGGGGGCTCAGAACGGGAGGCTCGGGGCCGGGGGCTCAGGGCTGGAGACTGATCCGGGCGGCGAGGAGGGCCACGTCGTCCTCGGCGTGGGCCGCGTCCAGCTTGGCCAGGATGCCGTCGATCAGGTCGTCCAGCGGTGCCGCCGGGTCCGGGCGCAGCCGGGAGAGGCGGGCGAGGGAGACGTCGATGTCCTCGCCCCGCCGCTCCACCAGGCCGTCGGTGAACATCAGCAGGGTGTCACCGGGGCCGAGGGGGCGGGTCGCGCGGTCGTAGCCGCCGACGCCGGTGCCGAGCGGGGGTCCCACCGGGACGTCGACGGGTTCCATGGCGCCCGAGGCATCGAGGACCACCGGCGGGAGGTGGCCCGCGCTGGAGAAGGAGACCAGGCCCCGGGGCGGGTCCGTCTGGGCGAGCAGACAGGTGGCCGGGCGGCGGGCGGAGTGGCCCGCGGTCTCCTGGTCGAGCCGGCGCAGTATCCGGTGCGGCGGCAGATCGGCCGCCGCGGCGTCGCGCAGCGCCCGGCGGTAGCTGTTCATGTCGACGGCGGCCTCCACCCCATGGCCCATCACATCGCCCATGACCAGCAGGGTCCGTCCGAAGTGCAGCCGTACCGTCTCGAACCAGTCGCCGCCGACGAGGGTGCCGACCCCGGAGGGCAGATAGCGGGAGGCGACCAGGAGATTGGGGTGGGGCAGCCCGGGGTCGGTCAGCAGGGCGCGCTGAAGCTCTCCGGCGGTGCGCTGGGAGCGGCCGAAGAGCCGGGCGTGGTCGAGGGCGACGGCGGCCCGGCGGGCGGCGGACCGGGCGAGCAGCGCTTCGGAGGGGGTGAGGTCGCCGTGGTCGCGGGCGAGGTGCAGGGCGCCGAGGACCCGTCCCCGGTGGATCAGGGGGAGGGAGATGCGCGGCCCCTCGACGGTGGGTTCGCCCCGGAGGACGGTGGCGGAGGGGCGGCCCGGCAGCAGTTCGGCGCGGCCGGTGGCGGCCGCCCGGTGGAGCGGGGGGACGCCGGGGTCGCGGGGCTCCTCGGCGAGGAGGTCGACCGCGACGGTGAGGGGTCCCGGCCCGCCGGGGCCGCCGGGGGCGAGGAAGGCGACCAGTTCCTCGCAGGTGGTGCGGGCGTCCAGGGTGGTCCCTATCCGGTGGGCGGCCTCCGCGACTCCGGGGACCAGGGTGCCGGCCCCTCCGGACGGACGACCCGGGGTGCCCGCGCCTTCGGACGGACGCCCCGGGGTGCCCGTCCCTCCGGATGAGGCCGTACGGTCCGCGCCGCCCAGGGCGGCCGGGTGCCCCGCCGCGCCCGGGGCGGTCACCAGCAGCAGCCCGGCGAGTCCGGTGCCGCATCCGTCGATGGTCAGCCGCTGCCAGGTGCAGCGGCTGCCCTCCCCCTCGTGCACCCGGGTGTGTCCGTCGGCGAGTACCGCCGCGAGGAGTGCGGGCGCCCCCACCACGGACCGGGCGGACCGATCCACGGGACGGCCGGGCAGGCCCTCGGCCGGTTCGCCCGATATCCGGCACCACAGCTCGTCCGCGAAGAGATAGCGGGCGTCCGCGTCGAGGATGGCCAGCCCGGTCACCGGGAGGACGCCCGCTCCGATGGACGGCTCGGCACCCACGTACACACCTCCCTCGCTTCCCGGCGGAACCGTCCGGTCCCTCACGACCGTCCGGTCCCGCACCGGCCGGCGGGCCGTCCGGCGACGGTCCGGGACCGTCCGGCGATGATTCCCGGGGTCCCTGGCGCCCGGCGGTACTCCTCGGCCGCACTTCCTGGCGATGTTCTCAGTCCCCGCTCTCCCGCGCCCACCGGATTGGGTCACTCAGGTCCCTGATGTCACTCCGCCCCGGAGTCGTTCCAGGTCGGCGGGGCGGACCCGGATGACCAGGACGGCGATCAGCGCGGCGATCACCGTGAAGACGGCGGCGGCGACGAAGGCGGCCGAGATCCCGGCGGTGAGCACCCGCTCGCCCCAGGGCGGGGGCAGGGTACCGCTCGCCCGGAAGGCGATTCTCTGCTCCGGCGTGGCCCGCGACAGAAAGGCGGTGATCTCCTCCTGGGCGGCCCGGCGGCTCGCCGTGCCGAAGACGGTGACGAGGATGGCGAGCCCGAGCGAGCCGCCGACCTGCTGGGAGGTGTTGAGCAGCCCGGAGGCGGCGCCCGACTCCTCGCCGCGCACCCCGCCGAGCGCGGTCAGGGTCAGCGAGATGAACTGCGTACCCATGCCCAGGCTGAAGAGCAGCATCGGGCCCAGCACCGCGCCGGCGTAGGTGGAGTGGACATCGACCCGGGTGAGCCAGGCCAGCCCGGCCGCCGCGGCCAGCGCCCCGCCGACCATGAAGGGTTTGGGGCCGAAGCGCGGCAGCAGCCGCGAGGTGATCTGGGCGACCACCGCGATGACGATGCTCACGGGGAGGAAGGCGAGACCGGCCCGGAGCGGGCTGAAGTGCAGGACGTCCTGGACGAAGAGGGTGAGGAAGAAGAACATGCCGAAGATCGCGGCGGCGAGGCAGAGCATGATGCCGTAGGAGCCGGAGCGGTTGCGGTCGGCGAACATCCGCAGCGGGACGATGGGCTGCCGCGAGCGCCGTTCCACCGCGACGAAGGCGGTCAGCAGCACCACCGCGGCGGTGAACGAGCCGATGGTGACGGGGTCCCGCCAGCCGTCGTGGGCGGCGCGGATGAACCCGTACACCAGCGCGACCATGCCGAGGGTCGCGGTCACCGCGCCGATCAGGTCGAAGCGCCCGGGATGGCGCTCGGACTCCTGGATATGGCGCGGGGTGGCCACGATGATCAGCAGGGCGATGGGGACATTGACGAAGAAGACCCAGCGCCAGTCGAGCCATTGGACGAGGACACCGCCCGCGAGCAGTCCGATGGCCCCGCCGCCCGCGGAGACGGCGGCGAAGGCGCCGAAGGCACGGTTGCGTTCGGGGCCCTCGGTGAAGGTGGTGCTGATGAGTGCGAGCGAGGTCGGCGATGCGATGGCTCCGCCGACGCCCTGGAGGGCCCGGGCGGCGAGCAGTTGGGCGGAGTTCTGGGAGAGCCCGCCGAGGAGGGAGGCGAGGGCGAAGAGTCCGACCCCGGCCATGAAGACCCGGCGGCGGCCGAGGATGTCCCCGGCGCGCCCGCCGAGGAGCAGCAGTCCGCCGAAGGTGAGGGTGTAGGCGCTGACGACCCAGGAGAGGTTGGTGGTGGAGAAGCCGAGGGCGGTCTGGATGTGCGGCAGGGCGATGTTCACGATGGTGACATCGAGGACGACCATCAGCTGGGCGGAGGCGATGACCAGCAGGGCGACACCCTTGCCGCCGCCCCGGGCGGGGGCGGTCCTCGGTGCGGTGGCGGCGCGGGGCCGGGGGGTCGGCGACATGGCGCATCGGGTCTGGGGGCGTGCCGGTCCGTGCGGTCCGGCCGCCCACTCCCCCGACGGTAGCCCTGCCCCGGGCGCGCTACCAGTCGATCAAGGGTGTTCGGCCCCGCCCCGGGGCCGTACGGCGGGCGCGTCCGGGTTCAGGGCAGTACGGCGGTCCCGTCCAGCTCCACCAGGGCCTGCCGGTCCCACAGCCGTACCACCCCGATCACCGCCATCGCCGGATAGTCCCGGCCCGCCGCCCGCCGCCAGATCCGGCCGAGTTCGGCGCGGTGGGCGCGGTAGGCGTCGACATCGGTGGTGTAGACGGTGACCCGGGCGAGGTGGTGCGGGGCGCCGCCCGCCGCGGCGAGCGCGGTGAGGAGATGGGACAGGGCGGTCCCGAACTGCTCGGGCAGGGTCTCCCCCACCACCTTCCCCGCCCGGTCCAGGGAGGTCTGGCCGGCGAGGAAGACCAGCCGGGAGCCGGTGGCGGTGACGGCGTGCGAGAAGCCCGTCGGCGGGGACAGCTCGGCGGGGTTGTGCCGGCGCAGACTCATACGGCGCTCCTCGGGCTCATGCTGTGCTCCTCGGGCTCATACGGTGTTCCTCGGGCTCGGGGGCCGGTCCTCGTCCCCGGCTCCCGGGGGCGGGCGGCGGCGGGCCCTCCCGTACAGCTCCCGGGCGATGATCGAGCGCTGGACCTCGCTGGCGCCCTCGTAGATCCGGGGTGCGCGCACCTCGCGGTAGAGATGCTCCAGCGGATGGCCGCGCTGGAGCGCGCGGGCGCCGTGCAACTGGACGGCGGAGTCCACGACATACTGCGCGGTCTCGGTCGCGTAGAGCTTGGCCATGGCGGAGCGCCGGGACACATCGGGCGCGCCCGTGTCGTACGCCGAGGCCGCCGCGTACACCAGCAGCCGGGCGGCCTCGGTCCGGGTCGCCATCTCGGCCACCCGGTGGGCCACCGACTGGAGTTCGGCGAGCGGGCCGCCGAAGGCGGTACGGCGGGAGGTGTGCGCCACCGTCGCGTCCAGGGCGGCCTGGGCCATGCCCACGGCGAAGGCGCCGACGCTGGGCCGGAAGCGGTCGAGGGTGCGCATCGCGACCGCGAAGCCGCCGTCCACCGCGCCGAGGACATCGTCACGGGTGACCGGCGTCCCGTCGAGGTCGAGCGTGCCGAGGGGGTGCGGCGAGAGCATCGCGATCGGGGTCCCGGAGAGCCCCGGGCGGTCGGCGGGGACCAGGAAGGCGGTCACCCCCCGGGCGCGGGCCCCCTCGGTGGTCCGGGCGAAGACGGTGTAGAAGTCGGCCTCGGGGGCGTTGGAGATCCACCGCTTGGCGCCGTGCAGCCGCCAGCGGCCGTCGCCGTCGGGGACGGCCGCCAGCGTCAGGGCCGCCGCGTCCGAGCCGGCGCCCGGCTCGCTGAGGGCGAAGGCGGCGACGGTCCGGCCCGCGCCGACCCCCGGCAGCCAGCGGGCGCGCTGGGCGGGGGTGCCCGCGTCGGCGACGGGGAAGGCCCCGAGGCCCTGGAGGGCGAGCGCGGTCTCCGCCTCCGTGCACTCCCGGGCGAGCGACTCGCGCAGCAGACACAGCTCCATCGCCCCGGTCCCGGCGGCGAAGAGCCCCCGCAGCAGGCCGTGTTCGCCGAGGGCGGCCAGCAGCGGGCGGTTCACCCGGCCCTCGGTGCCCGCCTCCGCGATCGGCCGCAGCACCTCGACGGCGAGGGCCCGCACCCGCGCGCAGAAGGCGACCTGCCCGGCCCCGAGCGAGAACGCCGGTCCCGGCGCCGGGCCTTGCGGGTCCGGCCGATCGGAGAGACCCTGCGGACGCGATGAGCCCCGTGGCTGCGACGGCTCTGCCGGCCCCATCGGCCCTGTCGGCTCCGTCGGCTCCGGGGAGCCCGGCGGACAGGGCGGGCCACCAGCGCCAGGAGATCCCGGCGGCTCCGGCAGGCGGAGCGGGTCCGGCAGGCCCGGCCGGTCCCGCTCACCCGGCGGCCCTGACGGATCCGGCGGGTACGGAGCAGCCGGGCGATCCGGCGGACCCGGCCGGCCCGGGTGCCCGGGAGCGCCCGGGGAAGGTGAAGGGTCTGGCAGGTCCGGAGAACCGCCGGGCATCGCCGCCCCCTCGTCCGACGCTCCCGCCCGGCACCCCGGACAGCGCATCTATCGCGGACCGTTGACTGTCGTCATGACAACGATACGCTCCCCACACGACCCCACCACAGGGAAGGGGCGCACCCATGGAGCTGACCTCCTCGGCCCATCTCGACACCTTCGCCCGGGACCATCTGCCGCCCGCCGCCGAGTGGCCCGTGCTCACCCCGCTCCCCGGGCCCGACCGGCTCAACTGCGGGGTGGAGCTGGTGGACCGGACCATCGAGCGGTTCGGGCCCGAGCCGCCCGCCTTCCGCAGTGAGGACGGCACCGTCTGGAGCTACGGCGAACTGCGCACCCGGGTGGACCGGATCGCCCATGTCCTCAGCGGACCGCTCGGCGTCGCCCCCGGCGACCGGGTGCTGCTGCGCGGGCCCACCAGCCCGTACCTGGCCGCCTGCTGGCTCGCCGTCATGAAGGCGGGCGCGGTGGCGGTGACCGTCCTCGCCCAGCAGCGGCCCCGGGAGCTGGCCTCGGTCTGCTCGATCGCCGCCGTCCGGCACGCCCTCTGCGACGCCCGCGCCCTGGACGACCTGGTCGCCGCCGAGGTGCCGGGGCTGCGGATCACCCCGTACGGCGGGGACCGCCCCGGCGATCTGCTGCGCCTGGCCGAGGGGCAGCCGGAGGTCTACCCCGCCGTCGCCACCGCCGCCGACGACATCGCGCTGATCGCCTTCACCTCCGGCACCACCGGCCG
Organism: Streptomyces sp. NPDC000594; assembly: GCF_040299965.1. Classification (NCBI taxonomy): domain Bacteria; kingdom Bacillati; phylum Actinomycetota; class Actinomycetes; order Kitasatosporales; family Streptomycetaceae; genus Streptomyces; species Streptomyces sp. NPDC000594. The sequence goes on along the minus strand of NZ_JBEPCY010000038.1, from coordinate 41,130 downwards.
CCCCAAGGGATGCCTCCACTTCCACCGGGACGTCCTGGCCGTCGCCGACACCTTCTCGGCCGAGGTGCTGCGGCCCGTCCCCGGCGACCTCTTCGCCGGGAGCCCGCCGCTGGGCTTCACCTTCGGCCTCGGCGGTCTGGTGGTCTTCCCGCTGCGGGCGGGGGCCTGTGCGCTGCTGCTGGAGCGGGCCGGCCCCCGGCAACTGCTGCCCGCGATAGACCGGCACGGGGTGACCGTGCTGTTCACCGCGCCGACCGCGTACCGGGTGATGCTGGCCGAGTCCGCCCCGTACCGTCTGGGGTCGCTGCGGCGCTGTGTCTCCGCCGGGGAGAACCTGCCCGCCGACACCTGGCGGCGCTGGCGGGAGCGGACCGGTGTACGGATCATCAACGGCATCGGGGCGACGGAGCTGCTGCATATCTTCATCTCGGCGGCGGACGACGCGATCCGGCCGGGGACGACCGGGGTGCCGGTGCCCGGCTGGGAGGCGCGCGTTGTGGACGGGCGGGGGCGGCCGGTCCCCGACGGGACCCCGGGGCTGCTCGCGGTGCGCGGCCCGGTGGGCTGCCGCTATCTGGACGACCCCCGGCAGCGGGAGTACGTCCGCGACGGCTGGAACATGACCGGGGACACCTATGTACGGGAGCCCGACGGCTACTTCCGCTATGTCGCCCGCGCCGACGACATGATCGTCTCGGCGGGGTACAACATCGCGGGCCCGGAGGTGGAGGAGGCGCTGCTCGGCCATCCCGATGTGGCCGAGGCGGCGGTGGTGGGCAGGCCGGACGCGCTGCGCGGGCAGATCGTGGTGGCGCATGTGGTGCCCCGCGCGGGGGTGCCGGCCGGGGAGGCCACGGCGGCGGCGCTGCTCACCTGGGTACGGGAGCGGCTGAGCCCGTACAAGTGCCCCCGGGAGATCGTGTTCGCCGAGGAGCTGCCCCGTACCCCCACCGGCAAACTCCAGCGCTTCCGGCTGCGTGACGGAGCCGCCGGTCCCGGCGGCCCCAGCGGCGCCGGCTGAGCCCGCCCAGCACCGAGCGGACACGGAGCCGACAGGGAGCGGGCATGGCGGGTACGGCGGGCGCGGGGCGGGCGGGGAGCGGGCGCGGGGCGGGCGCGGCTCGCGGCGGACGCCGGGCGGCGCCCCGTCGGCCCTACAGTGATCGTGTGGCCGACCAGCACACCCCCCGCTCCCTGATCGTGACGCTCTACGGCGCCTATGGCCGCGACCGGCCGGGCCCCCTGCCCGTGGCCGAGCTGATCCGCCTGCTGGGCGCCGTGGGGGTGGACCCGCCGTCGGTGCGCTCGGCGGTCTCCCGGCTGAAGCGCCGGGGGCTGCTGCTGCCGGAGCGGACGGCGGACGGCTCGGCGGGCTATGTCCTCTCCGACGACGCCCGCCAGCTGCTGGACGACGGTGACCTGCGGATCTACGGCGGAAAACCCGCGCTGCTCTCCGAGGGCTGGGTGCTGGCGGTCTTCTCGGTGCCCGAGTCCGAGCGCAGCAAGCGCCATCTGCTCCGCTCCCGGCTGGGACGGCTGGGGTTCGGCACGGTGGCGCCGGGGGTATGGGTGGCTCCCGCGCGGCTGTACGAGGAGACCCGCCACACCCTGCGCCGGCTGCGGCTCGACCCCTATGTGGAGCTGTTCCGGGGGGAGCATCTGGGCTTCGCGGCGACGGCGGAGGCGGTGGCGCGCTGGTGGGACCTGGGTGCGCTGGCGGCCGGGCACGAGGAGTTCCTGGCGGCGCACGAGCCGGTGCTCGCGGCCTGGTGGGAGGGGCGGGACACCCGGCCGGAGCAGGCGTACCGGGACTATCTGCTGGCGCTGGACTCCTGGCGGCGGGTGCCGTACCGGGATCCCGGGCTGCCGCCGGAGCTGTTGCCGGAGGGCTGGCCGGGGGGCCGGTCGGTGGAGGTGTTCGGCGAGTTGCACGCCCTGCTGCGGGATGTGGGGGCGCGATTCGTCGACGGACCCCCGCCGGAGGAGCGCCAGGGCGACCGCGACGGCCCCGGGGCCGGGTGAACCTCAGGCGTCGAGACGGAGCCGGGGGGCCGGCCCGTCGGTGCGCCCGGTGGGCGGCGGCCGGCTGCCCGCCCGGTACGGCGCGGGCCAGGGGGCACCCGGCCCGGTGTAGCCCTGTTCCGCCGCCGCGTGCAGGGTCCAGTGCGGGTCGTAGAGATGGGGCCGGGCCAGGGCGCAGAGGTCGGCGCGCCCGGCGAGCAGCAGGGAGTTGACATCGTCCCAGGAGGAGATGGCGCCGACCGCGATGACCGGGACACCGAGCGCGTTGCGGACCCGGTCCGCGTACGGGGTCTGGTACGAGCGGCCGAACGCGGGGCGCTCCTGGCGGACGACCTGGCCGGTGGAGACGTCGATGGCGTCGGCGCCCCGGTCGGCGAAGGCACGGGCGATCTCCACCGCGTCGTCGGCGGTGGTCCCGCCGTCGGCCCAGTCGGTGGCGGAGATCCGGACGGTCATCGGGCGGTCGCCGGGCCAGACGGAGCGGACCGCGTCGAAGACCTCCAGGGGGAAGCGGAGCCGGTGGGCGAGCGGGCCGCCGTAGCCGTCGGTGCGGTGGTTGGTGAGCGGGGAGAGAAAGCCGGAGAGCAGATAGCCATGGGCGCAGTGGAGTTCGAGGAGGTCGAATCCGGCGGTGGCGGCCCGGCGGGCGGCGGCGGTGAACTCCTCGCGGACGGCGGTGAGCCCGGCCCGGTCCAGGGCGTGCGGGAGCTGGCCGACACCGGGGCGGTACGGGAGGGCCGAGGCGGCCTGGAGCGGCCAGTTGCCCTCGGGCAGGGGGTCGTCCATCCCCTCCCACATGCGCCGGGTGGAGCCCTTGCGTCCGGAGTGGCCGAGCTGGACGCCGATGGCGGTGCCGGGGGCGGCGTCATGGACGAAGCGGGTGATCCGCCGCCAGGCGGTGGCCTGGGCGTCGGTCCAGAGTCCGGCGCAGCCGGGGGTGATCCGGCCCCGGGGGGAGACACAGACCATCTCGGTCATGACCAGGCCGGCGCCGCCGAGGGCGCGGGCGCCGAGGTGGACCAGATGGAGGTCGCCGGGGATCCCGTCCACCGCCGAGTAGAGGTCCATCGGGGAGACCACGATCCGGTTGCGCAGTTCAAGACCGCGGAGCCGGAAGGGGGTGAACATCGGCGGGGTGCCGGGCGGGCAGCCGAAGTCCTGTTCGACGGCGTCGGTGAAGGCGGGGTCGCGCAGCCGCAGATTGCCGTGGGTGACCCGGCGGCTGCGGGTGAGGAGGTTGAAGGCGAACTGGCGCGGCGGCTGTCCGAGCGGGACCGCCAGCTCCTCGAACCAGTGCAGGCTCGCCGCCGCCGCCCGCTGGGTGGACTCGACGACGGGCCGGCGCTCGGTCTCGTACGCGGCCAGCGCCGCCTCGACACCGTCGTCCTCCCGCTCCCGCAGACAGGCGGCGAGGGCGAGGGCGTCCTCGACGGCGAGCTTGGTGCCGGAGCCGATGGAGAAGTGGGCGGTGTGGGCGGCGTCGCCGAGGAGCACGGTACGGCCGTGGGACCAGCGTTCGGTGACGACGGTGCGGAAGGCGGTCCAGGCGGAGTGGTGGGCGCGCAGCGGCCGGCCGTCGAGCGCTCCGGCGAAGACGGCGGCGCAGTGGCCGAGGGAGCGGCGGAGCCCCTCGGGGCCGGGTGCGTCCAGTCCGGCGGCGCGCCAGACCTCCTCCCGCATCTCCACGATCACGGTGCTGGTGCCGGGGGTGTACGGGTAGCCGTGCAGCTGCATCACCCCGTGCGGGGTCTCGGCGATCTCGAAGCGGAAGGCGTCGAGGGCGAGGTCGGCGGCGAGCCAGAGATAGCGGCAGCGATGGCCGGTGATCCGGGGGCGGAAGTGGGCGGCATGGGCGGTACGGGTGGTGCTGTGGATGCCGTCGGCGGCGATGACCAGGTCATGGGTGCGGGCGAGTTCGGCGGCGGGGGGTGCGGGGGTGCGGAAGCGGAGCCGGACGCCGAGGCCCGCGCAGCGGGTGTGCAGGATCTCCAGGAGCCGGCGGCGGCCGAGCGCGGCGAAGCCGTGGCCGCCGGAGACGAGGTGCCGGCCCCGGTGGACGATCTCGATGGTGTCCCAGCGGACGAACTCGCGGCGCAGGGCGTCATGGACGGCGGGGTCGGCGCTCTCGATGCCGCCGAGGGTCTCGTCGGAGAGCACGACCCCGAAGCCGAAGGTGTCGTCCGGGGCGTCGCGTTCCCAGACGGTGATCTCGCGGCGGGGGTCGAGCCGCTGGAGCAGCAGGGCCGCGTAGAGCCCGCCGGGCCCGCCGCCGATGACAGCGACCCGCCGCACCCGGCGTCCGGGCGGTACCCCGCCCCGGGCCGGCACAGGGTCCGCACCGGGGCCGGCCGTCCCCGCCCCCGGGGTCATCGGGGGTCCACCGGGGCGCGGGCCGGGGCCGACCGTCCGGGGTGGTCCGCCCGGTGCGGGGGTGTCGGGGCGGCCGTGGTCATCGGCCGAGCCAGCGCGGGGCGCGCTTCGCGGTGAAGGCCGCGTGGAACTCGGCGTAGTCCGCGCTGGTCATCAGCAGCGCCTGGGTGGCAGCGTCCAGCTCGACGGCGGCGGCCAGCGGCATGTCCAGCTCGGCGGTGAGCAGCGCCTTGGTCTGGGCGTGGGCGAGGGCCGGCCCGTCGGCGAGGGTACGGGCGAGGGCGGCGGCACGGGCGGGGGCGCCGCCGTCCGGGGTCAGCTCGCTGAGCAGTCCGATGCGCTCGGCCTCCGGCGCCCGGACCGGTTCGCCCAGCATCAGCAGCCGGGTGGCGTGTCCGAGGCCGACCACCCGGGGGAGCAGATAGGCGGCGCCCATGTCGCCGCCGGAGAGCCCGACCCGGGTGAAGAGGAAGGCGAACCGCGCGGTCGGGTCGGCGATCCGGAAGTCGGCGGCCAGGGCGAGGACCGCGCCCGCGCCCGCCGCGACCCCGTGCACCGCGGCGATCACCGGGAAGGGGGACTCCCGGATGGCCCGGACCACCTGACCGGTCATCCGGTTGAAGTCCAGGAGCTGGGCGGCGTCCATCGCGAGGGTGGCACCGATGATGTCGTCGACGTCGCCGCCGGAGCAGAAGCCGCGCCCCTCGCCGCCGAGGACCAGCGCCCGGACGGCTCCCTCCCGCGCCAGCTCGGCGAGGAGGTCCCGGAGGTCGGCGTAGGCACCGAAGGTGAGCGCGTTGAGCCGCTCGGGGCGGGCGAGGGTCACCGTGGCCACCCCGTCGTGGAGGTCGAGCCGCAGATGACGCCAGTGCTCGGTACGGGGCGCGGAACTCGGAAAGGGGCTCATCGCCGGTGCCTCCCTCGGTCGGCGGGCCTCCGCCGCGCTTCGAAGTTATCACCGGGATGTGACTGTCGTCACGACTCCGCGACAAGCCTCCCGGGGCCGACCCGGGGCCGCCGGGGCGCCCCGGGTCCACCCGGGCCACCCGGGGCGGCGGTCACTCCGGGGCGGTCACTCGGGCGCGCCGAGGGTCGCCACCATCACCGCCTTGATCGTGTGCATCCGGTTCTCCGCCTCGTCGAAGACGACCGAGTGCTCCGACTCGAACACCTCGTCGGTGACCTCCAGCTCGGTCAGCCCGTACCGGCCGTGGATACCCCGGGCCACGCTGGTGTCCAGATCGTGGAAGGCGGGCAGGCAGTGCAGGAACCGCACCTCGGGATTGCCGGTGGCCCGCAGTACGTCCATGGTCACCGCGTACGGCGACAGCGCCTTGATCCGCTCGTCCCAGACCTCCTGGGGCTCCCCCATCGACACCCACACATCCGTGGCGACGAAGTCCGCGCCGCGCACCCCCTCGGCCACCTCCTCGGTGAGGGTGATCCGCGCCCCGGAGGCGGCGGCCAGCTCCCGCGCCCGTGCCACGAACTCCTCGGCGGGCCAGTAGGCGCGCGGCGCGACGATCCGGATGTCCATCCCGAGCAGCGCACCGGTGATCAGATAGGAGTTGCCCATATTGAACCGGGCGTCGCCGAGGTAGGCGAGGCTCATCTCGTCCAGCGGTTTCTCGCAGTGCTCGGTCATGGTGAGCACATCGGCGAGCATCTGGGTGGGGTGCCAGTCGTCGGTGAGGCCGTTGTAGACCGGCACCCCGGCGTACTCGGCCAACTGCTCCACCGTGGCCTGCGCGTCACCCCGGAACTCGATCGCGTCGAACATCCGGCCGAGCACCCGCGCGGTGTCCTTCGCGGACTCCTTGCGGCCGATGTGCGAGCTGGCCGGATCGATGTACGTGGTGCACGCGCCCTGGTCGGCCGCGGCGACCTCGAAGGCACAGCGGGTCCGGGTCGACGCCTTCTCGAAGATCAGCGCGACATTCTTCCCCCGCAGCAGCTGGGTCTCGGTCCCCGCGCGCTTGGCCGCCTTGAGACGGGCGGCCAGGGCGATCAGTCCGCGGAACTCCTCGGGCGTGAAGTCCAGCTCCTTGAGGAAGTGGCGGCCTGTGAGATCTATCGCCATGGTGGCTGCTCCTGCTCGCGACGCGGCTGCGGTGACGGTGACGGTGACCGGCCCCCGCCCCGCCCGGCTCCCGGAGGCGGGTCCGGGCGGCCGGGCGAGGGGCGAAGGGTGAGGGTGATCGTTCACGGAATGACAGTGGAAGTGTATACGATCACCCGCATTGCTATACAGGCTCCCCGCATGGCCAACAGGCGCTATACCGCGTCCCGCTCCACCGGACAGCTCATGCAGCGGGGGCCGCCGCGCCCCCGCCCCAGCTCGCTCCCCGGGATCTCGATCACCTCGATGCCCCGCTTCCGCAGATGGGTGTTGGTAGTGACATTACGCTCATATGCCACCACGACCCCGGGCTCCACCGCCAGCACATTGCAGCCGTCGTCCCACTGCTCCCGCTCCGCCGCGTGCACATCCTGGGTGGCGGTCAGCACCCTGATCCCGGAGAGCCCCAGCGCCCCCGCGATGGCGTCGTGCATCCGCTCCGGCGGATGGTCGGTGACCCGCAGTCCCTGGCCCCCCTCGGCGGGCTCGATGGTGTACGAGCGGAGCATGCCAAGACCCGCGTACTGGGTGAAGGTGTCCGCGTCGACCATGGTCATCACGGTGTCGAGATGCATGAAGGCCCGCGCCTTGGGCATGTCGAGGGCGACGATGGTGTGGGCCGAACCGGCCGCGAACATCCCCCGGGCCAGCATCTCCACCGCCTGCGGGGTGGTGCGCTCGCTCATCCCGATCAGCACCGCGCCCCGGCCGATCACCAGCACATCGCCGCCCTCGATGGTGGACGGATAGTCGTCCTGCCCCTCCGACCAGTGGTGGAAATCCCCCGCGAGCGGACCGGTGAAGAGCGGATGGTGCTTGTAGATCGCTTCAAAATGAACCGTCTCCCGCTGCCGCGCGGGCCAGCGCATCGCGTTGATGGAGACCCCGTCGTAGACCCAGGCGGAGGTGTCCCGGGTGAAGAGATGGTTGGGCAGCGGATCGAGCAGGAAGTCGTCCAGATCCATCACATGGAACCGGACCGACACCGGCTCGGTGTGTCCGGCCAGGAACTCGCGCTTGGTCATCCCGCCGACCAGCGCGTCGACCAGCTCCGCCGTGGGCAGGGCGTCGAAGGCGGCCCGCAGATGGCCGGTGGCCAGCGGCCCGTACTCCTTCTCGTCGAAGACCCGGTCCAGGACGAGCTTGCGGGCCTGCGGGATCTCCAGCGACTCCCGCAGCAGATCGCCGAAGAGATGGACCTCGACCCCCCGGTCCCGGAGCACATCCGCGAAGCCGTCGTGCTCCTGGCGGGCCCGGCGCACCCAGAGCACATCGTCGAAGAGCAGGGTGTCCTTGTTCCGGGGGGTGAGCCGTTTCAGCTCCAGATCGGGCCGGTGGAGGATGACCCGGCGCAGCCGCCCGGTCTCGGAGTCGACGTGGAATCCCATGGACTTCGTATCCCGCAGCGAGCGGCTCCGTACACCCACCACGGGCCGCGCCGTCCGTACGGCGCGGCCCGTCCCGTACCCCCGGCACGGCCGTACCCAGGGGGAGCGGGGCTCAGAGCCGGGGGTCGACCGGCTCGGACTCCAGGGCCAGGACGGCGAAGACCGCCTCATGGACCCGCCACAGCGGCTCCCCGTCGGCCAGCCGCTTCAGCGCCTCGACCCCGAGCGCGTACTCCCGCAGCGCGAGCGAGCGCTTGTGGCCGAGGAAACGGTCGCGCAGCCGCTCCAGATTCTCCGGACGGGTGTACTCCGGGCCGTAGATGATCCGCAGATACTCCCGCCCCCGGACCTTGACGCCCGGCTGGACGAGCCGGTCCCTGCCGTCCCGGGTGAGCGGCCTCAGCGGCTTCACCACCATGCCCTCGCCGCCCGCCGCCGTCAGCCCCAGCCACCACTCGGTCCCGGCGCGTACGGATGCCTCGTCCCCGGTGTCGACCAGCAGCCGCCCGGTGCCGCGCAGCAGCCCGGTCGGGTCCGCCTCGACCAGCCGGTCCAGCCAGGCCAGCTGGGTGTCGTGGGGGACGTCGGCGAGGGAACGGCCCGGTGCCGCGAGGATCTGGAACGGTGCCAGCCGCACCCCGTCGAGACCGTCGGTGGTCCAGCAGTAGCGGCGGTACGCCTCGGTGAAGGCGGTGGCGTCGGCGGCGCGCTCCCGCTGGGCGGTGAGCAGCCCGCCGACCTCGACCCCCCGGGCGGCCGCCGCCTCCAGCGCGGCGACCGCGCCGGGGAAGGCCGCACCGGCGGCGGCACCGACCGCCGCGTACTGGTTGCGCAGCAGCCCGCCCGCCTTGAGCGACCACGGCAGCAGCTCGGCGTCGAGCAGCAGCCAGCCGCCCTCGCCGGTGCAGGTGCCGGTGCCGGTGCCGGGAGCGGACAGCTCCGCCCAGAGCCCGGCGGCGGTGACGGCCCGGCGCAGCCGGTCCAGGATCTCCTCGGTGACCGCCGGGTCGTCGAAGAAGGGGCGCCCGGTACGGGTGTAGAGCGCGCCGGTGGGCCCGTCCACCCCGAACCGCTCCCGGGCGCTCGCCGCGTCCCGGCAGACCAGCGCGACCGCCCGGGAGCCCATGTGCTTCTCCTCGCACACCACCCGCTCGACGCCGTCGGCGCGGTACTGCGCGAACGCCTCCTCCGGGTACTCCAGATACCCCTCCCGGCGGGAGGTGGCGGTCGGTGCCATCGTCGGCGGGAGATAGGGCAGCAGCCGGGGGTCGACCGCGAAGCGGCTCATGACCTCCAGGGCCGCCGCCGCGTTCTCCTCGCGGACGGAGACCCGGCCCATCCCGCCGGTCTCCACGACCCGCCGGCCGTGCACATCGGCGAGGTCCAGCGGGCGGCCCTCATGGCCGCCGGGCGCCTCGGTCATGAGCGGCCGGGCCGGTTCGTACCAGACCCGTTCGGCGGGTACGTCGACCAGTTCCCGCTCCGGCCAGCGCAGGGCGGTCATCTTCCCGCCGAAGACCGCTCCGGTGTCCAGGCAGATGGTGTTGTTGACCCAGGAGGTGCTGGGGACGGGGGTGTGGCCGTAGACGACGGCGGCCCGGCCCCGGTACTCCTCGGCCCAGGGGTAGCGCACCGGCAGGCCGAACTCGTCGGTCTCGCCGGTGGTGTCCCCGTACAGGGCGTGCGAGCGGACCCGGCCGGAGGTGCGCCCGTGGTACTTCTCGGGCAGTCCGGCGTGGCAGACCACCAGCCGGCCGCCGTCCAGGACGTAGTGGCTGACCAGCCCTTCGATAAAGGTCAGCACCTCCTGGCGGAAGGTCTCGTCCTCCTTCTCCAGCTGGGCGACGGTCTCCGGGAGGCCATGGGTGAGCTGGACCTTGCGACCCTTGAGATAGCGGCCGAGCTTGTTCTCGTGGTTGCCCGGGACACAGAGGGCGTCGCCGGAGGCGACCATGGCCATCACCCGGCGGAGCACACCGGGGCTGTCGGGGCCCCGGTCCACCAGGTCGCCGACGAAGACGGCGGTACGGCCCCCGGGGTGGGTCCCGTCCCGGTAGCCCAGCTTCGTCAGCAGGGTCTCCAGCTCGGAGGCACAGCCGTGGATGTCACCGATGATGTCGAAGGGTCCGGTGAGGTGGGTGAGGTCGTTGTAGCGCCGTTCGCGGACGACCTCGGCGGCGTCCACCTCTTCCTCGCCGCGCAGGAGATGGACCTTGCGGAAGCCCTCGCGCTCCAGTCCGCGCAGGGAGCGGCGCAGTTCGCGGCGGTGGCGCTGGACGACCCGGGCGGGCATGCCGGCCCGGTCGGGGCGGGTGGCGTTGCGCGCGACACAGACCTCCTCGGGGAGGTCGAGGACGATGGCGATGGGCAGGACGTCGTGCTCGCGGGCGAGCGCGATCAGCTGGCGGCGGCTCTCCGGCTGGACATTGGTGGCGTCGACCACGGTCAGCCGTCCGGCGGCGAGCCGCTTGCCCGCGATGCAGTGGAGGACGTCGAAGGCGTCCTTGCTGGCGGACTGGTCGTTCTCGTCGTCGGCGACCAGGCCCCGGCAGAAGTCCGAGGAGATGACCTCGGTCGGCTTGAAGTGGCGCCGGGCGAAGGTGGACTTGCCGGATCCGGTGGCGCCGACGAGGACGACGAGGGAGAGGTCGGTGACGGGGAGCACACGCGGGGGCACACCCGTACCGCCGCTGTCGCCCGTACCGCCCGTACCGCCGTTGTTACCGCTTCTACCGCCGTTACCGCTGTTACCGCTGTCGCCGGTACGGTCGGTGCCGCCGGGCTCCTGGGTGAGGTCGGTGGTGGTCATGCTTCCGTCACTTCCTTCGTACCGGCCGCACCGGCCTCCTCACGGGTGAACACCGCCATCTGGGTGGGCGGTCCGACCTCGGGGTCGTCCGGCCCCACCGGGACGAACTCCACGCGATAGCCGTCCCGGTCCGCCACCGTCCCCGCCCAGGAGCGGAACTCCTCGCGGGTCCACTCGAAGCGGTGGTCACCATGGCGCACCTGCCCGGCGGGCAGCGTCTCCCAGCGGACGTTGTACTCGACATTCGGCGTGGTCACGATCACGGTCCGGGGCCGCGCCGAGCGGAACACCGCGTACTCCAGGGCGGGCAGCCTCGGCAGGTCCACATGTTCGATCACCTCGCTGAGCACCGCCGCGTCATAGCCGGTGAGCCGCTTGTCGGTGTACGCGAGCGAGCCCTGGAGCAGCTGGACCCGGGCGGCCTGCCGCTCCCCCATCCGCTCCAGGCCGAGCCGCCGGGCGGCGATGGTCAGGGCGCGTACGGAGACATCGACCCCGACGATCCCGGTGAAGCGCGGCTCCTTGAGGAGCGCCTGCGCCAACTGGCCCTGGCCGCAGCCCAGGTCGAGGACGCGCCGCGCGCCGCAGCCGCGCAGCACCGCGAGGATGGCCTCGCGCCGCTGTTCGGCGAGGGGGACCGGCTTCTCCTCGGTGTCGGTGGTCTCGTCCACCGCGTTGTCGACGGCGTCGACCTCCAGGCCCTCCGCCTCGGCGAGCCGGACCAGTTCCAGGCGGTCCATCGCCTGGCGGGTCAGCCCCCAGCGGCGGGCGAGATAGCGGCTGGTGATCAGCTTCTGCTCGGGGTGGTCGGCGAGCCAGCCCGTACCGGCCCGGAGCAGCTTGTCGACCTCGTCGGGGGCGACCCAGTAGTGCTTGGCGTCGTCCAGCACCGGCAGCAGCACATAGAGCTGGCGCAGCGCGTCGGCGAGCCGCAGCTCACCCTCCAGCACCAGCCGGACATAGCGGGATTCGCCCCAGGCCGGGAAGTGCTCGTCCAGGGCGATCGGCGCCACGTCCACGGTGGTCCAGCCCAGCGGGTCGAAGACCTTGCGGACCAGCTCCGCGCCGCCGCGCGCGGGCACGGCGGGCAGCTCGATCCGGAGCGGCAGCGGGGCGGCGGCCCGCTCGGGGCGGGCGTTGCACACCCCGCGCAGGGCGCTCTTGAAGACGGTGCTCAGGGCGACCGCGAGCAGCGACGAGGCGGCGTAGGGGCGGTCGTTGACGTACTGGGCGAGCGCCGCGTCGGGGGTGCCGCCCCGGCCCTTGCCCTTGCCCCGCCGCACCAGCGCCACGGGATCCACCTCCAGCAGCAGCGCCGCCGTGCAGCGCTCGGGGGTGGCCTCGGGGTAGAACACATGGGCCGTGCCCTGGGCGGTGGCGAACCGCTGCGCGTTGTCGGGATGCTTGTGCAGCAGAAAGCCCAGGTCCGTGGCGGGTGAGGTGGGAGTACCTGTGGTACTGATCGTCAGGAACACACGCCCGATTATGGGCCGGTCCGCCCGGCCCCGACCACGCATTTCCGTGATGGCCGACCGGCGGCCCGACGGGGCGTCAGCCCCGGTGACACGCGCGCGGCCCGGCGCCCGTCACGGTATGTCGGCCCACGACGGTGCCCGGACGGCCCGGCGGCGTCGGCCCGTACCGGCGCGTGGGCGGTCCGGTGGCGCGTCGGCCCGTACCGCACTCGTCATGGTTGTCGGCCCGCCCCGCTGCCCGCACGGGCCAGCGCGGCGACGGTGTCGGAGCCGACCCGGCAGCAGCCGCCGATCAGCCGGGCCCCGGCCGCCGCCCACTCCCGGGCCCACCCGGGCGCCCGCGCGGGGCCGTAGCGGACCGGGCCGGTGTACTCCCGGGCGGTGGCGTCCCACCGTTCCCCGCTGTTGGGGTAGACGACGGCGGGCAGGCCGGTGGCCCCCACCGCCGCCGCCACGGCCGCCCCGGCGTCCTCGGGGGCACAGCAGTTCGCCCCCGCCGCGATGACCTGGTCCCGCCCGGCCAGCGGGGCATAGGCGTCGGCCAGCGGCTGACCGGCCCGGGTGCGCCCGCCGCTGACGGTGTACGAGAGCCAGAGCGGGATGCCGCAGCCCTCGGCCGCCCTGAGCAGCGCCTCGGCCTCGTCCCGGTCGGGGACGGTCTCCAGGGCCAGCACATCGGGGCCGGCCGCCGCCAGGGCCTCGATCCTCGGCCGGTGGAAACGTTCCAGCGCGCGGACGGAGAGCCCGTACCGGCCCCGGTACTCGCCGCCGTCGGCGCGGACCGCGCCATAGGGGCCGACCGAGGCGGCCACCCAGACCTCCTGGGGTGCGGCGTCGGCGGCCGCACGGGCCAGCTCCACGGCGCGGGCGAAGAGCGCGCCGGCCTCCCGGCGGTCGGCCCCGGCCCGGCCGAAGCCCTCATGGCTGGCCTGGTAGGAGGCGGTGATGACGACCTGGGCCCCGGCCCGGACACAGGCGGTGTGGGCGGCGGTTATCGCGGCGGGATCGTCGCGGAGCAGCCGTGCGGTCCAGAGCGCGCCGGAGAGGTCGTGCCCCCGGGCGGCGAGTTCCCGCGAGAGCCCGCCGTCCAGGACCCGGAACCCGGGGGCCGGTGGGGTGCCGAGCGCGTCGGCGAGCGGACGGCGGGGCCGCACGGCCTCAGCCCAGCTGGGACTGGACCTGGGAGGAGATCAGCTCCAGGTGGTCCAGGTCGTCCAGGTCGAGGATCTGGAGATAGATCCGCGACGATCCGGTGGCCGCGTACCGGCCGATCTTGTCGACCACCTCGGCGGGGGATCCGGCGAGGCCGTTGGTCCGCAGCTCGTCGACCTCCCGGCCGATGGCGGCGGCGCGGCGGGCGATATCGGCCTCGTCCTTGCCGACACAGACCACCAGCGCGTTGGAGTAGACGAGGTCGTCGGCGGGGCGGCCGATGGCCTCGGCGGCGGCCCGTACCCGGCCGAACTGGCGCTCGGTGTCCTCGATGGAGGCGAAGGGGATATTGAACTCACTGGCGTAGCGGGCGGCGAGCCGGGGGGTACGGGTGGCGCCGTGGCCGCCGATCAGTACCGGGATCCGCTGCTGCGCGGGCTTGGGCAGCGCGGGCGAGTCGGTGAGCCGGTAGTGGGTGCCCTCGTACGAGAAGGTGTCGCCGGCCGGGGTCTCCCAGAGGCCGGTGACGATCGCCAGCTGCTCCTCCAGCCGGGCGAACTTCTCCGGGGGGAAGGGGATGCCGTAGGCGGTGTGCTCCTCCTCGAACCAGCCGGCGCCGAGGCCCAGCTCGATCCGGCCGCCGGACATCTGGTCGACCTGGGCGACCTGGATGGCGAGGACGCCGGGGAGGCGGAAGGTGCCGGCGGTCATCAGGGTGCCGAGGCGGATGCGGCGGGTCTCGCGGGCCAGCCCGGCCAGGGTGATCCAGGCGTCGGTGGGGCCGGGGAGGCCGTCGGCGGAGCCCATGGCCAGATAGTGGTCGGAACGGAAGAAGGCGTCGAAGCCGAGGTCCTCGGTGGCCTTGGCGACGGTGAGCAGGGTGTCGTAGCTCGCCCCCTGCTGGGGCTCGGTGAAGATACGCAGATCCATGGGTCCCATCCTGCACCGTCGGCCCCGGGGCCGCGCCCCGCCCCCGGGCGGGGTCAGGGGGGCGGGGCGGCGCGCTCCCGGGCGTCGGGGACTCCGAGCGCGGTGGCGGTGCGGACGGCGCCGCAGGCCACGACGGAGGCGCGGGTACCGGGCAGTCCGGAAGCGGGGGCCGGGCCGGGGGCCGGGGCGGGTCCGGTGCGCGGCTCCACCGCCCGGGCCTCCACCGGGCGGGGCTCCGGGCGGGCGGCGGGTCCCGGGGGGCGGGCCGGGGCGGGGGCGCCCCGGGCGGGTCCCGCTCTCCCCCGGCTGCTGTCGGGGGGCCGCCCGGCCTCCCGGGCGGCAAGCCGGCGCAGCATTCCGCGCACCCGGTCGGTGGCCTCGTCGGCCGCGTCGATCGCCTCGACGCACTGCCAGTAGAGCCCCTCGTCGTCGGTGCCGCAGGCGACCGAGACCAGGGCCATGCCCACATCGACCAGGAGCGCGCCGAGGGCGAGCAGGGTCTCGCGCGCGTCGGCCACACCGGAGAGCCGGGCGGCCCGGATGCCGCCGCTGCGCAGCCCGGGGCGGTCCAGCGCGCCGATGCCCCGGGCGCCGGTCTCGACGAGGCCCCGGGCCTCGCCGCGCAGCTCCAGCGGGCCGTACACGGCGAGCCGGCCACCGATCGCCTGGGCGAGCGCCTGGGCCTGCCAGGACTCGGCCACGATCTCCGGCACGGCCCTGCTCTGCGCCAGCCCGCGCCGGCTCGCGAGGATGAGTCGCTCCGCGTCCATCGTCGCCCCCGTTCGTACGACATACTGCCCACTCAGTTCATTACCCAGAGTGAGGCCAATTGAGCCCAAACGCCAGAGGAATTCGGAAATTTGTGGGCAGCAAGGGGGAAGTTGATCACCCGTTGACTCCATAGAGTGACAATCCCTTGATCAGTGGAGTCTCGGAGTCCGAAATCACCCTGTTCCCACCTCGAACTCACGTCACCGGGAAGCGTTTCTCATTCCGATCGATCTTGTCGGAGAGGGCGTCGAGCGGGTCCACCCCGAGCGCCGCGCAGAACTGGAGGAGATACGCGAGCACATCGGCGACCTCGTCCCGCACCCGGAACGCGGTCGCCTCGTCGTCCATCACCCGCGCCGACTCCTCCGGCGTCAGCCACTGGAAGATCTCCGCCAGTTCGGCCGTCTCGACGCCGAGCGCCGTCGCCAGGTTCTTCGGGGTGTGGAACCGGCCCCAGTCGCGCGCCACCGCGAAGTCGGCGAGCCGGCGCTGGAGCCCGGCCAGATCATTCGTGTCCGTCACGGCATCAGGTCTACCACCGGCCACCGACATTCCCGCCCGCCGGCCCCGCGCGCCAGGGGGAACGGGGCCCGGCGAGCGCGGCGGCCCGGGGCCGGAGTCCGGTGGGCCCGGGGCCGGTGGTCACTCAGGGGTCGGGGGCTCAGGGGTCGGGGGCTCAGCAGGGCAGGGGCCGGTGGGGCAGGGGCCGGTGGCCCGGGGGTTCAGGAGCGGCGCAGCGCCCGGGTGAGGGTGTCGGGGTCGCCCGTGACCCCGTCGACCTCCATGCCCTCCGGCGCGAGCAGGAAGACATTGCGGTCGACCCGGTGCATCCCGCTGCCCAGACCGAAGACGACCCCGCTGCTGAAGTCCAGGATCCGCTTGGCCACATCGGCATCGGCGCCGGTGAGGTCGAGCAGGACCGGGATCCGTGCGATCAGGTACTCGGCGACATCGCGGGCGTCGGAGAAGACACTCACCCGCAGCACGACCATCCGGCGCTGCTCCATGGGCGCCGGGGGGACGGCGCCGTGATCGACCCTCGACGGCCACTCGTTGCGTCCGCGCAGCGGAACGACCTGGGCGAGACCCTCCCACTGCTCGTCGGTGACGTCGTACCTCTCGTACCTACTCATACGCCTATCTTCGCCCCCTTCACCCGTTCGGCCCAACAGCGACACGGACGGACCGTCACCGGAACCACCGCTTCCCGCCGTCCGGCGGGGGAACGGTTCCGCCGCTCCGGCGGGGTCGGGGCCGAAGACCGTGCGACTCGACCGGCCCGACCGGACCGACCGGCTCAGCCGGCTCAGCCCGCTCAGGACTGGGCGAGCCGCTCGACCTCGGTCTCCACCTCGGCGGTGGCCTGCCAGGCGCGGAACACGTCGTACCGCTCGGCCGCGTTGAGTCCGCCGCCCACCGGGCCCGCGTACGGCGAGTGCACCGGCCGGTAGCCGGTCGCCCGGTGGATGGCCTCGGCCTGCCGCCCGGCCCGCCCGGCGGCGGCAAGGTCGCCCCGGGAGGCATGGGCCAGCGCGATCACCGACTGGGCCTGCCCCTCCAGCAGCCGCAACTGGGACTCCTGGGCGAGGGCGAGGGCCGCGCCCGCGTGGCAGAGCGCCTCCAGCGGGCGGCCGAACCGCGCGGCGCAGACCCCGAGTCCGAGCAGCGCCATGGTGCGGCCCTTGAGATAGCCGATCTCCTCGGCGGTCCTGCGGGCGACCCGGAAGTGCTCATAGGCGCGCTCGTACTGGGCGAGCTGATAGCGGGCGTGGCCCATCACCAGCATGGCGTCCAGCTTGAGCCGGGGGCGGTTGGCCTTGCGGCTCAGCCGGCAGGCGAGCAGCCCGGAGCGGAGCGCCGTCTGGCCGTCGCCCCCCTCGGCGGCGATCATCGCGAGGGCGCAGACCGCCTCGGCCTCGCCCGCGAGATTGCCGATGTCCTGGAAGCCCTTGCGGGAGGCGGTCGCCAGGTCGTGGGCGGTCTCCAGCTCCCCCAGATCGACCGAGATCAGCGCGAGGGTGGTACCGATCCGGGCGATGCTGTCGGGTGCGGAGATCTTCCGGGAGAGCGCCAGCGCCCGGCGGCAGAGGCGCTCCGCCTCACGGAGCCTGCCCATGCCGTAGAGGACCTCGCTCAGCCCCTGGAGCGGCTGGTGCGGGGTGCGCTGGAGCCTGCGGTCGATGGTGATGGACTGGTCGTAGTACTCGGCGGCCTGGCTGAGCAGCCCCAGATCGGCCGAGACCCCGGCGAGGTTGGAGAGGGCTACCGATTCGCACACTCCCCAGTCGGCGCGCCGGGCCAGCTCGATGGCCTGCTCGAAGTGGCCCCGGCTCAGCTCCAGATCGCCCCGGGTGAAGGTGGCGAGACCCAGGCTCTGATGGGCGGCGGCCTGTCCCCGGAAGTCGCCGGCCCCCCGCGCCGCGCGCAGGGCGGCACGGGCCACGCCGATCCACAGGTCGGCGTGGCGGCGGAGCCAGAAGTAGCCGCGGAGGGTGTCGGCGAGGACCCAGACCACCGGGGACGGCTCACGGCGGGCGGCCTCCTTCTCGATCAGCTTGACCAGGTCGACGTGTTCGGCGTCGAACCACTCGGCGGCCTGCTGCGGGGCCTCGAAGGTCTCCGGCCGGGCCGACTCCCAGGCGGGCTCCACCTCCAGTCGCAGTATCTGCGGATAGAGGCTGCGGGCGGCGGCGTCCGCGGAGGCGGCGTACCAGCGGAGCAGCCGGTGCCGGGCCTCGCGCCGCTCCGGCCCGGTCTTCTCGGCGTCGGCCAGCAGCCGGGCGTACCACCAGATCAGATCGTGCAGCCGCAGCCGCTCCGGCCCGGTGCGCTCCACCAGGTGCTCGGCGAAGAGCCGGTCGAGGAGGGGCAGCGGGGAGCCGACCGAGCGCCCCCACAGGGCGGTGACGGCGGCGACGGTGGTGACCGGCCCCGGGAGCAGGCCGAGCAGCCGGAACGCCTCGGCGGCGGCCGGGTCGAGCCGTCGGTAGGACAGCTCGAAGGCGCGGCGGACCGCGGAGTCGGGGTCGCCCGCGACGGCCAGGCTCTCCAGCGGGTTGCCGGAGCGGAGGTCCGTCACATGGTCGGCGATCCGGAAGTCCGGGCGCAGCGCGAGGTTGGCCGCCGCGATCCGCAGGGCCAGCGGGGAACGGCCGCAGATGGCGACCAGGTCGGCGAGTGCCTCGGGCTCGGCCTCCGCACGGGTCCTGCCCACCACCGAGCGGACCAGCTCCTCGGCCTCGTCGGAGGCGAGGGGGCGCAGCGGGAGCATCGCCGCGCCATGGCTGACGATGAGGGCGCCCAGCCGGTTGCGGCTGGTGACCAGGGCGAGACAGCCCGACTCGTACGGCAGTAATTGCCGCACCTGGTCGGCGGACTCGGCGTTGTCGAGGACGATGAGGACCCGGCGGGTGGCCAGGGTGCGCTGGTACAGCTCGGTCATGGTGGGGATGTCGCAGGGGATGTCCTGGTACGAGATCCCGAGACCGCGCAGCAGCCCGGAGAGGGCCTCCTTGGCGGCCATGGGGCGCTCGTCGCTGTGACCGCGCAGATCGAGGAAGAGCTGTCCGTCGGGGAAGGCCACGTCGGCGGTGCGGCACCACTGGAGGGCCAGCGCGGTCTTCCCGCTGCCGGCCGGTCCCACGATCATGACCACGCCGGAGCCGCCGCGGGCGCCCGCGGCGAGCATCGTCAGCTCCTCCAGCTCCTGGGCGCGGCCGATGAAGGCGCCGGTACGGGAGATGTTGCGGACATGGGAGGCGCCGGGGTCGTCGTAGGACTCCGGGGGCAGGGGCGCGGGTTCGGGGTCCTGTTCCGGCGAGACCCGGGGCGAGGGCACCCCCACGGGCGGGGCACCCGGGGGCTCGGGGGCCACCGGGGCGGCGTGCTCGTCCTGGAGCGGCGCGGGCGGCGGGGGGTCCGCCGGGTACGGACCGGCGGGCGGGGCCGGGGTGACGAGCGACGGACGGGCCACCGGGCGGCCCGGCAGTACGGCGGGGTCACGCAGCTCGGGCGCGGCGCGCAGCACGAGTTCATGGACGCGGCGCAGATCGTCACCGGGGTCGAGGCCCAGCTCCTCGGCGAGCCGGGTACGGACCTCCTGGTAGACCTCCAGGGCTTCGCCGCGGTGGTCGGCGCGGTAGAGCGCGATCATCCGGAGCATGGCGAGCCGCTCGTGGTGCGGGTGTTCGGCGGTGGCGCGGGCCAGCTCCTCCAGGACCAGGCCGAGCTGTCCGAGGGCGAGCCGGGCCTCGGCGCGCTGGGTGACCGCGGAGAGGTGCAGCTCGTCGAAGCCGGTGCCGAGACGGCGCACCAGGGTGTCGGACGCGGTGCCCGCGAGCACGGGGCCGCCCCAGTCGGCATGGGCCGCCTCGATGATCCTCAGCCGCTCGGCGGGGTCTCCGGTGCGCTCCGCGCGCTGGAGCCGGGAGCGGAAACGGTGCAGGTCGACGGCGAGCGCGTCGCCCTCGACGAGATAGCCGCCGCTGGCTCTTGCCAGCGAGAAGCCGTGGTCGGCCGCCCCGGCCTGCTGGAAACGTCCGCGCAGCCGCGAGACATGGACCTGAAGGCTGCCGAGGGCGGAGGCCGGCGGCTCACCGTCGTCCCAGAGCAGGTCGATCAGCCGGTGCGCCGGAACGACCCGGTTGATGTCGAGCAGCAACAGACCGAGCAGCAGTCTTTCCCGCCGCCGGCCGATCTGGAGCGGAACTCCACGGCGGTGCCACTCCAGCCCTCCCAGGACGCGAAATCTCATTCCCCCATCGGTCATGTCTGCATCCTCTGCAATCGCCTGCCGTGTGGCAAGCGAGTGGCAAGGGCATGGCCAGGCTGTGGCCGGTAGTTCCTGTAAGTCTGCCATTCTGCCCGGCTGGAACGCGGGGAAACCGGGTGGCAGGCAAGAGGAAGGGTTCCATCAGCATGTCCTCAGAGATGTCCACGACGCTTGGACAGACCCGCTCCGACGCCTCTCTCAAGCATCCGTCGGAGTTGCCACTGAGCTGGATCGGTCAGAACCCTGACAATCCACGCGAAGCACTGCGAGACCTGGAACCGCTGACGACCAGCATCCGTGAGATCGGTCTCGTCAACGCCATCACCGTCGCCTCGGTCGAGGCGTACGTACAGGAACGGCCCTCACGGGCGGCGGAGATCGCGCCCGACGCCCGGTACATCGTGGTCGACGGCCACCGGCGGCTGGAGGCCGCCCGCCGCGCCTCGCTGCCCCGGGTCCGGGTCAGCGTGGACGACGCGCTGGTCTCCACCGATCGCTCGCTGCTCGAAGCCGCCTTTGTCGCAAATGTGCACCGTGATGACATGAACCCCCTGGAGCAGGCGTACGCCCTGAAGAAGCTGGTCGAGTTCTACGGCTCCCAGAACAAGGCCGCCAAGCGGCTCGGGATCGCCCAGTCGACCATCTCCTCCAAGCTCTCCGTGCTGGAACTGGGGCCCGAGCTCCAGGCCGACCTGCTCGCGGGCCGCCGCAAGGTGGTCCATGTGCGGAATCTGTCCCGCCTCAGCCCTCAGCAGCAGAAGCAGCGGGCGGACGCGCGGGCCGCCGCCACCGAGTCGCGGGCGGCCGAGCGGCACCACGCGGCCGGTCCGGCCGGCCCGCTGGCGGCGATCCCGCGCCAGCGGACGATGATGACCATGCCCTGGGCGGACGGTGTCGCCTGCGCGGAGATCGCGATCTCCCGGATGCGCCCGGCCGAGCGGGCCCGGATGCTGCGCCGCTTGTGGCAGGAGGCGGAGAAGGAGGCACGGGCCGCCCGCCTGGTGAGCCCTCGGCGCGCCTGAACGCACAGCGCGTCCGCATACACGGAGAGCTTGAGCGCACGGAGCGTCCGCACCGACGGAGCCCGAGCGCACAGAGCGTCCGATCGCTCGGAGCGGCCGACGGGGGAGCCGCTCGGAGCACCGACCCCGGCCGGGTTCCACCGGCCGGGGTTCTCCGTTTCCGGGGCCGTCCGGGACCGTCCGGGACCGTCCCGGAAACGCCGCCGGGATCGCCGCCGCACCGTTTTCCGGGTCCCGTACCGGTTTCCGGGTCCCGTACCGGTTTCCGGGTCCCGTACCGATGTCCGGCCCTTTCCCGCGTACGCGAACGGGAATTCCCGCGCCGCTGGGTGAACCGCCCCCGGATACCGGTGAGTCGGCCGGATTTCCGTCGGCGGGGCCGGGCCCCATTCCCGGGTGCGGACCGATTCGTTTGCATCCAAAATTCACCGGGGAACCCGTCCGCCCACCCTGAGCACGGACCTTCCCCGCCGGAAGACCCCGGTGCGCCCACCCTCGGCCCGGCCCGGCGGGGGCGGCGACCTAGACTCTGCTCCGGAACGACTCCGGCCGCGCCGCCGGGGTCCCAGCGAAGGAGGGTCCGTGCCTGGTCAGCGCCCCATCGCCGAGACCGAGCAAATGATCCGGGCCAAGCTGGGCGACACGCCCATCCGGCACGACCAGATGGCCATGGTCGGCAATATCCACCGGGCGGCGGCAGCCGTGCGCCAGCATGTGGAGAACTCCGTGCTGCGCGGCTCCGATCTGACCTGGACCGGCTTTGTGGTGCTCTGGGCGGTTTGGATCTGGGGCGAGATGGAGACCCGGCTGGTGGCCGCGGAGGCGGGCATCTCGAAGGGGACGCTGACCGGTGTCGCCCGCACCCTGGAGTCACGCGGGCTGGTCCGGCGCACCGAACACCCGTCGGACGGCCGCCGGGTGCTGCTGGCCCTCACCGACGACGGAGAGGAGCTGATGCGCGGCCTGTTCCCGGAGTTCAACGACGAGGAGGTCTTCGTCGCCGGACAGCTCAGCGACGAGGAGTGCAGGCGCACGGCGAACGCGCTGCGCCGGGTGGTGGTCCAGATCGAGGCCCATGGCGAGGAGCGCCGGGCCGAACTGCTGGACGGGGCGCCGCCGGTGCCGCGCCGCAGCGGACGCCGGGCCAGGGGACCGGCCACCGGGGACGGCGCCTGAACCGTACGGGTGTACGGGCATCCGGGCGTACGGGGTGGGGTGTCCGGGCCGCACGGTGCCGGCGGCGCGTGTCGGCGGCACGCTGTCAACGACGCGGTGTCACCCCGGCGCGGTGTCAGCGGCGCGGGGGGCGGATCCCCCGGAACTCCCAGTCCCCGCCGAGCGCCGTCGAGCGCACCTCCTCCGACTCGGTGGGCCGCGCCCCCACATCCGTACGGACCGGCACCGCTCCGGTGACGATGTGGTTGGTGAGCCGCCCCAGCCCCTCCACCTCGACCTCCACCACATCACCGGGGCGCACCGGACGGGAGTTCGCCGGGGTCCCGGAGAGCAGGACATCGCCCGGCAGCAGGGTGATGGTCCGGGCGATGTCGGCGACGAGATAGTGCATGTCCCAGGTCATCTCGTCGGTGGAACCGTCCTGTACCACCTCGCCGTTGACATGGGTGCGCAGCCGCTTGCCCCGGAAGTCCCAGTCGGTGACCAGGCCGGGGCCCAGCGGGCAGAGGGTGTCGGAGCCCTTGACCCGGAGCATGGAGCCCGCGTCGGTGTCCCGGAAGTCATGGAGGCCGAAGTCATTGGCGACGGTGTAGCCCGCGATATGGCCGGCCGCGTCCCCGGGGGCGATATTGCGGCAGGTGCGGCCGATGACGATGGCGATCTCGCCCTCGTAGTTGAGCCATGAGCACCCCGGGGGGCGGACGACCGCGCCCCCGTGGGAGGTGAGCGAGGTGGTCGGCTTGTGGAAGTAGGTCGGCGCGGCCGGCGGTTCGGCCCCGAACTCGGCCATCCGGCTGCGGTGGTTGAGATGGACCGCGATGATCTTTGAGGGGACGACCGGTGGCAGATGGCGGGCGTCCCGGGCCGGCAGCCGCCGGCCGTCCGTCGCGACCAGCTCGTCCCCCTCGCGCACGGCCTCGACCACGGCTCCGTCCAGCAGGATCCTGCGGTACTCGGGCATCTCAGCTCTCCTGTTCGGCGGAGGATACGGGGCCCTGGGCATCCCGGGTGCGCGGGGTGTCGGCCGCGTCAGGGGTGTCGGCTGCGTCAGGGGTGGCGGGCACGTCAGGGGTGACGGGCCGGGCGCCGGTCCAGCCGCCCTCGGGCCGGTCGAACCACAGATGCGCCTGCCCGGTGCCGACGGAGTTCTCGTACTCCCCGTACTGCCGGCCGGTGGCGGTGCACCGCTCCTCGCCGAGCGCGCCGATCATCATCAGATAGTGGAAGAACTTAGCCTCCGGCCGTACCGCGCCGAAGCGGTCCATGGTCCGCAGCACCCGGTCGTGCCGCCCCCGTCCGAACCAGTCGATCCGCTCCAGATCGGCCGCGCGGGCCTCGGGCGAGAAGATGTGGGAGGGGTCGCTGGACTCATGGTCGCGCAGCTCCCGCAGCGGCCAGAAGGTGTGCGAGAGGGCCCCGGAGGCGATCAGCAGCACCCGGCGCCCGGGGACGGCCGCGATCCCGTCGGCGAGCGCCCGGCCGAGCCGCAGATGGTCCTCCGTGTCCCCGGTCTGGCAGACACCGACGGAGACCCAGCGCTTGCCGGGGAGCCCCGCGCCGAGATGGCGCCAGAGGTTCAGGGTGGCGTAGTGGACGGGGAGGAAGGCGTCGTCCACGGCGGTGATCCAGGTGCCATGGCGCTCGGCGAAGCCCGCCACGGCACGGGCGAGTTCGGGGTCGCCCGGATAGTCGTAGGGCACCCGGCACATCCCGCGCGGCAGTTCGTCGGAGGTGAAGAGTCCCGCCCGGCGGTCCTGGGCGGTGATCACGAACTCCACGGTGGTGGCCCAGTGCGAGTCCAGCACCACCACGGTGTCGTAGCCGTCCCGCTCGAAGACCTCTTCGCGCAGCCGCCGCAGACCGGTGACCAGGGTGATCTCCCGGCCCTCGTTCAGCTCCCGGCGGCTCTTCTCGGGGAGGACGATGGTGGGGACGTGCGAGAGCAGCCCCGCGCCGACGATCTCACCCATGGGCCCGCCACCCCTTCGGTGCCGTCACGGTGTTCTTGAGGTCGCAGTAGAAGTCGAACGACCAGTCGCCGCCCTCCCGGCCGACGCCGGAGTGGCGGGAGCCGCCGAAGGGCGCCCGCAGATCGCGGACGAAGAAGCAGTTCACCCAGACCGTCCCGGCGACCAGCCGGGCGGTGACCCGGTCGGCGCGGGCCCGGTCCCCGGTGGCGAGGGTCGCGGCGAGCCCGAACCGGGTGTCGTTGGCGAGGCGCACCGCCTCGTCCTCGTCACGGAAGGTCTGGAGGGTCAGCACCGGCCCGAAGACCTCCTCCTGGACGATCTCGCTGTCCTGGGCGACCCCGGTGAGCAGGGTGGGGCGGTAGTACGTGCCGCCGAGGCCGGTGTGCGGGCCGCCGCCGAGGACGGCCCGCGCCCCGACCGCCAGCGCGCGCCGGACGAATCCGTCGACCCGTTCCAGCTGCCGGGGGTGGACCAGGGGCCCGATGTCCGTCGTCTCCTGCCGTGGATCTCCCTGGCGCAGCCGGGCGGCCCGGTCGGTGAGACGGCGGAGGAAGTCCTCGGCGACGCTCTCCTCGACCAGGATCCGGGTGGCGGCGAGACAGACCTGGCCGGCGTTGTCGAACTGCTCGACGGCGAGATCGGCGGCGAGGTCCGGATCGGCGTCGGCGAAGACCAGCAGCGGTGACTTCCCGCCGAGTTCCAGGCTGAGCGGGGTCAGGTGCGCCGCCGCGGCGGCGGCGATACGGCGGGCGGTGGGAACGGAGCCGGTGAAGCCGATCCTGCGCACCCCGGGGTGGGAGACCAGGGCGTGCCCGGCCTCGGGGCCATGGCCCTGGAGGACATTGAGGACCCCGGGCGGCAGTCCGGCCTCCTGGGTGAGGTCGGCGAGGAGGGAGGCGGTGAGCGGGGACCACTCGGCCGGTTTGAGGACGACGGTGTTCCCGGCGGCGAGGGCGGGGGCGACCTTCCAGGTCGCCAGCATCAGGGGCGCGTTCCAGGGGGTGATCAGCGCACAGGGGCCGGCCGGGTCCCAGGCGACCCGGTTGGTGTGCCCGCGGGTGTCGAGGTCCTCGTGGCCGAGGACGAGCAGGCGGTCGGCGAAGAAGCGGAAGTTCTGGGCCACCCGGGGCATCACCCCGAGGCGGTGCGAGCGCAGCAGCGCGCCGTTGTCCAGGGTCTCGACGGCGGCCAGCTCCTCGATACGGCGCTCCACGGCGTCCGCGACGGCGTGCAGCACGGCGGCGCGCTCCCCGGCGGGGGTGGCCGCCCACCCGGGGAACGCCTCCTGCGCGGCGGCCACGGCGGCGTCGGCGTCCTCGGGGGTCCCCCGCGCGATCTCCGCGAGCGGGCCCCCGGTGACGGGCGATGTCGTGGTGAACGTCCGCGCCGAGGCGACCCGCCGCCCGCCGATCCAGTGGCGGGTGTCGACGGGCACATCGGCGACGAGGGTCTGCCGGGTCGTCATGTCGGCTGCTCCAACGGGTGGGGGAAAGGGTTCTCGCTCCCGACCTGCGCGGGGCGCATAGGGTGCATGGGGCGAGCGGGGCCTGCGTGCGGCAAGCGGGGCGGGCGCGGTGGGCGGGCCGGGCGGGGCGGGCCGGGCGGATCAGTGCTCACGTACCGGTGCGGCGCTCTCCCACCGACGGTGCGCTCTCCGCCCGGAGCACCGCTCACCGGCGGGATCGGTGCTCTGCGACGAGGGCGACTCCCGCCGACCGGAGCACCGCTCTCGTGCCGGGACGGCATCCACGGACCGGAGCGGCGCTCATCATGCAGAGCACCGCTCACCGACGCGATCAGCGCCCGCGATCCAGTGCACCCCTCGCGCGGCGATGGGCGGTCGGGCCGCCCCCCGGGCCGCATCACTCAGGTCCGCGCGCCGGAGGTGCCGGACTCCAGGAGGGTGCCGCCGTCCCAGACGACGCCGACCTGGCGCCAGTAGGCGGCGATCGGCTCCCGGACCTCCAGCCGGTCCAACTCCTCGGTGGGGGCGGCGAAGAGGTCGAGTTCCGCGTCGCCGCGCCATGCGGGACCGGCCTGGATGTCGGCCGCGCCGGTCTCGATCAGCTCGTCGAGGGCGAGGCCGCCGCCCCGGCCGATCGCGGGGAGCCAGCGGTGATGGGCCATGGGGTGCGCGTTGACGAAGCCGCCGCTCGTGGCGGGCTCCCGCAGGGTCACCACCGCCTGGGCCAGTCTGCGGTCGGCGGCGGCCAGGGTGGCGCCGAGCCGGGCGCCCGGCTCCGGGCGGGGCGCGGGCCCGTACGGATGGGTGCGGGTGAGATGGATCGAGCCGAGCTTCTTCGGGTAGCCCTGGTGGACCCCCCGGGCGAGGGCGAAGTCCCGGTCCACCCAGATATAGACACAGCGGGAGTAGATCCGCCCCTGGTACGAGCAGCGCACCACGGCGAAGGTCTCCCGGTACTGGGAGCGCACCGGGTCGAGGAGTTCCTCCCGGGAGGCGCCGCAGGACTGCCAGTCGGCCCAGATCAGGGCGACCGCCCCGGGGTCGTCCGGCGCCGGTTCCAGCGGGTCGGGCAGGAGTTCGCGGACCCGCTCCGGGTCGGTGCGGTACTCGACGGTGAGCAGGTCACCGGAGTAGTGCCAGGGTGGCGCGGGGATCAGCGACGAACGGCCGGTGGCCGTCTTGGGGTGGAAGTAACCGCGGGTCTGCGGCACGACGCCTCCTCGCCTCCGGGGCGGTCCGCGCTCCACCCGGGCCGGATTGTTTGGGTCCAAATATTCATGGCGTCCGACGGGCCGTCAATACCCGTACACCGAACGGGACATGAGGCTTGCCAGCCCGGCGGGACAGACCATACGTTTGGACCCAAACATCACACCGCCGGGCCGGGAGAAGCCCCCGGGGAACCGGACGACCGGACGACCGGATCGGAGTGCGCCGTGTCCCCTCGCCCCTCCCCCTCGGCCGAAGGCCCGGTGTCGCCCTCGCCCCCGGCCGGCGGCCCGGTGTCGCCGCCGGCCGAAGGCCCGGTGTCGCCCCCGGCCGGCGGCCCGGTGCCCCCCGGGCTCGACGCCTTCGCCGGGGATCTCGCCGCCCGGGGTGTCGACCTCGTCCGGATCCTCTGGAGCGACCTCCACGGGGTCGCCCGGGGCAAGGAGATCCATGTCACCGAGGTGCCCCGGTTCGACGGCCCCGGGCTCGCCTTCTGCCAGGCCGTCATGGTGACCGGTCTCGCCGGACACCCCCTGGAGGCGCCCGAGAGTTCGGGCAGCGGCTGGCCCGACGCCCATGCCCGGATCGACCCCGGCACCCTCGCCCTCCCCGGCTACGCCCCCGGCACGGCCCTGGTCCTCGCCGACCTCCTGGACTCCTCCCCCGCCCACGCACCCCTGCCGCTGGACCCGCGCGGGCTGCTGCGCCGCCAGACCGAACGGCTCGCCGCACGCGGGCTGCACGCCGTGGCCGCGCCGGAGCTGGAGTTCTATCTGCTCGCCCCGGACCCGGCCGCACCGCTCGGCTGGCGGCGCGTCACCACCCTCGACACCGCGGGCTACACCGTCGGCGCGCTCCACGACCCCGACCGGCTGCTGCCCCTGCTGATCCGCGAGTGCCACGCCCTCGGCCTCGGCACCCTGGGCGGGAACCAGGAGTTCAGCGGCGGCCAGTTCGAGGTCAACCAGGCCCACGGCCCCGCCCTGGACGCCGCCGACCGGGCCTTTCTCCTCAAGTACGCGGTCAAGGAGATCGCCGCGACCCGCGGGCTGCGGGCCACCTTCCTGGGCAAGCCGTTCCCCGGCGCCGCGGGCAGCGGGCACCATGTCCATCTGTCCCTGACCGACCCCGCCGGGAAGAGCCTCTTCGCCGACCCCTCGGCCGACGGCGGGATCTCCGCCCTGGCCCGTTCCTTCCTCGCCGGGGTGCTGGAGCACGCCGGCGCCCTCACCGCCGTGCTCAACCCCACCGTCAACGCCTACAAGCGGCTGGCCGATCCGGACTCCCTCGCCCCCACCACCGCCGACTGGGGCTTCGACAACCGCACCGCCTGCGTCCGGGTCCCGCCCGAGCGCGGCGCCGGCACCCGGATCGAGGTCCGGGTCGCGGACGGCGCCGCCAACCCCTATCTGGTGATCGCCGCGCTGCTCGCGGCCGGGCTGGACGGGATCGAGCGCTCCCTGGTCCCGCCCCCGCCGCTGGCACCCGGCCGGACCGGCGGCGGACGGCCGCTGCCCGCCTCGCTGCGGGACGCGCTCGCCGCCCTGGAGGCCGACACCGTCCTCGCCGAACGCCTCGGCCGCCGCTTCACCGCCGTCTTCGCCGCCATGAAACACGCCGAACTGGCCCGCTTCGACCGTGCCGTCACCGACTGGGAGTTCCACGAGTACACCCCGATGCTCTGAACCGCCCGCAGGAAGGGAACACGACGACACCCATGGATCTTCAGCACTGGCTGCGCGAGGCGACCCGCTCCCACCAGGAGTGGGCGGCGGGCCACGGCCCGTACGCACCCCATCCGTCACTGGCGGTGGACGACGAGCGGTTCGCCGAGGCGTTCGGCGAGTTCACCGAGCGGCTGAAGGACAACTATCCGTTCTTCCACCCCCGCTACGCCGGACAGATGCTCAAACCCCCGCACCCCGCCGCCGTGGTGGGCTATCTGTCGGCGATGCTGATCAACCCCAACAACCACGCACTGGACGGGGGTCCGGCGACCGCCGCCATGGAGCGGGAGGTGATCGAGCGGCTCGCCGGGATGTTCGGGCTGACGACCCCCCTCGGCCATCTCACCACCAGTGGCACGATCGCCAATCTGGAGGCCCTGTACATAGCCCGGGAGCTGCATCCCGGCCGGGGCGTCGCCTACAGCACGGAGGCCCACTACACCCATGGCCGGATGTGCCGGGTCCTGGGCGTCGAAGGTCATGCGGTCCCGGTCGACGGCCGGGGCCGGCTGGACACCACCGCCCTGGAGGAGCTGCTGCGCACCGGCCGGATCGGTACGGTCGTCCTCACCGCGGGCA
This sequence comes from Streptomyces sp. NPDC000594, assembly GCF_040299965.1. Taxonomy (NCBI): domain Bacteria; kingdom Bacillati; phylum Actinomycetota; class Actinomycetes; order Kitasatosporales; family Streptomycetaceae; genus Streptomyces; species Streptomyces sp. NPDC000594. The sequence continues at coordinate 12,175 of NZ_JBEPCY010000038.1, read as the reverse complement.
CCACCGGACTCGGCGCGATCGACCCGGTCGACGAGGTGCTGGGGCTGCGGGAGCGGTACGGGGTCCGGATCCATGTCGACGCCGCCTACGGGGGGTTCTTCACCCTGCTCGCCGGGGCGGCGGGCGAGGCGGGGCTGGACCCGGCACCCTGGCGGGCCATAGCGGGGTGCGACTCGGTGGTGGTCGATCCCCACAAACACGGGCTCCAGCCGTACGGCTGCGGGGCGGTGCTCTTCGCCGACCCGGGGGTGGGGCGGTTCTATCTGCACGACTCGCCGTACACCTATTTCACCTCTCAGGAGCTGCACCTCGGCGAGATCAGTCTGGAGTGCTCCCGGCCCGGGGCCGCCGCCGCCGCGCTCTGGCTGACCTTCCGGCTGCTGCCGCCCACCCCCGAGGGGCTCGGCCGGGTGCTGGGCGCGGGCCGCCGGGCCGCCCTGCGGTGGGCCGCGCTGATCGAGTCCTCGGAGGTGCTGGAGCTGTACCAGCCGCCGGAGCTGGACATCGTCGGCTACTTCCCGGTGACCGACCCGTACGCGCTCTCGGCGGTCGACCGGGCGGGCGAGCGGATGCTGCGCCAGGGGATGACGGACGACGACCCGGTCTTCGTGAGCACCCTTCAGGTGTCGGCGGCGGCCTTCACCGCCCGCCATCCGAAGATCACGGCGGATGCCGGCGGGGCGCGGGTGCTGCGCAGTGTGCTGATGAAGCCGGAGGCGGAGTACGCGGTGGGGGATCTGCACACCCGGGTGGAGGCGCTGGCCGTACGGGAGTGACGCACCCTGCCCCGCGCGCCGGTGGCCGTACCACCGTCACCACCGCACGCCGGGCACGCACGACCGTACGCCGGTGTACGGGCCCGCACGCCGGGTCGGCGCCACCGGGCGCCGGGGTACGGGCCGCCCCCACCCGGGAGCGGCCCGTACGCCGTCGCTCAGTCCTGTTTCTTGCGGCGGGTGCCGAAGACGATCTCGTCCCAGCTGGGCACGGCCGCCCGGCGGCCCGGGCGGACCCCGTCGGCCTCCGCCTGCCGGTCGGTGGTCCCGGTCAGCCGGTCGCGATGGCCCGCCACCGTACGCGGCATCAGCACATCGGCGTAGGCCGACCCGGCACCGGCGGACGCGGCCGGGGCCACCGGCTCCTCCGCGTCGGTCTCCTGGTCCCCGCCCGGGGGCGGTTCGGGTGTGCGCTCGGGCACCACCATGTCGCCCCGGAAGCTCGGTACCGCCTCCAGCAGGCTGGTGAGGGAGTCGCGCTCCTCGCCACTCTCGTCGGGTACGAGGGGACGCTCGGCCGGGCGGTCGAGGGTGCGGTCCAGCGGCCGGTCCCGGGGCAGCCGGGCGATCCTCGGGACGAAGGGGAAGCTGGGTTCCTGGGTCGTGAGGGTGTCGTCGGTCTCGCCGATGAGCGCGCGCGCCTCGTCGTCCACCGCGACGACCAGCCGCCGGGGCGGGTCGTAGGTCCAGCTGGCCGCGTGCGGTTCGCCCGCGACCCGGTAGACCAGCAGCACCTCCCAGGTGCCGTCGTCCCGCCGCCAGGAGTCCCACAGCACGGTGTCCTTGTCGGCGCCGCGCAGCGTCAGCCGCTCCTGCACCGCCTCGCCGAGCTGGGGTCCGGTGTTCTCCCCCGGCCGGCGTACGGAGGTCTTGCGGGCCCGCTCCGCCATGAAGGCGCGCTCCGCCAGCACCGGCCCCTCGAAGCGGCGCACCCGCTCCACCGGGATCCCGGCGAGCTGGGCGACCTCCTCCGCGGAGGCTCCGGCCCGTATCCGCGCCTGGATGTCCCGGGGGCGGAGATGGCTCTCGACCTCGATCTCGATCTGGCCGAGGCGGGCACGGTCGTTGCGGACGGCGGCCCGCAGCCGCTCGTCGATGGGGAGCGTGTACTCCGTGCTGTCGGCAGCCTTGAGCACGAGCCGTGTGCCGTCGTTGGAGACGGCCACGACACGCAGTTCGGGCATGGGGACCTCCCGGGTGGTGCCTGCCGACGTCACCTGTTGCGTCGCTGCTTCCGCTAGTCGAGTGTGGCCTGCCCGGGTGCAGCCTGCCACAACCTTGCCGAGTTGCCCGGCGTGTTCGGGCACAGGCCCTGGTACGCCGCTCTGGCAAGGTTACCCATTTGCACGGAGAGTGACGATTCATCACTTTCCGTATGGATGCCCCAGCGATATCACGACGCCGCCGGTTCGAGCGCCGCTTTCGGCCCCCTTTCCTGGTTCCGGGCACCCGTGAGGGAGCCAGGGCCCAGGGTTCGCCACAGTACTCCATTCGGGCCATCCGGGTGGACTGACGCGCCGCCGAACTTCTCTGCGCGCACGGCGCTTCACCGCCCGCACACGGGCGATGGCGTCAGGGGGCCACAAAATCTCCCCAAAGGGAACCATTCCCTTCGCTCCCCCGGGCTCCCCGGGCATGAGGACGTGTCAGTCGCCACACCCGCCCGGGGAGTCCGGAAAACGGCGGGCGCACCCCGGGTGGAGCAGCACAACCGCACGTCGGAGCGGTCGACGGGGGCTCCGCACCCCGGGTGCGCCACAACCGGCCGAATCCGATCGCTCGATGACCCCGTCGGAGCGATCCGGTCGAACGCCGGTTCGGGTCGCGGGAGTCAGGAGCCGAGCACCCGGCGGAGGTGGTCATTGCCGAACCTGCGTTCGGGGTCGAGCCGGTCGCGTACCGCGGTGAACTCCCCGAAGCGGGGATAGACCTCGGCCAGCCGCTCCGCGTCCCGGGTGTGGAGCTTGCCCCAGTGCGGACGGCCACCGTACGCGGTCATGATCCGCTCCACCGCCGTGAAGTAGGCCCGGTGCGGGGTCCCCCGGTAGAGATGGACGGCGATGTACGCGCTCTCCCGCCCGGATGCGGTGGAGAGCGCGATGTCGTCCGCCGGGGCGGTGCGCACCTCCACCGGGAAACCGACCTTCAGCGGCGAGCGCTCGATCATCGCCCGTATCTCGCGCAGCGCGGCGACGGCGGCGCCGCGCTCCACCGCGTACTCCATCTCCACGAACCGCACCCGGCGCGGGGAGGTGAAGACCTTGTACGGGATGTCGGTGTACGTCCGGGCCGAGAGCACCCGGCTGCCGACCCGGGCGAGGGCGGGAACGACCGGCGGGACGGCCCGCCCCAGCGAGCCGGCCACCTGGAGGAGCCCGTTGGAGAGGAGTTCGTCCTCGATCCAGCCGCGGACCGCGCCGGGCGGGTCGGCGGGGCCGGCGCTGCGGTTGTTGCGCTTGGTGTTGCAGTTGCCGGTGTGCGGGAACCAGTAGAACTCGAAGTGCTCGTTCTCCGCGTACAGGGCGTCGAACTCCGCGGTGACCCGGTCGAAGGACATGGGCTCCTCACGGGCCCTCAGCAGGAAGAGGGGCTCCACCGCGAAGGTGATCGCGGTGATCACACCGAGCGCTCCGAGGCCGATCCGCGCCGCCGCGAAGACCTCCGGGTTCTCCTCGCGGGAGCAGGTGAGCAGCGAGCCGTCGGCGGTGACCAGCTCCACCTCGGTGATCTGGGCGGAGAGGGAGGCGGAGTCCCGGCCGGTGCCATGGGTGCCGGTGCTGATGGCCCCGGCGACCGTCTGCTCCATGATGTCGCCCATGTTGGCCAGGGAGAGGCCTTCCCGGGCGAGCACGGTGTTCAGCCGTTTCAGGGGGGTGCCGGACTCGACGGTGACCGTCATGGCGGTCCGGTCGATCCGCCGGATGCCGGTGAGCAGATCGGGCCGGATCAGCAGCCCGTCGGTGGCGGCGATGGCGGTGAAGGAGTGGCCGGTGCCGACCGTCTTCACCCGCAGCCCGTCCTCGGCCGCCCGGCGGATCGCGTCGGCCACCTCCTCGGCGGTGGCCGGGGTGGCCTCGCGGGCGGGGCGGGCCGAGACGGTGCCCGCCCAGTTACGCCAGGGTGGCGTCGTCGTGGCGCCCGTGGCCGGCGTCGCGCCGGTCTCCCCCGCCGGGGCCGTCGCGGCCGTCATCGCCCGCATCGCCTTCATCGCCGCTCCGGCCGTCCGGGCCGTCCGCGCCGTTATGGCTTTCCTGCCGGTCGTGCTCATCGACCTGCTGCTCCTCCCCTGTCGCCACCGGCCGTGTCAGCCGGCGGTAGCCCAGGAGCGCCGCGAGGACCGCGGCGGCTCCGCCGATCGCGGGCACCACGAATCCCGCTTCCGCGCCCACGGCGTCGACCGCCCAGCCCCCGGCCGAGAAGCCGAAGGCCACGCCGATCGCCAGGCCGGTACTGACCCAGGTCATGCCCTCGGTCAGGCTGGAGCGCGGTACATGCTGTCCGACCAGGGCCATCGTCGTCACCATGGTGGGTGCGATGGCCATGCCCGCGACAAAGAGTGCCACCGCCAGGGACGTCAGGCTCCCGGCCAGTTGGAGGGGGATGATACTCAGGGCCATCGCGGTGACCCCGATCAGCCAGCGCCGGGGGGCGGAGCCCTTGAGGTGGAGCATGCCGAAGACCACGGCGGCGACGGCGGAGCCGAGGGCGTAGAGCCCGAGGACGACACCGGCGGCGGCCTTGTTGCCCTGCTCCTCCGCGAAGGCGACGCTGACCACGTCGACCGCGCCGAAGACCACACCGACGGCGACGAAGGTGATCACCAGTACCTGGAGTCCGGGCAGCCGGATCGCGCTCTGTCCGCGCTCCCCCGCGACCACGGGGTGGGCCGGGGGTTCGGTGGCCCGCTGGGCGGTCAGCCAGTAGACGCCGATGAGCAGCAGCACCGCGGCGACCAGCGGTCCGGCGGCGGGGAACCAGCTGGTGGAGAGGGCGATGGCGAGGATGGGGCCGCAGACGAAGCACATCTCGTCGACGAGGGATTCCCAGGAGTACGCGGTGTGCAGCAGCCGGGGCTCCGCGCTGTAGATCTCGGCCCACCGGGCCCGGACCATCGACCCCACGCTGGGCACACAGCCGGAGGCGGCGGTGAAGACGAAGAGGGTCCAGGTGGGGGCGCCTTGCATGGCGCAGATCAGCAGTCCGGCGACGGCGGCGGTGGAGAGCAGCGCGGCGGGCCGCAGCACCCGGGCCTGTCCGTGCCGGTCGACCAGCCGGGATATCTGGGGGCCGAGGAACGCCATGGAGAGGGCGCCGGTAGCGGAGAGCGCCCCGGCGACCCCGTAACGGCCGGTGAGCTGGGAGACCATGGTGACGATGCCGATGCCCATCATGGCCAGGGGCAATCGCCCGAAGAGTCCCGCGACCGAGAAGGACCTGGCGCCGGGGGCGGCGAAGATGGCGCGATAGCTGCTGGGCAAGGGGCTCTCCGTTGGCGTATGGGCAGCCCGTCAGACCGTAAGGCGTATGGGCAGCCTTGGCAGATTACGCCTTCCGGGTGAGTCGTCGCACGGGGGTTCGTGTCGCCCCCCGGATCTCCGGGATCCCCCTGACCTCCCGGAACGCGGTCCCGGCCGCCCGGGACGACGCCCCGGGCTCCCCGGAGCATGGCCGGATACCGGTGCCACCCGGCGGCTCCCGGCGGGTGGTGGTCCGGCTGTCGGTGGCGGGTGGCAGGATCGGTGTCATGTCCGACGAGCGTGATCCCGCCCCCTACGACGCCCTGCTGCTGCTCTCCTTCGGCGGCCCCGAGGGCCCGGACGACGTCGTCCCGTTCCTGGAGAACGTGACCCGCGGCCGGGGCATCCCCACGGAGCGGCTCAAGGAGGTGGGGCAGCACTACTTCCTCTTCGGCGGGGTCAGCCCCATCAACGGCCAGAACCGCGAGCTGCTCACGGCGCTGCGCCAGGAGTTCGCGGCGCACGGCCCGGACCTCCCGGTCCACTGGGGCAACCGCAACTGGGCGCCGTATCTGACCGACACCCTGCGGGAGATGACCACGGCCGGGTACCGCCGGATCGCGGTGCTCACCACCAGCGCCTACGCCTCGTACTCGGGCTGCCGGCAGTACCGGGAGAACCTCGCCGACGCGCTGGCCACCCTGGCGGCGGAGGGCCTCGACGTGCCCCGGGTGGACAAGCTGCGGCACTACTTCAACCACCCGGGCTTTGTCCGGCCGATGGTCGAGGGGGTGCTGGCCTCGCTGGCGGAGCTGCCCGACGCGGTACGGGACGGCGCGCGGCTGGCGTTCACCACCCACTCCATCCCCACCGCCGCCGCCGACACCTCGGGGCCGGTGGCGGAGCACGGCGACGGCGGCGCCTATGTGCGCCAGCATCTGGAGGTCGCCCGGCTGATCGCGGACGCCGTCCGCGAGGAGACCGGTGTCGACCGGCCCTGGCGGCTGGTCTACCAGTCCCGCAGCGGGGCGCCGCACATCCCCTGGCTGGAGCCGGACATCTGCGACCACCTGGAGGAGCTGCACGCCGAGGGCGCGCCGGCGGCGGTGATGGTCCCGATCGGCTTTGTCTCGGACCATATGGAGGTCCTGTACGACCTGGACACCGAGGCCACCGCCAAGGCGGCGGAGCTGGGTCTGCCGGTGCGCCGCTCGGCCACGGTCGGGGCCGATCCGAGGTTCGCCGCGGCCGTGCGCGAGCTGGTGCTGGAGCGGGCGGCGGCCGAGCGAGGCACCCCGGTGAAGCCCTGCGCGCTCGGTGCGCTCGGCCCCTCGCACGATCTGTGCCCGGTGGGCTGCTGCCCGGCGCGCGCGCCCCGGCCCGCCGCCGCGGGCGCGGACAGCCCCTGGGCCTGACGGCGGCCCGGCCGGCCACCCGGGAGGCCGCGCCCGGAGCCGTACGCCCGGGAGGCCGCCCGGGGCCCGTACACCCCCCTGAACAAGCTGGACAAGCTGGACAGGGCCCACGGCGGGCCCACGACCGCAGGAGTTCCGTGAGCCACCCAGAAGAGACCGCCATGGCCGACGCCCCCGACGGGCTCCCGCCCCTGCTGCTCGACCTCGCGCTGGAGGCGGCCCGGCGGGCGGCGGAGCTGCTGCGCGAGGGGCGCCCCGACGACCTCGCGGTCGCCGCGACCAAGTCCAGCCCGATCGACGTGGTCACCGAGATGGACATCGCGGCGGAGAAGCTGATCACCGGCTTTCTGCGGGAGCGCCGGCCGGACGACGGCTTCCTCGGCGAGGAGGGCGCGGCCACTCCGGGCACCAGTGGGGTGCGCTGGGTGATCGACCCCCTCGACGGCACGGTGAACTATCTCTACGCGCTGCCGACCTGGGCCGTCTCCATCGCCGCCGAGTACCGCGGGGAGACCGTGGCGGGGGTGGTGGCGGTGCCGATGCGGGGCGAGACCTTCCACGCGGTCCTCGGCGGCGGGGCGTACTGCGGGGAGCGGCGGCTGCGCTGCCGTCCGCCGGCCCCGATGGACGAGTCCCTGGTCGCCACCGGGTTCAACTACGTCCAGGCGGTCCGCGCCCAGCAGGCCCGGGTGGCCGAGCGGCTGATCCCCCGGGTGCGGGACATCCGGCGGAGCGGCTCGGCGGCGGTGGACCTCTGCGATGTGGCCGCCGGGCGGCTGGACGGCTACTACGAGCGCGGGCTCCACCCCTGGGACCTGGCCGCCGGCGATCTGATCGCCCGTGAGGCGGGGGCGCTGACGGGCGGACGGCCGGGGCGGGCACCCTCGTACGAGCTGACGCTGGCCGCCTCCCCGTCGCTCTTCGGCCCCCTCCAGGGCCTCCTGGACGAGCTGGGCGCCTGGCACGACTGACCCGCGCCGCCGCCCGGTGCGGTCCCCGGAGAGCCGTGGCCGGGTGGCTGTGCGGCTGTATGGCTATGGCACGACTGACGGGCCCCGGCCGCAGGGGGTGTGCGCGGCCGGGGCCCGTCGGAGGTCCGGTGGTGCGGTGTCCGGTGGTGCGGGCAGCGCCGCGGGCCCGGCGCCGTACGCGCCCGGCAGCGGCCTGTCCGGGGACTCCCTAGGCGGCCTTGACCTCCACGCCGTGCTCCGCGGCCAGGCGGTGGAGATCGTCCAGCTCCGCCTGCTCCACATCCGCCAGGAAGTCGTCGCCCAATTCACGAGCCAGCGTAAGGTCGGTCTCCGCGGCCTTTATGCGCTGCAGAAGCCCTGCGGTGAATGCGTCCATGTGCGCCCCCTCGTCGTGGGTCGGTGGCACGGGGAGTGCCTCGGTTCGGGGTTCCCTGCTCCAACGGCAGGGCGGGTGATCACAACGGGCACCGGTCGGAACCGTGTGCCGCTACGGGGTGTGATCGCGGGTGTCTTCTCGTCCTCCCCCGGCCTTCGCCCGGAGAAACCTCAACCGGCCCGCGAATCCGCCCGATTCCCGGGCCGCCGCCCCGGCCCTCCCGGGGGGCCGCCGCCTTACCGCCGGTTTACGCGCGTAACGGGCAGGATGGATACGCACAACCCGTGCGTGAACCGCCCCGATCATGCCCCTGACATGACCGACGGGCCCGTAGGAAGGATTCGAGACGTGCGTGTACTCGTCGTCGAGGACGAGCAGCTGCTCGCCGATGCGGTGGCCACCGGACTGCGCCGGGAGGCCATGGCCGTCGACGTCGTGTACGACGGCGCGGCGGCCCTGGAGCGCATCGGCGTCAACGACTACGACGTCGTGGTCCTCGACCGCGACCTCCCCCTGGTCCACGGTGACGACGTGTGCCGGAAGGTCGTGGAGCTGGGGATGACCACCCGGGTGCTGATGCTGACCGCCTCCGGCGATGTCAGCGACCGGGTGGAGGGCCTGGAGCTGGGGGCGGACGACTATCTGCCCAAGCCGTTCGCCTTCACCGAGCTGACCGCCCGGGTGCGGGCGCTCGGCCGGCGCACCACCGTGCCGCTGCCGCCCGTGCTGGAGCGCGCCGGGATCAAGCTGGACCCCAACCGCCGGGAGGTCTTCCGCGACGGGCGGGAGATCCAGCTGGCGCCCAAGGAGTTCGCCGTCCTGGAGGTGCTGATGCGCAGCGAGGGCGCGGTCGTCTCGGCCGAGCAGCTCCTGGAGAAGGCGTGGGACGAGAACACCGACCCGTTCACCAATGTGGTCCGGGTCACCGTGATGACCCTGCGGCGCAAGCTCGGTGAGCCCCCGGTCATCGTCACCGTGCCCGGCTCCGGATACCGGATCTGACCGGATGGCCGCCACTCCCCCGCCCCCCGGCGCCCCGCCCAAGCCCACCTGGGACCCGCGCGCCCCCGTCCGCCCCCTGCTCCGGCCGACCATCCGGATACGGCTCACCCTGCTGTACGGCGGGATGTTCCTGATCGCCGGGGTGCTGCTGCTGTCGATCATCTATCTGCTGGCCGCGCAGGCGCTGACCTCGGGCAGCTCGCTGCCGTTCAAGCTGCTGCCGGAGAGCCGGATCCAGCGGACCAACGACTCCTGTCCGGCGCTGGCCCCCGGCCTCTCCGCCGAGCAGGCCAACGCGGTGCTCAGCTCCTGCTTCGCGCACGAGCGCGAGGTGGCCCTGGACGATCTGCTCCAGCGGTCGCTCTTCGCCCTGCTGGGCCTGAGCATCATCGCCTTCGCCTTCGGCTACGCCATGGCGGGCCGGGTGCTCTCCCCGCTGGGCCAGATCACCCGGACCGCGCGCCGGGTGGCCGGCTCGGACCTCTCCCGGCGGATCGAGCTGGACGGTCCGGACGACGAGCTGAAGGAGCTGGCCGACACCTTCGACGAGATGCTGGACCGGCTGGACCGCGCCTTCACCGCGCAGCAGCGGTTCGTGGCCAACGCCTCGCACGAGCTGCGCACCCCGCTGGCGATCAACCGCACCCTGCTGGAGGTCCATCTCTCCGACCCGGGTGCCCCGGTGGAGCTCCAGCAGCTGGGCAGGACGCTGCTGGCCACCAATGAGCGCAGCGAGCAGCTGGTGGAGGGCCTCCTGCTGCTGGCCCGCAGCGACAACCAGACCTTCGAGCGCAAGCCGGTGGATCTGGCCGAGGTCGCCTCCCGGGCGCTCGACCAGACCCGCGCGGAGGCGGAGGCGAAGGGCGTGGAGTTCCGCGGGGAGCGTGCGCCGGCGGTTGTGCAGGGCAATGGCGTGCTGCTGGAGCGCATCGCGCTGAATCTGGTGCAGAACGCCGTGCGCTACAACGTGGCCGAGGACGGCTGGGTCGAGGTGACCACGGAGGTGGGGCCCGGCCAGGCGGTACTGCTGGTGTCGAACACCGGCCCGGTGGTCCCGGCGTACGAGATCGACAATCTGTGGGAGCCGTTCCGCCGGCTGCGCCAGGACCGTACGGGCAGCGACAAGGGGGTCGGTCTCGGCCTTTCGATCGCCCGGTCGGTGGCGCGTGCCCATGGGGGACGTATCATCGCGGAGCCCCGGGAAGGGGGCGGACTGGTGATGCGCGTCACTCTTCCTCTCTGAGGCGGGCGTCGGCCGCACCTGCGGATCCGTTCGCTTTGCGCGGAATTTTCGGGATCCGGGCATGGTGGCTCTGTGTGATCGATCACAGGGATACCCTTCAGGCCACCTACGCTCCGTCACCATGCTCGTTTCCGGAAAGCCGGTAAAAGTCCGGGTTTCCGGGGGCGGGCCCGGCGGGAACTACACGGGGTGGCGCCCGTGAGCTGCGAGATCGGGATCGTGTACGGTCCCCATCGCCATCCAACACGATCACTCTCTGGGGATCCGGTTGGGTGTCGATTGAGTAACAGACCTTGATGTGAGGCAAAATCTCCGCCTCAGGTCGGGCACAAAGTCCGACCTCTCACGCGTTACGTGCGCTGGAGACACCGCAACCACCCAGAGGGGGAGAGCGACAATGGCAACGGATTACGACACCCCACGCAAGACCGACGACGACGTCGACTCGGACAGCCTTGAAGAACTGAAGGCCCGCCGGAACGACAAGTCCGCCTCGTCCGTCGATGTCGACGACTTCGAGGCCGCCGAGGGCATGGAGCTGCCCGGCGCGGACCTGTCCAATGAGGAGCTGGCCGTCCGGGTGCTGCCCAAGCAGGCGGACGAGTTCACCTGCATGAGCTGCTTCCTGGTCCATCACCGCAGCCAGCTGGCGCGGGAGAAAAACGGCCAGCCGATCTGCCGCGACTGCGACTGAGTCCGGTTTCCGTGACAGGCGACACACCGGACACACCATCGAGGAAGCTGCCCTTCCGGCGCCGCAGGGCGGCGGAGGAGCGTCAGGGCGGCAGTGGCCCGTCGGGCGGCGCGAGCGCGCCCTCCGCCGGTGACCCGGCCGCCCTCCCGGTCCCTGGTGGGCCACAGGACGGGCGGGGCCCATCGGCCTCGCTCGGCACACCGGCCGACCGGCCCGCTTCCGACCCGTACCACCCGGGGGCCCTGCCCTCGGTCCTTCCGCAGGGCGGGGAGACCGCCCTGCCCGACGGCGCGGGCGGGCAGCGCCGTCCGGGCCGGCTCGCCCTGGTCCGCCAGGGCGTCCGGCGCGGCGGCGAGGGTGCCAAGGCGGCCGTCGCCCATGTCGCCGACCGGATCATCGAGAACGCGCCCCGGGTGCCGGTGCGCGACCTCGCGACCCTGCGTGCCCAGTTCCCCGGACTGACCCCCGAGCAACTGGCGGACAAGCTGGTCGCGGGCGCCTCCACGGCCACCGCTTCGGTGGGCGCGGGGATCGGTGCCGCCGCGATGCTGCCGGTGCCACCGGCCATGCCGGCCGAGCTGGCGGCGGAGATCACCGGCGTCGCGGCGATCGAGCTGAAGCTCATCGCCGAGCTGCACGAGGTCTACGGGCTGCGGCCCGAGGGCACGCTCAAGGAGCGGGCGATGGCCTATCTGGCGGCCTGGTCCGAGGAGCGGGGCATCGACCCGAACAACCCGCTGACCTACAAGAACGCCGCGCTGAGCGGCGGTCTCAAGCGCGAGCTGCGCCAGCAGATCATGAAGCGGATGATCCGCAATCTGCCGAATCTGATGCCGTTCATGATCGGCGCGGCCGTGGGAGCGGTGATGAACCGCCGGGACACCCGGGCGCTCGCCGAGCGCGTCCGCAAGGACCTGCGGACCAAGCAGGTGCCGTGGAACGCGCTGCCGGGGCTGCCTCCGCTGGAGCAGCCCGCCCATCCGCTGGAGGGCCTTCAGAAGCCGCGCGAGCTGGAGGGCTGACCGCCTCCGCCCGTGTCCGCCGGGGCCCCGGCCGCCGTCCCCCGTACCCGCTTCTGGTGGGGGGAGTGCCGGATCGCCGCCCGGCCCCGTCCAGCGCCACCCGGTTCCAACGCCGCGCGGGCCCCTCACATAGGCACAGACCACCAAACCCGACGGCCCCCGCCCCCGTGCGGGGCCGCCCCGGGGGGCGGGGGGCGGGGGGGGACACGGCTGGACACC
>NZ_JBEPCY010000037.1:0-84082 GCF_040299965.1 Streptomyces sp. NPDC000594 | reverse complement strand
CCACGACGAACTTGATTTGTGTTTGCGGCATCTTCTTACCCCTGCTGTACCCGCGTTCGGGGGGGTCCGGGCCTCACCGCCCGGACCCCGCCGCTCGTTCGTGTTTCCGCTCGCCCGTGTTTCCCGCTCAGCCGCCGAGGCCGCCGCTGCCGAAGGCGCCGCCGCCCACATTGGGGCCGTGGTCGGGGCGGGACTCCCGGCCCTTGCCGGTGCCATGGGAGCTGTGGGCCTTGAGGTTGTACGGCATCAGCCGGTTCTCACCGGCCTCCGGGAAGGTGTGGTCGTCCGCCTCCCGGATCTCCTCGATGTGCTCCCGGTGGTCGGGCTTCTCCGGCTGCTCGTCGGGGCGCGGCGGTACGTACTTCTCCCTGCGGATCGAGTCCCACCACATGGCCCCGGTCAGCAGGAACACGATGACCAGTCCAAAGACGACAATCACGGTGACCATGGTGCCGACCTCCGTCCCGGGAGGCACCTCTCTCCCTGACCCCAGTGTTACCCCATTTCGACACTTTTGGGCGGTTCAAGGCCAAGATTTGGGCGGCCCAGGGTCAGGAAGGGGTCAGGAAGGGGTCAGGAAGGGGTCAGGAAAGGAAGATCAGCTCCGCTTCCGTCGCCCCGGTCAGCTCATAGCGGGTACCGGTCAGCGGACGGCCGGTGAGCAGCCGGACCAGGGTCGGGGCCGACCCCCGGTACTCGGCCGGCTCCGGGCTGTCCGCGCCCAGCACCAGCGGGGCGGGATGGCCGTCGAGCAGGGCGACCAGCGGCCGGCTCCGGCGGGCCCGGGTGCAGGCGGCGGCCAGGGCGAGTGCGTGCGGCTGCGCCGCTCCCGCGAAGGCGCCGGGCTCGCCCCAGGCCTCCCGGATGTCGCCCGCGTGCACCCACTCGCCGAAGCCGATCACATCGAGCTTTCCATGGGCCGCCGCCGCGATGACGGCGCCCGCCTCGGTCATCCCGTGCTCCAACTCGTCCACCAGGGCGGAGACCGGGCGGTCGGCCCGTTCGGCGATGTCCCGCTCATTGCCCTCGGGGGAGAACACCCCGGGCTCGAAACGGGTCTCCAGCACCCGGGTCAGCGCGGCGGCGCAGTGGGCGACGGCATGGCGGACGGTCCAGCCGGGACAACAGGTGCGGACGGCGAAGTCGTCGTCGGGGCGGGAGCGCAGCAGGGGGATGAGACTGTCGCGCTCGGTGCGCAGCAGCAGGCCGGGCAGTTCGGGATCGCGTACGGGTTCCATCCCGCCAGCCAACCGCACCGGCCCCGCCCCCGGCCAGGGTCTTCCCGCTGTCTCCCGGACCCGCTGCCTCCCGGGCCCCTGGGCCCAGGGGGAGTGCGGTGCCAGGGCACGCGAGCCCAGCAAGATCCGAAAGAGACGACCTAGAGTCGGCGCATGGGTTCTGAGCCTTCGGTGCGGTCGGGCGCGGTTGATCTGCGGGAGCGGTGGGGGGACGCGCTGCGGGGAGCGCTTTCGCGGTACGGGAACGGGGGCGGGCCCGGGGACGGGGACGGTACGGGGGGCGGGGCCGATCCGCTGCCGTACGCGGAGAACCTGCTCGTCCGGTGGGCGGAGCCCCAGCGGCGCTATCACACGACCGCGCATCTGACCGCCGTACTCGATCATGTGGACACCCTCGCCGGGCATGCCGCCGACCCCGATCTCGTCCGGCTGGCGGCGTGGTTCCATGACGCGGTCTACCTCCCGGAGCGGTCCGAGAACGAGGAACGCTCGGCCCGCCTCGCCGAACGGGCGCTCGCCGAGGCGGGGCTTTTGGCCGCCGCCACCGATGAGGTCGCCCGGCTGGTGCGGCTCACCGTCACCCACGCCCCCGGCGACACGGACACCAACGGCGCCGTGCTGTGCGACGCGGACCTGGCCGTCCTGGCCTCGGGCCCGGAGGGGTACGCGGCCTACGCGGCGGCGGTACGGGAGGAGTACGGCTTCGTCCCCGACGACGCCTTCCGCTCCGGCCGGGCGGCCGTGCTGCGGCAGCTCCTCGCGCTGGACCGGCTGTTCCACACCCCGTACGGGCGGGAGAACTGGGAGGAGCCCGCCCGCCGCAACCTCACCGCCGAGCTGACAGCGCTCGACTGACCCCGGTGCGGCCCGTCCCGGTGCGGCCGGTCCCGGTCCGACCGGCCCGGGTGATCGCGGCCCGGGTGATCGCGGTGCGGGTGTGTTGCGTGCGTGTGAAAGGGACGGAAATCACCGGGTGGGAGGGAATGCACGAACGTTCCGGCTCGGTTGGCCCTGTCATGCCCCAACCCGCCGCCGCGTCCTCCTCCCCTGCCCCCGACCCCGTACCCGGCCCTGACTCCCCCGCCGACTCCGGCTCCGGTACCGCCGCCGCCCGTACGGGTATGCCGCTGGCCGTCTATATCCTCGGGCTCTCCGTCTTCGCCCTCGGCACCAGCGAGTTCATGCTCTCCGGTCTGCTGCCGCCCATCGCCGACGACATGGGCGTCTCCATCCCCCAGGCCGGTCTGCTGATATCCGCCTTCGCGATCGGCATGGTGGTCGGCGCCCCGCTGCTGGCCGTCGCCACCCTCCGACTGCCCCGCAAGGCCACCCTGATCGCGCTGATCACCGTCTTCGGCCTGGGCCAGGTCGCCGGAGCGCTGGCGCCGACGTACGAGATCCTCTTTGCCTCCCGGGTGATCAGCGCGCTCGCCTGCGCCGGTTTCTGGGCGCTGGGCGCGGCCGTCGCCATCGCGATGGTCCCGGTCAACGCACGGGCGCGGGCCATGGCCGTGATGATCGGCGGGCTCTCCATCGCCAATGTGCTGGGCGTCCCGCTCGGCGCCTTCCTCGGTGACCGGTTCGGCTGGCGCGCCGCCTTCTGGGCGGTCGCCCTGGCCTCCGTCGTCGCCCTGGTGGGTGTGGTCGCGCTGATCCCGAGGATTCCGCTGCCCGCCGAGCGCCCCCAGCTCGGACGGGAGATGGCGATCTACGGCGACCGCCAGGTATGGCTCTCCGTGGCGATCACCGCGCTGGCGGCGGGCGGTGTCTTCTGCGCCTTCTCCTATCTCGCGCCGCTGCTCACCGATGTGGCGGGCATGGACAAGAGCTGGGTCCCCTGGGTGCTGGGGCTCTTCGGGCTCGGCGCGCTGATCGGTACGGCGGTGGGCGGCCGGGTCGCCGACGCCCATCTCTTCGGGGTGCTGCTGAGCGGTATCGCCGCCTCCACCGTGCTGCTGGTGGCGCTGGCGCTCTTCGGCGGAACCCCGGCGGCGGCCGTGACGATCGCCTTTGTCCTCGGGGTCTCCTCCTTCTATACCGCTCCGGCGCTCAACGCCCGGATGTTCAATGTGGCGGGCGCGGCCCCCACGCTGGCGGGCGCGACCACGACGGCGGCGTTCAACCTGGGTAATACGGGCGGCCCCTGGCTGGGCGGCACCGTGATCGACGCGGATCTGGGATTCTCCGCGACGGCCTGGGCGGGCGCGGGCATGACCGTGGTCGCGCTGGGGCTGGTGGCGGTGTCGCTGCGGCTGCACAGCGCCTCCCGGGTGGTGGCCCGCTCCTCGGACCTCCCGCTCCCGGCCGCCAAGAGCGCCGGGACCCCGTCGGGCGCGGCCCACTGACCGCGACGTCCCCCTGACCGGGACACCACCGGCCCGCTCCCGCTCCGCGCGGGGGCGGGCCGGTGTCGTTTCAGTGGCCTCGGCTCGGGGGCTCAGCTCGGGCGGCCCTTGGGGCGGCGCAGCCCCGCGCCGACGAGCAGCCGGACCACCTCACGGCTGGAGATCTCGACCGCGCCCGCCGCCACCGCGTCCGCGTACCGGTGGGAGGGCAGATCGTAGTGGTCGCCGTCGAAGGCCCGGGGCGGGCAGCCGATCGACGCGGCGAAGACATGCAGCTCCTCGTAGGAGACATCGCTGATCAGGTGGGACCACATCCGACCGTGGCCCGGCCAGGCCGGCGGGTCGACATAGAGGGTCACCGGCGACCGCCCCGGGCGCCGGGGACGGGAGGCGGAGGCGCGGCGGACCAGAGGGACGGGGACGGCGCGGGCGGGGGCGGGGTCATCCGAGTCCGCCGACCGGCGCGACCACCACACCGGCCCGGTGGCAGACCCAGCGGGGGTCCGGGCCCAGCTCCGGCTCCACCTCCAGGGCATGCGGATCGCCCGTGTCGCAGATGGGGCAGAGCGGCCAGCGGCCGTACCGGTCGAGGAGCGCGTCCTGGACGTCCTGGGCGATCAGTCCCGCCAGATATCCCTGTCCCTCCGGCCATTGCTCGGCCCACCAGCGGCGGTGGGTCACCGACTCCTCGACCAGGGACACCACCTCGGCATCGGCCACGTCACGGGCGGCCAGATCGGCGAGAACCAGGGCCCGCGCCGTATGAAGGGCCTGCTCAAGGGGGTCGGTGTCATCCATGGGCCCATTCTCCCCCGGTGTCCGGCACACGCCCGTCCGCAGCAGTGGGGGTTGACCTCACCCATTGTTGAAAATAGCTTTCAATTTGTGACGGAATCAGTGAAGGAAATTTTCAACTCGGGGGCACCGGCCGGAACCGAGGCACGGGGCGGGGCCGGCCGGGGCCGGGGCGGACGCGGCCGGGGCGGTGTGCCCGCGCCGCCGAGGCCCCCGGTGAACCCGCCCGCGCCCGCCGCCCTCGCCTCCAAGGTGCGGACGCTCGCCCCGTCCATGACCCGCTCCATGCAGCGGGTGGCCGAGGCGGTCGCCGACGACCCGGCGGGGTGCGCCGCGCTCACGGTCACCGGGCTCGCCGCACGGACCGGCACCAGCGAGGCGACCGTGGTCCGCACCGCCCGACTGCTGGGTTACCCCGGCTACCGCGATCTACGCCTCGCGCTCGCCGGGCTCGCCGCCCATCAGCAGTCCGGGCGCGCGCCCAGCGTCACCGCCGACATCAGCGTGGACGACCCGCTGCCCGAGGTCGTCGCCAAACTCGCCCTCGACGAACAGCGCACCCTCGCCGACACCGCCGCCTCGCTCGACACCGCACAGCTCGCCGCCGCCGTGGCCGCCGCCGCCACCGCCCGCCGCATCGACATCTACGGCGTCGGCGCCTCCTCCCTCGTCGGTATGGACCTGGCCCAGAAGCTGCTGAGGATCGGGCTGATCGCCCACGCCCACGCCGACCCCCATCTCGCCGTCACCAACGCCGTCCAGCTGCGCGCGGGCGATGTCGCCGTGGCGATCACCCACTCCGGCTCCACCGGCGATGTCATCGAACCGCTGCGCACCGCCTTCGAGCGGGGCGCCACCACCGTCGCGATCACCGGGCGGCCGGACGGGCCGGTCACCCAGTACGCCGACCATGTCCTGACCACCTCCACCGCCCGCGAGAGCGAGCTGCGGCCCGCCGCCATGTCCTCCCGTACCGGACAGCTGCTGATCGTGGACTGCCTCTTCATAGGCGTCGCCCAGCGGACGTACGACTCGGCCGCGCCCGCGCTCGCCGCCTCCTACGAAGCCCTCGCCCACCGGCACAGTCCGCGCCACACCCGCTGACCCCCGGCCCCGGGCCCGGGACGGCCCACGGCCGGACGAACCGGAGCCGCGCCACCGCGAGCCGGACGACCGGAAGCCGGACGACCGCGAGCCGGACGACCTCAGAGAAAGCGTGCTCGATGACCTCCATCTCTCCGCATCGCAACGGCGGTCCCGTGCCGGGGCCCGGCGGTGCCCCCCGCCCCTACGGTGAACTCCGCGCCCAGCTGGACACCCTCGCCACCGAGGCGTTCCGGCCCGAGCTGGCCGACATCGACCGGCTGCCGACCCTGGACATCGCCCGGCTGATGAACGGCGAGGACCGGACCGTCCCCGACGCCATCGCCGCACAGCTCCCCCGGATCGCCGCCGCGATCGACGCCACCGCCGAACGGATGGCACGCGGCGGCCGCCTGATCTACGCGGGTGCGGGCACCGCAGGCCGGATGGGCGTACTGGACGCCAGCGAGTGCCCGCCAACCTTCAACACCGCGCCCACCCAGGTCGTGGGACTGATCGCGGGCGGACCCGGCGCCATGGTCAACGCGGCCGAGGGGGCCGAGGACAGCGAACGGCTGGCCACGGTCGACCTGGACGCGCTGGAGCTGACCGCCGACGACACCGTGGTGGGCATCTCGGCCTCCGGGCGGACCCCGTACGCGATCGGCGCGGTCGCGCACGCCCGCTCCCTGGGCGCCCTGACCGTGGGGCTCTCCGGCAACGCGGGCAGCCCGCTCGCCGCCGCCGCCGACCATGGCATCGAGGTGGTCACCGGACCGGAGCTGATCACCGGCTCCACCCGGCTGAAGGCGGGCACGGCGCAGAAGCTGGTCCTCAACATGATCTCGACCATCACCATGATCCGCCTGGGCAAGACCTATGGAAACCTCATGGTCGACCTGCGGGCCTCCAACGAGAAGCTGCGGGCCCGCTCGCGGCGGATCGTGGCGCTCGCGACCGGGGCGGACGACACCGAGATCGAGGCGGCCCTCGCCGCCGCCGACGGCGAGGTGAAGAACGCGATCCTGATCGTCCTCGCCTCGGTCGACGGCCCCGGCGCGGCCCGGTTGCTGGACGAGAACGGCGGCCGGCTGCGGGCCGCCCTGGACACGGCGGCCCGGACCGCGCCCGGGGCCGCCGCCCCGGGCCCGGGGGAGGACCGGGCCGTGGCACGGACACCGGCGGACACCGGGCGTGGCGCCCGGGAGTAATCCCCACCCCCTCCAGCACAGCGAGGCCCGCACCATGGACGGATCCCCCCACCACGCCGTCGCCGCCGCGATCCTGCCGCTCGTCGGCGGCGCGGCCAATGTCACCACCGTCGCGCACTGCATGACCCGGCTGCGGCTCGGGCTGCGGGACCACACCGCCGTACGGGAGGCCGAACTACGGGCCCTGCCCGCCGTGCTGGGGGTGGTGGAGGCGGGCGACACGTACCAGATCGTGCTGGGGCCGGGCACGGTCGCCCGGGTGGCCCCCGCCTTCGAGGCGCTGCTCACGGCGGAGACCGCGAGGGCGGAGGCCGCACAGGCGGAGACCGCGCCCGCAGGGCTCGCCGGGTCCGGCAGGCCTCCCGGGAATGGGTCCCCCGGTAACGGCGGGTCTCCCGGGGGCGGCGGCACGGCGCGGCGGGGCGCCGAGCTGAGAGCGGCCCAGAAGGCCCGCAACGCCACCCCCGTGAAAGTGCTGCTCCGCCGCATCGCGGGCGTCTTCGTCCCGCTGATCCCCGCCCTGATCGGCTGCGGCATCCTCGCCGGTCTCAATGGCGTCCTGGTCAACCTGGGGGTGCTGCCGGGGCTCACCCCCGTCCTCACCGCGCTCGCGAGCGGCTTCATGTCCCTCCTTCCGGTCTTCGTCGGCTGGAGCGCCGCCCGGGAGTTCGGCGGCACCCCGGTACTGGGCGGGGCGGTCGGGGCGATCGTGGTCTTCCCCGGGGTCGAGCGGATCGAGGTCTTCGGCCAGCACCTCTCCCCCGGCCAGGGCGGAGTCCTCGGCGCGCTCGCGGCGGCGGTGCTCGCCGTCCATGTGGAGAAGGCCTGCCGCAGACGGCTGCCGGATGTCCTCGATGTGCTGGTGACCCCGGCGGTGACGATCCTGGTGGCGGGGCTCGCCACCGTCTACGGGCTGATGTTCGCGGCAGGTGCCGTGGCGGACGCGATCGGCGAACTGGCGAGCGCGCTGCTCTCCGGCGGCGGCGCCGTCGCCGGATTCGTCCTCGGCGGACTCTTCCTGCCCCTGGTGATGCTGGGGCTGCACCAGGCGCTGATCCCGATCCACGCCACCCTGATCGAGCAGTACGGACACACCGCGCTGCTGCCCATCCTGGCCATGGCGGGCGCTGGCCAGGTCGGTGCGGCGGTCGCGGTCTATCTGCGGCTGCCCCGGGAGCGGGAGCTGCGGGCCACCATCCGCTCGGCGCTCCCGGCCGGGCTGCTGGGCGTCGGCGAACCACTGATCTACGGAGTCTCGCTGCCGCTGGGCCGCCCCTTTGTCACGGCATGCGCGGGCGGGGCCTTCGGCGGGGCGTTCATCGGTCTCTTCCACACCCTGGGCCAGCCGGTCGGCGCGACCGCCATCGGCCCCTCGGGCTGGGCGCTCTTCCCCCTTCTCCAGGGCGGCGGTCCGCCGCTGGTATCGGTCGCCGTCTACGCGGGCGGCCTGCTCACCGGCTATCTCGCCGGCTTCCTCATCACCTACTGCTTCGGGCTGCGCGCCATCACCCTCCCGGCCACCGGCCCCACCGACCCCGCCGGGCCCACCGACCCCGCCGGGTCCGCCGATCCGGCCGCCCCGGCCGAACCCGCCGACCCCGCCGCCCGGGGCCGGATGGGCGGGCGGCCGGTCAGTCGCTCAGATTGATCACCCCGGTACGGAGATCGGTCATATCCAGCAAGGTCCACTTGCCGCCTATCCGGCCCCAGCCGGTGCCCCGGCCGCCCGCGCCGCCGAACGGCATGGTGATGTCCCACCAGTTGTTGGTCTCATTGACCACGACCTGACCCACCGCCATCTCCTCGACGAAGCGGAACGCCGACTTCATACTGCGGGTGAAGACAGCGCCCTGGAGGCCGAGGGCGTCGTCGTTGGCGATCCGGAGCAGATCGTCCTCGTCCGTCCCGGTGATCACCGGGACGACGGGCCCGAAGGACTCCTCCCTGGCGAGCAGGCTGTCCTTGGGCACCTCGTCCACCACGGTGAACTCGTAGTAGAGATCGGTCGGCATCCCCGCCCGGCGACCGCCGCCCAGCAGGACCTTGGCCCCGCGCTCCCGGGCGTCCGCGAGATGGCGGTCCATCTTCGCGGCCACCGCCTCGTTGTTGAGCGGGCCCAGCAGGGTCCCCGGGGCGAGGGGATCGCCGAGCACCACCCGCTCCGACTCCCGGAGCACCGCCGCGACGAACTCGTCGTGCACCTCACGGTGGACGACGACCCGCTCGGTGGCACAGCACACCTGCCCGGCACAGGGATAGGCGCCGTCCACCGCCGCCCTGGCCGCCGCCGCCACATCGGCGTCCGCGAGCACCACCAGCGGGCCATTGCCCGAGCACTCCATCAGCGAGCGCTTCAGCCCCGCCGCCGCCTGGATCCTCGCCCCGGTGGCGGAGGAGCCGATGAAGCCGATGGCGTGCACACCGGGATGGCGCACCAGGGCGTCACCGAAGCCGCCGTCCCCCGGCAGCACACTGACCAGCCCCGGGGGCAGGGCAGCCGCAGTCAGTGCCTCCATCGCCCGCAGCACGGTCAGCGGGGTGTGCGCCGGGGGCTTGACCACCAGCGCGTTCCCCGTGGCGAGGCCGGGGGCGGCGAACTCGGCGAACATCAACAACGGGAAGTTCCAGGGGGTGATGATGCCCCAGGTCCCCACCGGGCGATGGAAGGTGAACATCCGCTTCGAGCTGTCCCGGGAGAGCAGGGTCTCACCGCCGAGCCGTACCGCGTCCTCCGCGTGCAGCCGGAAGAGCTGCGCCGCCTCGGTGACATCGGCCACCGACTCCGCCAGCGGCTTGCCCTGCTCCAGCGTCTGGAGCCGGGCCAACTCCTCCCGCATACCGTCGATCCCGTCGGCTATCCGATGGCAGACGGCGGCCCTGTCCCACACATTCACCCCGGCCCAGGAACGCTGGGCGCGGTGGGCGGCGGCCACGGCGGTGTCGAGATCGGCGGCGGACGGCAGGGGCAGCACCCCCACCCGCTCCCCGGTCGCGGGGCTGATCACATCGAAGGTCCCGTCGCCGGTCCCCTCGGTGTACTCACCGGCGAGGAACAGCGGTTGGCGCTCGGGGGTCGGGGTCGTCATCAGGCGGACTCCTTTCCGTACCGAAGACACTTCTCCGTACCGAATACGCTCCGTTGAGCGCGTCCACCTCGATGATCCGGCGGCCCTCTTCACAGGGTCAAGGGACCCGATTTCCCTGTGGATAACTTCCGTTCGGCCGTGTGGAGACCGCGACCGTCACCGCCGCGACCACGGCGAAGGCGCCGCCCAGCACGGCCGTGACCCCCTCCGGCCGTTCCCACCAGGGCCGCCCCCGGGCATCCGGATCCGACCGCCGGGGCCGGCGCGGGTCCCGGCCGTCCCGGTGGCCCCTCCGGTCCCGGGCGCCCCCACCGCGCGCCAGGGACCCCGTACCGCCGCCGGTCAGCTGTTCACCGGCCCGTCTGCGCCACCCCGGATACTCGCCCAGCCGCCCCCGCAGCCGGTCCACCCGGTCGGCCTCCCGCATCAGCCGGCCCGCCTCGGCGCCCCGCAGCCCGAGCGCCCGGACGATGTCCGCCGTCAGCTCCGCACCGGGCAGGACCACCCTCCCCTGCCAGATCTGGCGCCGCCCCAGCAGCCAGCGGGAGACCCGGGCCGGGTCCACACTCCGTACCGGACCGAGCCGCACGACCAGGGACTTCTGCGGCAGACACCGGCGTACCAGAGCGCGGTTCACCCCCGCCGACCACTCGTCCAGCGCGACGGCCAACTCCTCCACCAGGGAAGCGAACCCCGGCTCCCCGCCCCCCGCTCCGGACGTGCCCGACGCACCCGATGCGCCCAGCGTGCCCGGCGCGCCTTCCACAGCCTTCGGCCCATCTCCCATGTGCTCCATGTGCCCCCCGCACTCTCCATACTCCCCGGCCAACTCCTCTACCCCGCACATCTCTTGCACCACGGCGGTGCAATCCGCAGCTCGGCCCGGTGCACCGTGCACCGCACCATGCACCGCGCCGGAAACCGTGGACCGCACCCCTGCCGGACCGGCAACGTCGGCGCCGCCGAAAGGCCCAGGGCGCCCGGTGCCGGGGGGAACCGGGTGAACGGGGGCCGGAGGGCGGGAGCGGCACTCCCGCCCTCCGGGACGTTCCCGGGCACGGGGGCCGGAGCGTTCCGCGACACCGGGTCCGGGGCGCTCGACGGTCCGCGCGGAATGGCGCTCGGTCTCTTCTCACGAGTCCTCATAGGACAGTTCCTCCTCGGGCGGACGGAAGCGCCGTCCCCTCATGGGGCGGACGGACCCCGTCGCCACCAGGAGGTTCGATGGATCGCCGTCCCATCGGTACCCTGATCGCCATTCCGCCCGTACCGCGCCGTACCGTGCGCGTTCCACACCCCGCCGAACAGCGCGAAGAGACGGGCCGGAACGTTCTGCTCGCGACGGCCCGCAGGGGGGCGCATGGATTCCGGCGACGACACGGACGACATACCGGAGGAAACAGAGGAAACAGGCGGACAGGCGGGAGAGGCCCTGCGGCGGGAGCTGTTACGGGTCAAGCGTGAACGGGGGCTGAGTCTCGACGCGTTCGCCCATGACACCCCGTACTCGCGCTCCTCCTGGAACCGCGTGCTCAAGGGGCAGGCGCACCCGCCGCGCGAGGCGGTCGTACGGCTCTGCGCGCGCCTACGGCTGGACGGGGATCGGCTGCTCGGGCTCTGGGAGGCCGCCGACGCCGAGCGCTCGGGGAGCGCAGCCGCAGCTCCCGTTCCGGAGGTCGTTCCGGAGATCGCAGAGGAGGTACGGCCCGTGCCGGCCGGTGTCGCCGTACCGGAACGCACCTCACCGCCCCGGCACTTCGCGCGGCGGCGGCGCCTGATCGTCACCCTGGCCGCCGCGCTGGCCGCCGTACTCCTGGTGGGCGGCTGGTACGCGCTCTCGCCCTCCGCCGGCGGCACGGTCACCGCACGGCCGTCCCCCTCGCCGGGTTCCGGTTCGCCGTCGGCGGCGGTGCCGAGCAGCCCGTCGGGGTCGCCGCCGGGGTCACCGCCGGGGTCACCGTCGAGGTCCACGCCACCCCGTACCGAAGCGGGGGACCGCGTGCCGGGGCGTCAGGGAACGACGGCTTCCGCCCGGACCGGCGGAGCCCCACCGGCCGAGGTCACCACCCGGACGGCACCCCCCACGAAGCCGCCGTCACCCCGGCCGACCCCGTCGGCCCCGCCGTCGGCCCCCTCGCCGACGGCGCCCGTCACCAGCGCGGCACCACCGGCGTCCCAGGGCCTCACCCTTCCCTCCCGTACCACCGCCCCCGCCGTCCCCTGCGCACAGATCTCCCAGGGGACGGGCAAGGGGACGGACAAGGGCAAGGCGAAGGACAGGACCAAGACCAAGGACAAGGTGAGGGACAAGGTGAGGAACAAGGCCAAGGTCAAAAAGAAGGACTGCGACCGTCGGCCGTCCTGACCCGTACGACTGGGTCAGCCGACGCCATCCGCGCACACGGAGGGCACGGCACGCGCCAGCCCCTTGGTGTGCAGCCGGTCGAGGCCCTTCTCATGGCGCACCTGGACGACGGAGACGGCGAGCGCCCCACGGCAGTACGAGGTGGAGCGGGCGTCCGCCGCCTCCGCGATCGACCGCACCAGCGCGGTGTTGAGACGGTTGATCTCCTTCCGCACCTCGGCGAGGTCGGGGCGGTCGACCGGGGCCTTGCCCGGTTCGGCCGTCCACAGGCGGTGGAGACCGCGCTGGACCAGCTTGTTGGCCTCGATCTGGTCGCGGAAGATCCGGACGGTGGCCTCCGGGTCGGCGCCCAGCTCCACCGCCTGGAGGCGGACCGAGTCCAGGACGACCTGCTCACGGGCCGGGTCGTCGATGGGGGCGCCGGTGCCCCACTTGGCGGCGGCGACCAGGTCGGCGGTGGCCAGCCGTTCGGCCGACAGCGCGGTGATCGTACGGAGTTGGGTGTACGCGCCCGCGTGGGCCGTGCTCCCCGCCGCGAAGGGGACGGTCCCGCCCGGGACCGGAGCACCCGGGGCACCCGGGGCGGGCGCGGCGAGCACCGGGGAGGCCCCGGTGAACAGGACGACGCCCGCCAGCGCGGCGGCCGCGGAGAGCCGTGCGGGGCCGGAGAGCCGTGCGGTACGGGTGAGTCGGTCAGGGCGAGTGAGTCGGTCAGGAAGTGCGGCGACGGGTGTGGTGCGGCGGATCACAGGGTTCCCCCTCTGTGGTCATGGGCCGTGGCCGTGGGCCTTGGTCATGGGCCTTGGTCATGGGCCTTGGTCATGGGCCTGGTCATGGGCCGTGGTCACGGGCCGAGCGGTCGGCCGGGGCGCTCAGGAGATCGCGTCACCCAGAAATCTGAGGACCCGCCTGGCCGTGTGAGCGCCGCCCTGCAAGAGGGTCTCCACCAGTGTTCCGGTTCCCTCCACCACATCGCCCGCATCGAGATCGTCGTCGTCCTCCTTCTCCTCCTTGTCCCGGGCGTCCCCCCGGTGCCCCAGCGACTCCAGCAGCCGCCGGGCCCGGGTCTCCCCCCTCAGCAGCGCGTCCAGCAGCGCACCCGTGCTCTCCTCGTCCTCGGCCACATAGAGGTAGTGCTCGGCCTCCTTGTCGTCCGGGCCGAGATCCGGCCGGTCCGCCAGGGCGCGGAGCACCGTCGCATGGTCGATGCCCTGCCGCGCGAGGCGGGTGCCGCCGTCGAAACGGGCGGCCGGGTCGACCCCGCCCACCCCCGCGACCTCCGGATGGAGGCGGCCGACCTCGTAGGTCGCGAGGAGTGCGAGCAGGATGTGCTCGGTGCGCTCCTGCCGGTCGAGCGCCCGGGCCTGTTCCCGGCTCTCCCAGGTGACCCAGATCCCGGGGACGCTCGCGGGGTTGCCGTCCCGCGCCGTCCCGCCGACCAACCGCAGCCAGAGCGGATCGTCGTGCCGCGCCGACCGGCCGAGGAGCGTGTCGCGGGTCGGCCACAGCGCCGGGG
The DNA here is from genome assembly GCF_040299965.1 of Streptomyces sp. NPDC000594. Taxonomy (NCBI): domain Bacteria; kingdom Bacillati; phylum Actinomycetota; class Actinomycetes; order Kitasatosporales; family Streptomycetaceae; genus Streptomyces; species Streptomyces sp. NPDC000594. Next base: position 70,443 of record NZ_JBEPCY010000037.1, on the reverse strand, counting down.
CCAGACCGTAGCCCTCGGGAGCGTCTTCGCACCCCATGTCCACGATCTCCCGTACGGCCGTTTCCACCGCTTCTGCTGCCCTGCCCATGCCCCGCTCCTTCGTCGTCCCGTCCGGGGACCGCCCCGTTCGGGTACCACTCTCGCCGAACGGGGCGGTCTACCGCGTCCGACCGAGGTCGCGACGGACCGTCAACGAAAGTCGCGGCTCCGCGCCCGAGGGACCCGTACGCCCGCCGCACGCCCCCGTCTCAGACCCTCGTACATCCCGAAAAGGCTTTGCCTCATCACCGTTCACACGGTTAACAGAGTGGGGTACGCGCACCCAGGGCAAGGGAGACGAGGGAGACCGTGGCACGGACAGAGGGCACCCGTACGGTGGACGGCTTCTGCTGGCTGGACCTGAAGACCCGGGATCCGGAGGGCGTGGCCGGGTTCTTCGGGACGGAGCTGGGCTGGCGGTTCGCCGTGGACGAGGAGGACTGGCGGCGGGCGACGAAGATATCCACAGGGGGGTATGCGATCGGCGGGGTCAGCGATCTCTCGAACCCGGTGTATCCGCCGGGCACCCCGCCGCATATCGCCTACTACCTCGCCACCGATGACACCGACCGCCGTGCGGAGGCGGCCACCGGGGCGGGGGCGCGGCTGGTGGTCCCGCCCTTCGACGCGGCCGACCAGGGCCGGATGGCGACCCTGATCGACCCCTGGGGAGCGGCCGTGTCCCTGTGGCAGGCACGGGAGTTCGGTGGCTGGGCCTTCCCACCGGGCACACCCGGCACTCCGGTACGCGCCTGTCACACCTCCGGGGATCCCGAGGGGGCGCACCGCTTCTACGGCGAGGTGCTGGGCGTGCCGTCCCTGCCGCGCGACCGCTTTGTGGCCGCCGGGCCGGGAGAGGACCCGGGGTGGCGGCTGATCATCGGCATGGGGACGGACCCGGAGGCGGGGACGGCACCGGAACCGGAACCGGCGGCGGTCCTGCGCGCGCCGGACGGGACGGCCTTCACGGTGGCCCGGAGCCGACCCCGGCCCGGGGGCGGTCCCGGGGCCGGTCCGGGAAGGTGATCAAAGGTGATCAGTCGCGCAGTGCGGCGGTCAGATCGACCTCGACCACCTGGCCCGGGAAACCGAGCTGGGCCACTCCGAGCAGGGTGCTCGCGCTGGTGAACGCCCCGGCGAGGGGGGAGGCGTTGAGCCGGTCCCAGACGCCGGACAGCACCTCGGCGTCCGTGCTGACCACGTAGATCACCGAACGGATCACATCCTCGGGGCGGGCGCCGACGGCGGTGAGCGCGACGAGGGCGTTGGCCACCACCTGGTCGGTCTGGGCTGCGGCATCGCCCGGTCCGACGACGTCACCGGACGGGTCGAGGGGGCACTGACCGGCGAGATAGGCGGTACGGCCCGCCTCCACGACGGTGATGTGGTGGTAGCCGGGGGTGGCGTGGAGCCCCTGGGGGTTGATCAGGCTGATCCGGGCGTTCCCGGCGTCGGCGGGGTCGGTGGGGCTGGTGGGGTCGGCAGGGTTGGCGGGATTGGTGGTGTTTGCGGTGGTCATGGCCCGAGTCTCGCCGCCGGACGGGCCGGGCCGCACCGGGTTTTTCCGGTACGGCCGGGTGGGGCGACGCCGCCCGTGGTGGAGGATGGCCACCGGGGCGGGGCGGCCACCGGAGCGGGACGGCCACCGGACGCGTCGGAGCAGCAGACGCGTCAGAGCAGCAGGCGCTGTTCCTTGGCGACGGAGACGGCGCCCGCACGGGTGTCCACGCCCAGTTTGGCGTAGATCCGCCCGAGATGGGTCTTGACGGTGGCCTCGCTGATGAAGAGGGCGCGGGCGATCTCCCTGTTGCCGAGGCCCTGGGCCAGCTGGCCCAGGATGTCCCGTTCCCGGTCGGTCAGGGTGGGGCGGCCCGCGCCCCGCATCCGGTCCATGACCCGGCCGGCGACCGGTGCGGAGAGGGTCGTACGCCCCTGGGCCGCCGCCCGGATCGCGGCGAACAGCTCCTCCGGGCGCTCGGCCTTCAGCAGATAGCCGGTCGCGCCCGCCTCGATGGCCCGGGTGATGTCGGCGTCGGTGTCATACGTGGTCAGCACCAGCACATGGACATCGGGGGAGGCGATCTGGCGGGTCGCCTCGACACCGTCGATGCCGTCGCCGAGCTGGAGGTCCATCAGGACCACGGCGGGCCGGAGCTTGGCCGCCATCGCCACGGCCTCCTCGCCGCTGCCCGCCTCGCCCACGACCTCGATATCGGGTTCGCTGCCGAGCAGGGCGAGCAGCCCGGCGCGGACGACGGCGTGGTCGTCGCAGAGCAGGATCCGTACGGCGGTCATCGGTGGTCCTCCGGGGGGTGTCGATCGGCGGTACGGGGGGCTGCGGGAGCAAGGGGAGCCGCAGGGGTACGGGTCAGGGGGACGGCGGCGGAGACGACGGTGCCCTCGCCGGGTGCGGACTCCAGGGTGAGGGTGCCGCCGAGCTGGCGCAGCCGGGCGCGCATCGCGGCGAGGCCATGGCCGCGTACGCCCCGGGGGGCCGCCGGTACGGGAGCCTCCGGGACGAGGGGGTCGTGAGGGGCGTGGGGGGCGAGGCCCTGGCCGTCGTCGGCGATGTCGAGGACCACCTGATCGTCCAGATGGCTCAGGGTCAGCGCGGCGTTCCGCGCGCCCGCGTGCTCCCGTACGTTGGCCAGCGCCCCCTGGGCGATCCTCAGCAGCGCCGACTGGACCCGGTCGGGCAGCGGGACCTCCGTCCCCTCCAGATGGAAACGGACCCGTAGCGTCTCGGTGGTCTCCCGGGCGGCGAGCGTCCGCAGCGCGCGGGCGAGCCCACCGCCCTCGGCCAGCTCGGCGGGGGCCAGATCATGGACGAAGCGGCGGGCCTCGGCGAGGCTGCGTTCGGCGATGGACTCGGCGGTACGGACATGGCCCCTGGCCCGTTCCGGATCACCGTCCCAGAGGCGTTCGGCGGCCTGGAGCAGCATCTGCTGGCTGGACAGGCCCTGGGCCAGGGTGTCGTGGATCTCCATGGAGAGCCGCTGGCGCTCCGCGAGCGTGCCCTCGCGGCGTTCGGTGGCGGCCAGCTCCCGCCGGGTGCGGAGCAGATCGTCGATCACGGCGGAGAGCCGGTCGGCCTGGCGGCGCATATGGAGGAAGACGGAGGTGGCGAGGGCCGCGACGACGGCGGGCAGCAGGAAGAGATTGGGGTCGATGCCCTGGCGCAGCCGCCACTCGGCGCTGACGACGAGGACACAGAGGGCGGCGACCAGGGCGACGGCGGCGCGGGTGGGGAGCGAGCGCAGCCCGGTGTAGATGAGGGGGACGGCGCACCAGGCGAAGCTGGGGGCGATGACCACGATCACCACCCAGCAGCCGACGACCAGACCGAAGCGGAGGCGTTCGCCGCCGGGGCGGCCGAGGCGGGCGGTGAAGCGGCCCCCGGCGAGCTGGAGGACGGCGAGGGCGGCGCTCAGTCCGATGACCCAGGGGACGCCGGGGCTCTCGGGGTGCTTGATCAGATAACGGAGCAGGGCGCCCGCGAGCAGGGCGATGAACGCGGTGTTCATGACGGTGTCGAGGAGACGGTCGTCGCGGTCGGCGCCCCGGGTGGCCCGGGCCCGGACGTCGGCGGGCTCCGGGAGGTCCGTGTCCGCGTCCGCGCCCGGGTCTGCGGCGGGGGGCCGAGAGGGGTGGGACATCGCTCTGCTCTCCTGGAGGTCGTACGGGGCCGTGCACTGGCCGTGCCCTGGTCACGAGGGGGGCCGGGGGCGCGGGGGCGTCCTTCGATCCTCACCCGGCGGGGTGGGGTCCGCATCAACCGATCGGCCGACCCGGCCTTCCACCATCATGCCTGCGCGGGGGAGCCGGTACGCCGACGGTACGGGGGCGGGGACGGGCGGAGGATCGAAGCAGAAGGCCGGCGACGCCCCGCCGGATTCCGGATCCCCGATCCTCGATCCCAGCCAGGAGTGAACGATCATGAAGAAGATGTCGACCCGGGCCCGTGTCCTGACCGGTACCGTCGCCGCCGTCGCGCTCAGCGCGGGGACCTTCGGCGCGGTCAACGCCAATGCCTCGGCCCCGGCGGCCGAGTCCCGCGCGGCGGTGAAGGCCGACACCTCCAACCGGCACCTCCAGCAGACCACCCACCTGACGGTCGACGCGGCCTCGCGGGCCGCGCAGGCGACGCTGGACGCGGCGGAGAAGGCGGGTCAGCGGGTGACGGTCGCGGTCGTCGACCGCAACGGCAACACCCTGGTGACCCTGCGCGGCGATGGCGCGGGCCCGCAGTCGTACGAGTCCGCCGAGAAGAAGGCGTTCACGGCGGTGTCCTGGAACGCGCCGACCTCGGAGCTGGTCAAGCGACTGGCGTCGACGCCGAACCTGAAGGACATCCCGGGGACGCTGTTCCTGGCGGGTGGGGCGCCGGTGCAGGTGAAGGGGGCGCCGATCGCGGGTATCGGGGTCGCGGGGGCGCCGAGCGGGGCGCAGGACGAGGAGTTCGCCAAGGCGGGGATCGCTGCGCTGGCTCGTTGAGCCCAGCCCTCGGGCCCGAGACACCTCGGGCACACGTCGGGGCCAGGGTGCCATCTTTCAGCCCGTCCGGCGATTGAGGACGGACCCGAGGCCCGAGTCGGCTCGGGTACACGTCGGGGCCAGCCCCGAACCCCGCTCCTCAATCGCCGGAGGGGCTGGTTTTTGAGGCCCTCGCACCTCAAGCACGGGCGGAGCTGGATTTCGAGGCCCCCGCGCCTCAAGCACGGGCGGAGCTGGATTTCGAGGCCCCCGCGCCTCAAGCACGGGCGGAGCTGGATTTCGAGGCCCCCGCGCCTCAAGCACGGGCGCTTGGTTCACAGGCGGGCGCGGGCCCACCGCATACGATCAGGCCGTGGCATCGGCCCTCGTAGACCGCAGGCGCGTGTTTGTGTACGGCGTCGTCGGGGTGCTCCTGGTGGGGTGTGTCGGGGGCGGTGGGGTGCGGGGGCGGCCCGGGGGTGCGGGGGTCGGGGACCGGCTGTTTCCGAGGCTCGGGAACGGGGGGTACGACGTACGCCACTACCGGCTGAACCTCGCGTACGACCCGGCCGCGCGGCGGCTCTCGGGGCGCGCGGAGATTCTGGCCCGGGCCACCCGGGAGCTGAGCGCGTTCACCCTGGATCTGCGCGGGCTGACCGTCGACTGGGTCACCGTCGACGGCGCGCGGGCCGCCGTCAACCGGGCCGGGGACGAGGTGACCGTACGGCCGCCCGAGGATCTCGCCGAGGGCGCCCTCTTCCGTACCGCCGTCCGCTACTCCGGGGTGCCCCGGACCGTCATCGACGCCGACGGGTCCGAGGAGGGGTGGCTCACCGACGGCGCGGCGGGGGCGCTCGCGGTCGGGGAGCCGGCCGGGTCGACGGCCTGGTTCCCCGGGAACCACCACCCCTCGGACAAGGCCACCTACGATCTGGCGATCACCGTGCCGCGCGGGGTGCGGGCCCTCTCCAACGGGGTTCTCGCGCGTGAGACCACCACGGGCGGACGCACCACCTCCGTCTGGCGGTCGGCGGAGCCCATGGCGACCTATCTCGCGACGCTGGCGATCGGCCCGTACCGGGTGACCTCCTCACGGAGCCGCTCCGGGCCACCCGTGGTCACCGCCGTCGCCCGCGCCGCCGACAGCCCCCGGGTCCGGCGGCTCGCGGCGCGCGTCCCGGAGTTCCTGGCGTGGGCCCAGCGGCGCTTCGGCCCGTACCCCTTCTCCGCCGCCGGAGCGATCGTGGTGCCGGACGACCTGGTCGGCTACGCCCTGGAGACCCAGACCCGTCCGGTCCTCCCGGCGCGCTCGTTCACCCCCGGGGTGCTGGCGCATGAGATCGCCCACCAGTGGTTCGGGAACGCGGTGACCCCGGCGCGCTGGCGGGACATCTGGCTCAACGAGGGCTTCGCCACCTACGCGGAGTGGCTCTGGCGGGAGGAGTACGAGGGCGTGCCGGTGCGCCGCAGCTTCGACCGGGCCTTCGCCGAGCGGGACAACTGGGCCTTTCCGCCCGCCGATCCGCCGTCCCCGGCGGAGCTGACCGCCGCCCCGGTGTACGGGCGCGGTGCGATGGTCCTGCACCAGGTGCGGAGGGTGGTCGGGGACCCGGTCTTCTTCCGGATGCTGCGCGGCTGGGTGGCGGAGCACCGCTACCGGAACGCCTCCACGGACGACTTCACGGGGTACGCGGAACGGGAGGCCCGGCGGTCGGGGGGCCGCCCGGCCGTGGCACGGCTGGCGACGGTGTGGCGGGTGTGGCTGTACGGGAGGGACCGGCCGGCGACGGCGGGGTGAGCGGCGGCCGGGGCGAGCGGGGCCCATGACCCCGGAGGTAATCGCCCCCGCGCACCGCCCCGGGACAGAATTCGATCACGGCCGGACGCACCGCCTCCGGCCACGACGAACTCCCTCGCCCCGCCTCCGGATCGGAGAGTCCCGCCATGCCCCGCCGCCGCCCGTTCGCCCCGCTCGTCCTCGCCGTCGCCGTCGCCGCCGTGCTGCCGCTGGGCCCCGCCGTGGCCTTCGCCGCCCCGGCCGACAGCGCCGTCTCCCCGGGTACGCCCTGTGCCACCGCCCCCGCCGCCGTCACCGGGCCGACCCAGGTACGGGCGGCGGACGGCCGACCGCTGCCGCCGAATGTCGCGGCCTTCATGCGGGCGTACGAGGCCTGGGGCGCGGCGGCCTCCGTCCCCGGGTACATGGAGCTGTTCACCCCGACGGGGACGCTGATGGACACGGGGCTGCCCGAGCCGATCGGCCATGAGGCGATCAGGGCCCAGATGGAGAGCCTGCTGAAGGAGGTCCCGAACTACACCTTCGACCCGCTGTCGGTGGTGGCGTCCCGGGACGGGAAGGTCGCCTTCGTCACCGCGCGCAACACCGGGAAACTGGCGCGGACCGGGGTCTGCTTCGACTACATCACCACCCACCGGCTGGTCCTCGACGGTGAGCGGGTGGAGCAGGGGCGCCGCTTCTGGGACCAGACCGAGCTGTTCCGCCCGCTCGCCCCGGAGCTGCGGAACCTCTTCGCCGGGCTCACCCCGACGCCCCCGTCGGTGCCGCGCACCACGGACCGGAAGCAGGCGTGGAACACCCGGGACACGGCGGCGCTGATCGCCGGTGTGGACGGCCCGGTCCGCCTCACCGGGCCGGGCCTGGACGCCCCGCTCACCGGGCGGGCGGCGGCCCGGTCCTATCTGGACCGGCTGTTCAGCGAGGTCCACTCCCTGCGGCTGGAGCCCGGTCACACGGTGCGCCGGGGCGCGGTCACCTACCGGGAGTGGGTGGGACACGCCGTCGTGGGCCCCGAGCGGCGCGAGGTGACCTATGGCATCTCCGAGCGTTTCACCCGGGAGCGGGACGGCGGGACGTCGTGGCATCTCGCCTTCGAGACGCTGGATCTGGTGGCGACCGAGAAGGACATCCGGGATCTGCGGCTGCTGCTCTTCCCCCGGACGACCGGCTGAGCACCCGGGCCTACCGGCCCACCGGTCCGCCGGTCCACCGGCCCACCGGACAGCCGCCGGTGCGGGCCCCGGATCCCACGGGGGAGATCCGGACCCGCGCCGGTACGGACCGTACGGATCCGCACAGGTCCGTACCGGTCCGTACGGACAGACGGTCAGATGTTGACGCCGAAGTCCTGCGCGATGCCCGCGAGACCGGCGGCGTACCCCTGGCCGACGGCGCGGAACTTCCACTCCGCGCCATTGCGGTACAGCTCACCGAAGACCATCGCGGTCTCGACGGCGGCGTCCTCGCTCAGGTCGTAACGGGCGATCTCGGCGCCGCCGGCCTGGTTGACGATACGGATGTAGGCATTCCGCACCTGGCCGAAGTTCTGCGAGCGGGCGACCGCGTCGTAGATGGAGACCGGGAAGACGATCTTGTCGACATCGGCGGGCAGGGCGGCGAGGCCGACATTGATCTGCTCGTCGTCGCCACCGCCCTCACCGGTGCGGTTGTCGCCGGTGTGGACGATGGTCTGGTCCGGGGTGGAGCGGTTGTTGAAGAAGACGAAGTGGCCGTCGGAGACGACCTTCCCCGCCGCGTTCACCGCGATGGCGGAGGCGTCGAGGTCGAAGTCGGTGCCGGTGGTGGTGCGGACGTCCCAGCCGAGTCCGACGGTGACGGCGGTCAGGCCCGGTGCCTCCTTGGTGAGTGAGACATTGCCGCCCTTGGTCAGGCTTACTGCCATTGGGAAGTCCCCTTCGCTGTTCGTCTGTACGGCCCGTACCGGTGTGCCCGGGGCCGCCGTACCCGTCATAACGCGCGAATGGGGCCTCCGGGTTCCCGTGTGTTCTCCGGGTCCGGGCCGGATGCGAGCCCGGATGCGGACCCGGCTCTGGACCGGGAGAACGCACGGGCGGGGAAATCATGGATATCGAGATGACATGAACATCTCGGACACGGGACCATGGGGCCATGTCCGGTCCCTATGTCGTCCGCGGCTCGGTCTGTCTGCCCGAGGCCGAGCTGGTCTGGCGCTTCTCCCGCTCCTCGGGACCCGGCGGCCAGCATGTGAACACCAGCGATTCCCAGGTCGAGCTGCGCTTCGACCTCGCCCGCACCGAGGCCCTGCCCGAGGTGTGGAAGGCGCGTGCCCTCGAACGGCTGGCGGGCCGGCTCGTCGGCGGGTGCGTCGTGGTCCGCGCCTCGGAGCACCGCTCCCAGTGGCGCAACCGCGAGACGGCGGCGGTCCGTCTCGCCGCCCTCCTCGCCGAGGCCACCGCCCCGCCGCCCAAACCGCGCCGCGCCACCCGGATCCCGCGCGGTCTGAACGAGCGCCGGCTCCGGGAGAAGAAGCAGCGCTCGGAGACGAAGAAGGGGCGCCAGGGACGCGGCTGGGGCTGACGCCCCGAGCCGGGGCGGCGGACCCGTCAGTCCAGGCGGCGGTAGCGCCCCCGGAAGTAGGTCAGGGGGTCGCCGTCGCCACTCGGCAGCCCGGCGGCGAGCACCCGGCCGATGACCAGGACATGATCCCCGGCCGGTACGCGCTGTTCGGTACGACACTCCAGGGTCGCGAGGGCCCCGCCGACCAGCGGGACGCCGGTACGCGGACCCGGGGTGTGCGGGATGTCCTCGAAGAGGAGACGGTCGCTGATCCGCCCCTTCATCGCGAACCGGCCCGCGATGTGCCGCTGGCTCTCCGCCAGCAGGGAGACACCCCAGTACGGCCGCTCCGCCAGCAGATCGTCCATCCGGGAGCCCTCCCGCAGGCTCACCAGGACCAGCGGCGGATCCAGGGAGACCGAGACGAACGCGGTCGCGGTCATGCCCACGCTCTCGCCGCGCGGACCGGCGTCGGGGTCGTGCGCGGTCACCAGGACCACCCCCGCCGCCAGCCGGGAGAGGGCGGCACGGAACTCCTCGTTGCTCACCCCCTCAGGATGGGGGACCGCGGACGCGGACGGTGAGCCGGAGTCCGGCGAGGCACTGGTCGTCTGATACACAGAGGAACGCTATCCGGGCCCCCGCGGCCCCCACATCGGCCCAGGGGACCAGAAAGGTCCTAGGACCATCGCCCTGAAGCGCCCCGATTTGCGTTTGAATACACCACCGGATCACACCCGGACCGAGGGCGCCATCCCCGGGCGATTTGATCAGATCATGTGACTTGAGTCACAGAGGGGCTTATTTGTTGACCCTGTGTACCGGGTGGACAGCTCGCTGTGATTCAGTGGCCGGGATACCGCACGAGAAGAACGCCGAAGAACCACTGGAGTCTGCTGTCGAGGTCTCGGGGAGAGCGAGCATGGAGACCGAGTCGGAGCCCTACGTCCGTCTTGCGACCCTGCGACAGCTGCACAAGGTGGTCGCGGATCTCAACACCGCCCGCAGCCTCGCGGACACCCTCCAGACCGTCGCCGATGGCGTCGTCTCCGGCCTCGGCTATGAGCTGGCGTGCGTCAACCTCGTCCGCCCCGACGGCGACCTCGTCGTCGCCGCCTTCGCCGGGAGCGCCGCCGCCGAGGCCCTGATGACCGGCCGGGTCGGCCCCCGGGACGCCTGGGACCGCCGGCTGACCATGGGCGAGAGCTGGGGCGAGCTGCGGTTCATCCCGCACACCGAGGGCTGGGTGCTCATCGAGGACGACGTCCCCCAGTGGCACACCGAGGGCCCCGAACCCCGCTTCGAGGACGAGTGGCACCCCGCCGACCGCCTCTACGCCCCGATGTTCACCTCCGGCGGCGGACGCGAACTCCTCGGCGTCATCTCCGTCGACCGCCCCCGGAACGGCCGCCGACCGGGCCCCTGGGGCCAGGAAGCGCTCCAGATGTACGCCTCCCAGGCGGCCATTGCGATCAGCAACGCCCGACTGCGAGCAAACATGCAGCGCGCCCTCGTCCGGCTGGAAAGGGAGCAGCAGGCCCTGCGCGCCAGCGAGGAGTCGTTCCGGCAGGCGTTCGAGTACGCGCCCAGCGGCATGGCCATCGCCGAGATGGGCGGCGACCAGCACGGACGGCTGCTCCGCGCCAATGACGCCCTCTGCCGCCTGCTCGGCAGGCCCGCCTCCGCCATGCGCCGCTACTCCTTCGCCGACCTGGTCCACCCCGAGGACATCGGCACCCTGCTGCGCACCTCCGCCGAGGGCGGCCGGGCCGAGCTGCGGCTCGGGCGGCGCGACAACAGCTATGTCTGGGTCTCGCTGCGCAATTCGGTGGTGGCCGACGCCGCCGACGGCCCCCGCTTCCTGCTCACCCATGTCGAGGACATCGAGGACCGCAAGCGCCATGAGCTGGCGCTCGCCCACCGCGCCTCGCACGACGCCCTCACCGGGCTGCCCAACAGCGCCGAGCTGCGCGCCCGGCTGAGCGCGCGGCTCTGCGACCGGGCCCCCGGCGGCCGGGACGGCGGCGCGGACACCGGTTACGGCCAGGAGCCCGGCTCCCCGTTCAGCGCCGAGGGCTTCGACTTCGGCCCGGCGGGCACCGCGTACGACCATCATGTCCATGTGGTCGCCCCCGACGACGAGGTGGACGACGGCACCAAGGGTCTCGCGGTCCTCTTCTGCGATCTCGACGGCTTCAAGTCGATCAACGACCGTTTCGGGCACCAGACCGGGGACGCCGTCCTGGTGGAGGTCGCCCACCGGCTGACCACCGGGGTGCGGGAGGGCGACACCGTGGCCCGGCTCGGCGGTGACGAGTTCGTCGTCCTCGCCGACGGTCTCGGCACGGCGGACGCCTCCGATCTCGCCGTACGCCTGCGGAACGCGATCGTCCTCCCCATTCGGGTGGACGGTCGCGCGGTCCGGGTCGGCGCCAGCTTCGGTATCAGCTGGGCGAGTTGCGGAATGTCCGTCGAAGAGGTGCTGCAATCCGCCGACCAGCGGATGTACATGGAGAAGCGGTCCCGTTCCAAGGTCCACCGGCGAGCGGGCTGAGCCGTCCCGTACCCCTGGCTGTCATGTCCTGGTCTTGTGACGATCGAATGCGGCGCCGGTCAACGCCCCCCGATGCGTTAATCCGAACCGGGTAGGCTCGCCGAGGTCGGCGTAGGGCTGACGAAGGTGAGGAGGGACCAGGGATGACGGCCGGGAACAACGGCGCGAGCACGCCCGAGGACGACGATCCGTTCGGGTATCTCTACGAGGACGGGACCGCGGCGGGCGCCACATCGCCCTCGGGCCGTGGACGCGGCTACGGCTACCCGGGCCCCGGCTCACCGCAGCCCGGCGTCCCGCGCACCTCGTACAACCATGTCCGCGCGGTCGGCGAGCGGACCTATGGCGGCGGCCACCATGTGCCGCACCAGCAGCAGGCGCCCCAGCAGCAGCATGGGCAGCCGCATCCGCAGTACGCCGCGCCCGAGACCTATCCCGGGGGACCGCCGACCCGGCCCGTGCCTCCGCAGCAGACCGGTGGCGGCCGGGGCCGGGGCCCCAACACCCGGGCGCTGCTGATCGCGGCCATCGCCGTGGTCGCGGTGGTGATCGCGGGCATCACCGCCGCGGTGATCAGCAATATGGGCGATGACACGACCGACAGCGACAAGGAGCCGGTGGCGCGCAGCTCCACCGGTATCTCCCAGCCGAAGGAGCCCGAGGAGAAGCTGTCCGCTCCCCCGCCGCCGCCCACGAAGACCGCGGGGCTGCCCAAGGAGGACGCGGGCTCGCTGAAGCTGGACGGCGGGGCCCTCGCCGAGAAGACCATCAAGGGGTCCAAGGGCAGCGACGGCGCCTATGTGAAGTTCACCGGGGTCGGCGCCGCGGCCAGCTGGTCGGTGGATGTCCCCGAGGCGGGCGACTACACCCTGCACATCACGTACAGCGTGCCGGGCAAGGACGCCAAGACCACCCTGACGGTCAACGGCGCCAACCCCTTCGGCATCCGGATGGACAACTTCGCGCGGGCCGGGGCGAACGAGTGGGAGAAGGGGTGGACGTACACCTACTCCTACACCAAGCTCCAGAAGGGCAAGAACGATCTGAAGATCTCCTGCGAGCAGGGTGATCAGTGCGATGTGCTGCTCAGCCAGGTGTGGCTGGAGGCGGGCAAGCGGACGAGCTAGTTCCGCCCAACCGAAGCCACAGCCACAGCCGCCGATGGGGCCGGCCGGACCTCTGTCCGGGCCGGCCCCCGGCATATCCGGGCCCGCGAGTACTCAGGAGGGGTCAGGAGGGCAGGGGCGCGGGGCTGAGCACCCCGAGGAAGGCGGCCACCGTCGCGGCCATCGCGGTACGGGCCGGGGCCAGATACTTCCGGGGGTCGACCGTACGGCCGTCCTCGGCCAGGAACTCCCGTACCGCACCGGTGAACGCGGTGTTCAGCGCCGTACCCACATTGATCTTCGCCATCCCGGCGGCCACCGCCGCGCGGATCTCCGTGTCGGGCACCCCGGAGGAGCCGTGCAGCACCAGGGGGACCGGAACGGCCTCGCGCAGCCGGGCGATCAGCGTGTGGTCGAGCCGGGCGGTCCGCTCGGTCATGGCGTGGGAGGAGCCGACGGCCACCGCGAGCGCGTCCACCCCCGTCGCCTCGGCGTAGGCGGCGGCCTCGGCGGGGTCGGTGCGCACCCCGGGGGTGTGGGCGTCGAGCGGGGGCTCGCCCTCCTTGCCGCCGACCCGGCCGAGTTCGGCCTCGACCCAGATGCCGTGGGCCCGGCCCCAGCGGACCGCGTCGGCGGTGGCCCGGACATTCTCCTCGTACGGCAGTTTCGAGGCGTCGAACATCACCGAGCCGAAGCCCTCGGCGGCGGCCCTGTGCAGCAGTTCCACCGAGACGACATGGTCGAGGTGGAGGGCGAGGGGCGCGGTGGAGGCGCGGGCGACGGCGGCGGTGGCGGCGGCTATGGCGGTGAGGGACCCGCCGTGGAAGCGGACCGCGTTCTCGGAGATCTGGAGGATCGCGGGGGCGCCCGCCGTCTCGGCGCCGGCGGCGATGGCCTCGGCGTGTTCCAGGGTGATGACGTTGAAGGCGGCTACGGCGCGCTTCCCGTCGGTGGCGGCGGAGACGAGTTCGGCGGTGCTGACGAGCGGCATGGTGCGTTCTTCTCACTTTCCGGACGGCACCGGGTCCGTGGTACGGCCCGGGGGTACGGGGGTGCCGCGCGCGCTCCGCCGGTACGGGGGTGTGCCCGGGGCGGCCGGGAGCGGGGGCGGGTCCGGCGAGTCGCGGTCACGCCGTGGTGGGGGCGGGTCCGGCGGATCGGGGTCACGCCGCGGCGGCGTGCTCGGTGACCCGGACCAGGGGCAGCAGCTCGTCATGGGCCGGCCGGTCGAACTCCCCGGCGGCGGGGGCGAGCACGGTCGCCGCGGAGAGGGCCACCGCCCGGGCCAGCCGCTCGGGCCAGGGCAGGCCGTCGACCAGCCCGGCGAGCAGCGCGGCGACGACGGAGTCACCGGCTCCGGTGGGATTGCCGCGGACCGGGGCGGGCGGGGCGGCCCGCCAGACGCCGTCCGGGGTGACGGCGATCAGCCCGTCGGCGCCGAGGGAGGCGACCACGCTGTGGGCGCCCCGGCGGCGGGCGTCGAGGGTGGCGCGCAGCGGATCGCGGGCGCCGGTGAGCCGGGCGAGTTCATCGGCGTTGGGTTTGACCAGGTCGGGGCGGGCGGCGATGCCCCGGCGCAGTGGTTCGCCGCTGGTGTCGAGGAGGACGGGGACCCCGGCCGCGCGGGCCCGGCGGATGAGATCGGCGTACGCCCCGACATGGACACCGGGCGGCAGGCTGCCGCAGAGGGCGACGGCGCGGGCCTCGGGCAGCAGGGCGGTGTAGCGGCCGAGGAGGGCGGCCCACTCCCCGGGGGAGATCAGTGGCCCGGGCTCGTTGAGCTGGGTGGTGTCGCCGGTGGCGGTGTCGACGACGGCGATGGTGCGGCGGGTGTTCCCGGCGGTGGGGACCAGGGCGTCGTGGGGGCCCTCGGAGGCGAGGAGGCCGCGCAGTACGGTGCCGACCGGTCCGCCCGCGAAGCCGGTGACCACGGTGGAGTGGCCGAGGGCGGCGAGCACCCGGGCGACATTGAGCCCTTTGCCGCCGGGGCGTTCGACGACCTCGCCGACGCGGTGGCTGGTGTGCGGGGCCAGGGTGTCGACGGTGTAGGTGATGTCGAGGGCGGTGTTGAGTGTGACCGTCAGGATCACGGTGCCACCCCTTCCGGCCTGCCGGGCCGTCACATGCGCGTACGGTCCTGATCATGCCAAAAGTAAGGCGGTTGGCCCAGACCCTGGGCCAACCGCCTTGTGGTGCGCGGGGTGTACGCGTCCGTGGTGCGGGGGTTCGCGCCCCGGTACGGGGGTTACGCGTCCCGGTGCGGAGGTTACGCGGGCTCGATCACCCAGGAGCCCTGCCGCATGACGCCCTTGAGCCGGAACTCCTCGTCCAGGACGACGAGGTCGGCGTCCTTGCCGGGCTCCAGCGAGCCGACGCGGTCGGCGATGCCGAGGAGTCTGGCGGGGTTGGCGGAGATGGCCTGGACGATGTCGCCGACGGGGATCTTGTCGATGGTGGCCGCGCGGCGGAAGGCGGTGTCCAGGGTGAGGGTGGAGCCCGCGATGGAGCCGCCCTCGGCGAGCCGGGCGACACCGTCGACCACATCGACGGCGAGCGGTCCGAGCTGGTAGCGGCCGTCGCCGAAGCCCGCCGCGTCCATGGCGTCGGTGATGAAGGCGACCCGTGCGGCGCCCGCGCGGTGGAAAGCGAGTTCCAGGGCGGCGGGGTGGAGGTGGGTGCCGTCGTTGATCAGCTCGACGGTGACCCGCTCGTCCTCCAGCAGGGCGGCGATGGGGCCGGGGGCGCGGTGGCCGAGCGGGGGCATCGCGTTGAAGAGGTGGGTGGCCACGGTGGCGCCCGCGTCGATGGCCTCGACGGTCTGCTCATAGCTGGCGTCGGTGTGGCCGATGGCGGCGATCACCCCGTGCTCGGCGAGGAGCCGTACGGAGTCGATGCCGCCGGGCAGTTCGGTGGCGAGGGTCACCATCCGGGCGGTGCCGCGCCCGGCGTCGAGGAGCTTGCGGACCTCGGCGGGGTCGGGGTGGCGGAGCAGTTCCTCGCTGTGGGCGCCCTTGCGGCAGGGGCTGATGAAGGGGCCCTCGAAGTGGATGCCCGCGAGATCGCCCTGTTCGACCAGTTCGGAGAGGGCGCCGGCGCGCTGGGCCAGGAAGTCGGTCTCGGCGGTGACCAGGGAGGCGACCAGGGTGGTGGTGCCGTGCTCGCGGTGGGTGCGCACCCCGCGCAGCACATCCTCGGCGGTGCCGCCGGTGAAGGAGGCTCCGCCGCCGCCGTGGTTGTGGAGGTCGATGAAGCCGGGAACGATCCAGTGGCCGGAGAGATCTCGGGTCGGCGCGTGCTCGGGCGCCGCACCGGCGATCTTCGTACCGTCCACGATCAGCCGTCCGTTCTCGACGGTCCCGGTCGGCAGTACCACCCGGGCTCCGGTGAGGACGGTGCAGTCGGCGCGTGCGGCGCTGTCGGCGAGTGCGGCGCGTGCGGCCATTAGGCGGTTACCTCCGAGTCGGTGGCGATCAGATCCCAGGCGAGCAGTCCCGCGCCCAGGCATCCGGCGGTGTCCCCGAGGGCTGCCGGGACGATGGCGGGCACCTTCTGGAACGTGACCCGCTCCGCGACGGCGGCCCTGAGGGGTGTGAACAAGGTTTCCCCCGCCTCGGCGAGACCGCCACCGATGATCAAGGCGCGGGGGTCCAGGAGGGTGAGGGCGGTGACCAGTCCGGCGGCCAGCGCGTCCACGGCGTCGTTCCAGACGGCGATGGCGCCGGGGTGGCCGGACTCGACGGCCTTGGCGCAGTCGGCGGCGTCGGCGTCGGGGTCGCCGCTGGCCTCGGCCCAGGCGCGGGAGACGGCGGCGGCGGAGGCGAACATCTCCAGACAGCCGCGCTGGCCGCAGCCGCAGAGGGGGCCGTCGGGGCGGATGACGCAGTGGCCGATCTCTCCGGCGTAGCCATGGGCCCCGGCCTCGATGGCGCCGCCGATGCCGATGGCTCCGGCGATACCGGTGCCGAGCGGGACGAAGAGGAAGCGGTCGGCTTCGCGGCCGGCGCCGATCCGGCCCTCGGCGAGGCCGCCGGTGCGGACATCGTGGCCGAGGGCGACGGGGATGCCGTCGAGGCGCTCGCTGAGCAGGGCGCGCAGGGGGACGTCACGCCAGCCGAGGTTGGAGGCGTAGACCGCGATGCCTTCCTCGGAGTCGACGATTCCGGGGATGGCGACGCCTGCGGCGAGGGCGCTTTCCCCGAGGTGGTCCCGGCCGAAGGCGCGCAGGTCGGCGGCGAAGTCGAGGATGGACCGCACGACGGCATCGGCCCCTCGCTCGCGCCCGGTGGCGCGGCGGGCCTCATGGAGTAGGGCTCCGTCCGGCCCGATGAGGGCGGCCTTCATGCCGGTGCCGCCCACATCGAGGGCGATGACGTGTCTCACGTGGACAGTCTGGCGCGAGACCACCCGAAAGGTCTAGTCCACTAGCTCCGATTGTTGCCGAACCGTACAAACCCCCACGGGGTCCTTACGGAAGCCGCACACCGGGATCCCGCTCCAGGTCAGGCCCGCCGGCCAGGCGATTTCGGACCCCGGGGCCGGGGGCCTGGCGCCTGAGCCCGGGCCCGGTGGAGGGGTGGTCCGGTACGAACCCGACACCCCGGGAACGCCGGGGGCGCACCGGAGTGCCGGGCCGGGGGACCCTGTGTCAGGGGAGGATCACGCTGCGGCTGAGGTTCCTGGGGCGGTCGGGGTCGAAGCCACGGGACTCGGCGAGGGCGACCGCCAGCCGCTGGGCGCGGATCAGATCCGCCAGCGGGTCGCCGGTCGGATCGGCGACCAGCTGCCCCCCGACCCCGGCCACATCCGCCGCCAGCCCCTCCGGCACCGCGCCGAAGACCCAGGCCACCCGGTTCGGCCCGGTGATCGCGATGGGCCCGTGGCGGTACTCCATCGCCGGGTACGCCTCCGTCCAGGCCCCCGCCGCCTCCCGCATCTTCAGCCCCGCCTCCAGCGCGAGCCCGTAGGTCCAGCCCCGGCCCAGGAAGGTCCACTGCTCCGCCGAGACCACCGGGTCCGCCAGGGGCTCCGTCACCGCCAGCTCCGCGTCCACCGCCGCCTCCGCCACCGGCTTCACTCCCGGCACCTCACCGAGGCCCGCCCGCAGAAAGGCCAGCGCCGTGGTGGCGAACCGGGTCTGGACCACCGACTCCTCGTCCGCCCAGTCCAGTACGGCGACCGTGTCGGCCACCGCCATCACCGGGGTCTTCGGGTCCGCCGTGAGGGCCGTCGTCGGCACCGAGCCCTTCAGCCGCTCCAGCAGCTCCAGCACCTCCGTCGTGGTGCCGGAGCGGGTGATCGCGACCACCCGGTCGTACGCCCGCCCCACCGGGAACTCCGAGGAGGCGAAGGCGTCCGTCTCCCCCTGGCCCGCCGCCTCGCGCAGCGCCGCGTACGCGATGGCCATGAACCACGACGTCCCGCATCCGGTCACCGCCACCCGCTCCCCCGGGCGGGGAAAACCATCGAAATCCACCGCCGCCCGTGCCGCCCTCCGCCAGCACTCGGGCTGTGTGGCTATTTCCTCTGCCGTACGGGACATGTGACATGACTCCTAGCGCGTACACGTGTATTCGGACAGGCACCTGACGCATTCGTGCCGAGATGTGCTTAGCAGTCCCGGACACATCCGGGCAATGGTCCCCCGGGGCGTGTTGTTACGCAGGAACACTGCGTTTTGTCTGTTGCAGAAGTGAGACCACTGGGCATGGACCACCGAACCTCCCATGGTGGAAAATCGCTCCTCATCCCGGCGGACGGCAACAGCGGATCACCGCGCGGAAACACGTAACTGCACAGTGGGAGAAGAGTTTTGCGGCGTCACTGGTTGAGTCTGACGGCGGCTGCGGTCGCCCTGGGAACGACGGTCACCCTCTCCGGGTGCGGTGCGACGGGCGGTTCGTCCGGCGATGTCACCCTGACGCTGCTCGCACCGGACTACAACGTCAGCGGCGACCAGAGCACCAAGGAGTACTGGGCCCAACTGGTCAAGGAGTTCGAGGCCAGTCATGACATCAAGGTCGATGTGACCATCACCTCCTGGGACACGATCCACGCCGAGGTCGCCAAGCTGGTCGAGGAGGGCAAGGCTCCCGACATGGCGCAGATCGGCTCGTACGCCGACTACGCGGCCGACGGAAAGCTGTACAGCGCCGACCAACTCCTCTCCATACCCGTCCAGTCGAACTTCCTCCGCCCCCTGGTGGACGCGGGCGAACAGCGCCGGGTGCAGTACGCGATGCCGTTCGCCGCCTCCACCCGGCTGCTCTTCTACAACAAGTCGCTCTTCGCCGAGGCGGGTGTCGAGAAGGAGCCCGGGAACTGGGACGAACTCCGCTCCGCCGCCGAGAAGTTGAAGGACGCCGGGGTCAAGTACCCCTACGCCCTGCCGCTCGGGCCGGAGGAGGCCCAGATCGAGACGATGCTGTGGATGCTGGGCGGCGGCAGCAACGGCTATGTGGATCCCGGTGGTTCGTACGCGCTGAACTCCAAACAGAACACCGACGCGCTGGACTGGGTGAAGAGCAATCTGGTCGAACCCGGCCTGGTCGGGCCCGACGCGCCCGGCAAGCTGAACCGCAAGGCCGCGTTCAAGGCCTTCGTCAAGGGCGATGTCGGGATGGTCAACGGCCATCCCTCGCTGCTGCGGGAGGCCCAGGACGCCGGGATCGAGGTGGGCAGGGTGCCCGTGCCCGGCAAGGAGGGCAAACCCAAGTCCGCGGTGGGCGTGGCCGACTGGATCCTGGGATTCAAGGAGAACGGCCACCGTTCGGAGATCGGCAAGTTCTTCAATTTCGTCTTCACCGACAAGAATGTGAAGGCATTCGCCGCCCAGAACGATCTGCTGCCGCCGACGGTGTCCGCCACCGAGTCCATGGAGGTGGACCCGGAGCACAAGATCCTCAAGAACTTCCTGGTGGAGCTGCCGACCTCGCAGCTGCCGCCGGTCAACAAGGTCTCCTGGGGCCCGGTGAGCGAGGAGATCAAGAAGTCCATCGGCGAGGCGATGGTGCCCGGCAAGCGGCCCGCCGATGTCCTCGGGCGGATCGCCCAGCGCGCCTCGGAGGAGGAGACCCGCGAGGAGGAGTAGGCGCTCGCGGTCGGGCCGGGGCACGCCCTGCGGGCCCGGAGCCAGGGGCCCGGCGACCGGTCTCCCGAGGGCCGGTGCGGAGCCACGGGCCCGGGGCGGGCCGTTACGGTGGAACCATGACCGACGACACCCCCCGCACGGGTCTCACGGAGCGGGACCGGGCCGTCCTCGCGATGGAGCGGCTCTCCTGGCCGGGCCCCGGCGCCAAGGAGCGGGCCGTCCGGGAACGGCTCGGCATCTCCCCCGTCCGCTACTACCAGCTGCTCAACGCCCTGCTCGACGACGCCCGCGCGCTGGCCCACGATCCGGTCACGGTGAACCGGCTGCGCCGGGTCAGAGACGAGAAACGCGCGCGCCGATAGGGTCGGGACATGGGCAGCCCACCGCACGCGCATCCCCTGCCGCAGCCGTCGACGCCCGAGGGCCGGGACGGTCTCGCCGCACTGCTGGAACGGCCCTGTGAGGCCGTTGTCGCCCTCGACTTCGACGGCACGCTCGCCGAGATCGTGCCCGACCCCGAGCGGGCCCGCGCCCACCCGGACGCCGTCCCCGCCCTCGCCCGGCTCGCCCCCGAGGTCGCCTCGGTGGCCGTGGTCACCGGGCGCCCCGCCGGGGTCGCCGTCCGCTACGGAGGCTTCGCCGGCGTCCCGGGCCTGGAGCACCTGGTCGTCCTCGGCCACTACGGCGCCGAGCGCTGGGACGCGGTCAGCGGCACCGTCCGCACCCCCGCCCCGCACCCCGGGGTCGCCGCCGTCCGGGCCGAGCTGCCCGGCTTCCTCGACTCCATCGGGGCCTGGAGCGGCACCTGGATCGAGGAGAAGGGCCAGGCGGTCGCGGTCCACACCCGCAGGGCCGAGGACCCCTCCGCGGCCTTCGCCGCCCTGCGCGAACCGCTCGCCGCCCTCGCCACCCGCCACGGTCTGGTCCTGGAACCGGGCCGGATGGTGCTGGAGCTGCGCCCGCCCGGCATGGACAAGGGGGTCGCCCTCGGCGAGTACGTCCGTGAGGTCGGCGCCCGTGCCGTCCTCTACGCGGGCGACGACCTGGGCGACCTCCCGGCCTACGCCGCCGTGGAGAAGCTGCGCTCGGACGGGGTGCCGGGGCTGCTGGTGTGCAGCGGCAGCGCCGAGGTCACCGAGCTGGCCGAGCGGGCCGATCTGCTGCTGCCCGGCCCGGCGGCCGTGGTCGCCTTCCTCGCGGCACTCGCCGCCCGGCTCCGTCCGGACGGACCCTGATCCTGTGCCCCGAGCGGGCGGTGATCAGGCGCGCAGCGCCTCCAGCTGGTCCAGGAACCACCGGCTGGGCGGCAGCGCCGTCGCCGCCCGCGCCAGCTCCCCGGTGCGCCGGGTGCGCTCCGCCTCCGGCATGGTCAGCGCGGTGTGCAGGGCGTCGGCGGTGCCGGTCACGTCGTACGGATTGACCGTGATCGCGTACTCGCCCAGCTCCTCATGGGCGCCCGCCTCCCGGGAGAGCACCAGCGCGCACCCCGCGTCGGAGACCACGGGGATCTCCTTGGCGACCAGATTCATCCCGTCCCGGATGGGGTTGACCAGGGCGACATCGGCGAGCCGGTACGCGGCGAGGGAGCGGGCGAAGTCGTCCCGTACATGGAGGACGACCGGGGTCCAGCCGTCGGTGCCGAACTCGTCGTTGACCTCCCCGGCGAGCCGGGCCACCTCGGCCGTGTAGTCGCGGTAGACCGCCAGGTCCTGGCGGGAGGGGTAGGCGAAGGCGAGATGCACCACCCGCTCGCGCCACTCGGGCCGGGTGCGCAGCAGCTGCCGGTAGGCGAGCAGCCCGCGCACGATGTTCTTGGACAGCTCGGTGCGGTCGACCCGGACGATCGTCTTCCGGTCGGGGCCGATCTGCTCCCGGAGAGCGGCCATCCGCTCCGCCACATCGGGCCGGTGCGCCCGCTCCTTCAGAAAGGCGGCGTCCGCGCCGAGACCGTGGACGCCGATCCGGGTGCCGGCCAGCGCGTCCGGGCCCAGGATCCGTACCGCGCACTCCCCGAAGGCATCCGCCCAGCGGCGGGTGAGGAAACAGGTGCGGTCGGCGCCGAGGAGCCCGCGCAGCAGCTGGGCGGCGATGTCGTCGGGGAGCAGCCGGAAGTAGTCCACCGGGGCCCAGGGGGTGTGCGAGAAGTGGCCGATGCGCAGATCGGGGCGGAGCTGCCGGAGCAGCCCCGGCACCAGCGCCAGGTGGTAGTCCTGGACCAGGACGGCGGCGCCGGTGGCGGCCCGGTCGGCGAGCGCCCGCGCGAAGGACGCGTTGTACCGCTCGTACGCCTCCCAGCGGCGCCGGAAGCCGTCGTCGAAGACGGGCTCCAGCGGGGTCTGGTAGAGCAGATGGTGGATGAACCACAGCACCGAGTTGGCGATGCCGTTGTAGGCCGCGGTGTGGGTCTCCTCGTCGATGGCGAGCATCAGCACCCCGGGCTCGCCGACGCCCCGGCGCACCGCCTCGCGGTCGCCCTCGCCCAGGGCGGAGCAGACCCAGAGGGTGTCGGCGCCGGAGCCGATGGCGGAGAGGCCCGAGACCAGCCCGCCACCGCCGCGCCGGGAGGTCAGCTCCCCGTCGTCGCCGAGGGTGTAGCTGACCGGGCCTCGGTTGGAGGCGACCAGAACGGTGGCGGCACGGGGTGTTCCGGAGGGATCGGGGGCCATAGCGCGAACCTAGCCCGTGCCGGGATGCCTCAAACGTACGTACGCCTCGGTTGGCGCATGCCCGCCATCGGCACCCCGTCGCCCACCCGCCCCGAAGACCTGTGTCCGCCCGCCCCGGATCTGTGTCCGCCCACCCCGGGCCTGTGCGCACCCGGTGCCGGTACGGGGGTCAGGCGCGCCGGTACGGGGTCAGGCGCCGGTACGGGGGTCAGGCCGCGTGGCGGGCCGCGTACTCCCGGATCTCCCGCATCGGCGGCCTCTCCTCGGTGTCCACGGGATGGGTCCGGGGGACGAACCCGTCCGCGCCCCGCTCGAACTGGGTGAGCGCGGGCCTCACCAGATGGCCGGGCTTCAGCCGGAGCTGTGCGGTGCGGTAGATCGCCGCCGCCATCCGGCCGAGCGCCTGTCCGTCCTGGTGACGGTGGATCCTGCGGCCCACATCGACCTGGGCGAGCCCGTCCAGACCGACCGTGTGCAGCGCGTCCACCAGCAGGCCCAGCTCCACCCCGTACCCCACCGGGAACGGCAGTCGCTCCAGCAGCGAGCGCCGGGCCGCGTACTCGCCCCCGAGCGGCTGGACGAACCCGGCCAGGAGTGGCCAGTGCAGATTGAGCAGCGGCCGGGCCACCAGCTCGGTCACCCGGCCGCCCTGGCCCGGGGTCCCGGCGAGCGGGCGGTCGTACATCGCCTTCACCAGGCTCACCTCCGGGTCGGTGAGCAGCGGCCCCACGATGCCGGAGACGAAGTCCGCGGAGAACTCCTCCAGATCGGCGTCGACAAAGCAGACGATGTCCCCGCTGGTCACCATCAGTGACCGCCAGAGCACCTCGCCCTTGCCGGGGACCGCCGGTATCCGGGGGAGCACCGCATCCCGGTGGACGACCCGGGCGCCGGCCGCGGCGGCGACCTCCGCCGTGCGGTCGGTGGAGCCGGAGTCGATCACCACCAGCTCGTCCACAAGCGGAACCCGCTCCATCAATTCGCCCCTGATCTCGGCGACGATGGCTCCCACCGTCGCCTCCTCATTGAGGGCGGGCAGCACCACACTGACCCTGGCCGACCGCTTCGCCGCCATGGTCCGGGACAGCGGGCGATCCGCCACCGACCAGGAGCGCCTGCTCATCCAGCGCTCCACTTCATCGAGCACGTTTGCCCATCTCCCCACAGCCTGTGACGCATCTCGCGGTTCGGACGACTATCTCAACCCACCGGACCTTCCGTTACAGTCTTGAACAACGCGGAGGTCCGGCGCATGTCGGGTCCCCCCGTCGACCGGTCGCGATAAAAGATCGCCGTGAACGATCGCAGCGAACGGTCGCAGTTCAACAATCGAATACCGCTCATCCAGAGGGGCAGAGGGATACGGCCCGTTGAAGCCCCGGCAACCCTCCAGCCGGTCTCGTCGCGTACAGCGCAGCGAGGCTCCCGGCTCGGGAAGGTGCCAAATCCGTCTCATGGCGAAACGCGTCATGAGGAAGATGAGGAGAAAGGGCCTCGCCTCCATGGCTGTGCAGACCGTCGCAAGCACCACCGCCGACACCGACCCCGCCGCCGTCGCCCCCGATCTGGGCCCCGCCGCCGCGCTCTCCTGTCGCGAGTGCGGCCAGCGCTTCCCGCTCGGACCGATCTTCGCCTGTGCCGAGTGTTTCGGACCGCTGGAAGTCGCCTACGACCTGCCCGACGACGGGCCCGAGGCGCTGCGCGAGCGGATCGAGGCCGGACCGCAGAACATCTGGCGGTACGCCCCGCTGCTCCCCGTCCCGGCGGACGTCGCGAGCAAGCCCAGTCTGAACCCGGGCTTCACCCAGCTGGTCAAGGCCGACAACCTCGCCCGTGAGCTGGGCATCACCGGCTCCCTCCACATCAAGGACGACTCGGGCAACCCGACCCACTCCTTCAAGGACCGGGTCGTGGCCATCGCCGTCGAGGCGGCCCGCGCCTTCGGCTTCACCACCCTCTCCTGCTCCTCCACCGGCAATCTCGCGGGCGCGGTCGGCGCGGCGGCGGCGCGGGCGGGCTTCCGCTCCTGTGTCTTCATCCCGCACGACCTGGAGCAGGGCAAGGTCGTGATGGCCGCGGTGTACGGCGGCGAGCTGGTGGGCATCGAGGGCAACTACGACGATGTGAACCGCTTCTGCTCGGAGCTGATCGGCGACCCGCTCGGCGAGGGCTGGGGCTTCGTCAACGTCAATCTGCGCCCGTACTACGGCGAGGGCTCCAAGACCCTGGCGTACGAGATCTGCGAGCAGCTGGGCTGGCGGCTGCCGGACCAGATCGTGATCCCGATCGCCTCCGGCTCCCAGCTCACGAAGATCGACAAGGGGTTCCAGGAGCTGATCAAGCTGGGCCTGGTCGAGGAGAAGCCGTACAAGATCTTCGGCGCGCAGGCCGAGGGGTGCTCCCCGGTGTCGGCGGCGTTCAAGGCGGGCCACGACGTGGTCCGCCCGGTGAAGCCGGACACCATCGCCAAGTCGCTGGCGATCGGCAACCCGGCGGACGGCCCGTATGTGCTGGACATCGCCCGCCGGACCGGTGGCGCGGTGGAGGACGTCGACGACGAGCAGATCGTGGACGCGATCAAGCTGCTCGCCCGGACCGAGGGGATCTTCGCCGAGACGGCGGGCGGGGTCACCGTGGGTGTCACCCGGAAGCTGATCGAGAGCGGGGTGCTGGACCCGTCGCTCACCACGGTGGTGCTCAACACCGGTGACGGGCTGAAGACCCTGGACGCGGTCGCCCCGACCAGCGGTCCGACGGCGACCATCCGCCCGAGCCTGGAGGCGTTCCGCGCCGCCGGCCTCGCGGACTGAGCCACGCCGCCCCCTTCACCGCCGTATCCGCGGCGGCGCCGTATCAGCGCCGCCGCCGCGTCACCGCCGTATCAGCGTCACCGCCGTGTCCGCGCCGCGCCCGGCGCGCCGAGCACCCTGGAGAGCCACCGATGAGCGTCACCGTCCGCATCCCGACCATTCTGCGCACCTACACCGACGGCCGGTCCGAGGTCCCCGCCCAGGGGGCGACCCTCTCCGAGGTGATCGCCGACCTGGAGAAGAACCACGCGGGGATCGCCGCGCGCGTCCTGGACGACACGGGGCGGCTGCGCCGCTTCGTGAACATCTATGTGAACGACGACGATGTCCGTTTTGAGCAGGGTCTGGAGACCGCGACGCCGGACGGCGCCGGCATCTCGATCATCCCCGCGGTGGCCGGCGGCTGACCCCGTCGCCACTTACGCAACGTCACTTCGATTGCCCCCTCCGTAAGACAAACGGAGGGGGCAATTCTGCATGGTTGAGCACGCTACAGTTGGGGAACGCCCCCGGATTCGCCTCGACGGACGCCCTATGGGAATGCGCCCGAGCGCGATAAGAAGCAGCCAATGTGCGCGTTGACTATGTCTCATAAGTCTCCTTTGCCGGGCCCGAGTTGCCCTGGAATTTCGTGAATTCTTGGTAATTACACCTTCCGCCATGCCTGGATTTCTCGTCCGATTGACCTGTTGCAGAGGGCAGTTGGGCAGATACATTCAGCCGCGGTCGACGCGTTCCGACGCACACCTGTGGGTGTCTTCGTCCCGTCTTCGGCGGAGTTGGCACTGCGGGTGAGATCTGACCCGGGTCCGTGAAGTGCGGTCCTGCGCAAGGGCCAGTAATAGGGGAGTTAGGCATGGCTCAGGGCACCGTCAAGTGGTTCAACGCGGAGAAGGGCTACGGCTTCATCGCGGTCGACGGTGGTGCGGATGTATTCGTCCACTACAGCGCGATCCAGATGGACGGCTACCGCACCCTGGAGGAGGGTCAGCGAGTCGAGTTCGAAATCTCGCAGGGGCAGAAGGGACCGCAGGCCGACATGGTGAAGCTGACGGCCTGAGCGGGCGCCACCGACGGGCCAGGACGGCCGGAGGGGCGGTTCGCGCCCGTACCACCCGCGGAGGAACCTGCGACGCGATCGGCCACCGACGCGATGACGCAGCATGTGGGGTCCGCATCCCGGAGACGGGGTGCGGACCCCACAGGCATTCCCGGCGACGGCCGGCGCCGGCGGGCGCGGAAGGCGGGGCACCCCCGGCCGGCACAGCACCCCGGCGAGCGCGGCGCCCCGGCGGTCGGGGGTGCCCCACAGGTGCCTCCGTGCGCCGCCCCGCGCGCCCCGGAGCGTGCCCCGTGAGGGTCCGGTTCTCCCCAAGGCGCTTGCACTCTCCCTGGGCGAGTGCTAATCATTGGCGTTAGCACTCTCCCCGTGAGAGTGACAAAGAAGGACCGGGTCGGTGAGGTCTCCAGGCCGGGGTGGACCAGTGTCCACCAGGGCAGCGGGACCGTCCGTCGCGGGCGCCAGCGCGGTCCACCAGAGCTTCCCACCAGTCCGTGGAGGACACTTCACATGGCAAAGATCATCGCGTTCGACGAGGAGGCGCGGCGCGGCCTTGAGCGCGGGATGAACCAGCTCGCCGACGCCGTCAAGGTCACCCTCGGTCCCAAGGGCCGGAACGTGGTCCTGGAGAAGAAGTGGGGCGCGCCCACGATCACCAACGATGGCGTGTCCATCGCCAAGGAGATCGAGCTGGAGGACCCGTACGAGAAGATCGGCGCCGAGCTCGTCAAGGAAGTCGCCAAGAAGACGGACGACGTCGCCGGTGACGGTACGACGACCGCCACGGTCCTGGCTCAGGCGCTGGTCCGCGAGGGTCTGCGCAATGTCGCCGCCGGTGCCAACCCGATGGCCCTGAAGCGCGGTATCGAGAAGGCCGTCGAGGCCGTCTCCGCCGCCCTGCTGGAGCAGGCGAAGGATGTGGAGACCAAGGAGCAGATCGCCTCCACCGCCTCCATCTCCGCCGCCGACACCCAGATCGGCGAGCTGATCGCCGAGGCCATGGACAAGGTCGGCAAGGAAGGCGTCATCACCGTCGAGGAGTCCCAGACCTTCGGTCTGGAGCTGGAGCTCACCGAGGGTATGCGCTTCGACAAGGGCTACATCTCGGCGTACTTCGCGACCGACATGGAGCGTATGGAGGCGTCCCTGGACGACCCGTACATCCTGATCGTGAACTCCAAGGTCGGCAACGTGAAGGACCTCCTTCCGCTGCTGGAGAAGGTCATGCAGTCGGGCAAGCCCCTGCTGATCATCGCCGAGGACGTCGAGGGCGAGGCCCTGTCCACGCTGGTCGTGAACAAGATCCGCGGCACCTTCAAGTCCGTCGCCGTCAAGGCCCCGGGCTTCGGCGACCGCCGCAAGGCCATGCTGAACGACATCGCCATCCTCACCGGCGGTACGGTCATCTCCGAGGAGGTCGGCCTCAAGCTGGAGAACGCCGGCCTGGACCTGCTGGGCCGCGCCCGCAAGGTCGTCATCACCAAGGACGAGACCACCATCGTCGACGGTGCCGGTGACAGCGACCAGGTCGCCGGTCGGGTCAACCAGATCCGTGCCGAGATCGAGAACTCCGACTCGGACTACGACCGCGAGAAGCTCCAGGAGCGTCTGGCGAAGCTGGCCGGCGGCGTGGCCGTCATCAAGGCCGGTGCCGCCACCGAGGTCGAGCTCAAGGAGCGCAAGCACCGCATCGAGGACGCCGTGCGCAACGCGAAGGCGGCCGTCGAGGAGGGCATCGTCGCCGGTGGCGGCGTGGCGCTGCTCCAGGCCTCCTCCGTCTTCGAGAAGCTGGAGCTGGAGGGCGACGAGGCCACCGGTGCCAACGCCGTCCGTCTGGCCCTGGAGGCCCCGCTCAAGCAGATCGCCGTCAACGGCGGCCTTGAGGGTGGCGTCGTGGTCGAGAAGGTCCGCAACCTCACCCCGGGTCACGGTCTGAACGCCGCGACCGGCGAGTACGTGGACATGATCGCCGAGGGCATCCTCGACCCGGCGAAGGTCACCCGCTCCGCGCTGCAGAACGCCGCCTCCATCGCGGCGCTCTTCCTCACCACCGAGGCCGTCATCGCCGACAAGCCGGAGAAGGCCGCCGCGGCCGCTCCGGGCGGTATGCCGGGCGGTGACATGGACTTCTGATCCCCCGGGATCGGCGGTTCCACCAGCCGTACAGGGCGGCACTCCCCTTCCGAGGGGGGTGCCGCCCTGCGGCGTTTCCCGCCCGTACCGCACCGGACCGGGGTAAGAGTCCCGTACCACCCGATCACGGCGGGTCCTCAACTCACCCCAAAGCCCGGCAAATCCCAGGTGATGTACGCCGCAAGGACGATTCCTGATCCGTGCGTAATCCCAGAGATGGAGACAAATCCCGGCTGGGCGAGGGATTACCGGACATGGACAAGGCGAAAGGGTCTCCCTGACCGAACACTTGGCTGGGAAGGACCTTACGTGCAACGACGACTCGTACCCCTGCTGGCGGTGAGCGTGATCGCGTCGCTGGCCGCGCCCGGTATCGCCACCGCGACCCCGGCGGCGCCCGCGACCCAGGCCCCCAAGGCGGGCCCGCTGGCCTCGTACGAGAAGCAGAAGCCGGTGTGGAAGCGATGTGACAAGGAGCTGTCCGCCTCCTTCCAGTGCGCCACCATCAAGGTGCCGCTGGACTACAAGCGGCCCACCGGCAAGACGCTGGACCTGGCGATATCCCGGGTGAAGACCAGCGTCAAGGGCAAGCGCCAGGGTGTGCTGCTGTTCAACCCCGGCGGTCCCGGCGGCGCCGGTCTGGACATGCCCGAGATGATGCGCGAAGCGCTGCCCAAGTCCGTACGGGACGCCTACGACCTGGTCGGCTTCGACCCCCGGGGCATCGGCAACAGCTCGCCGGTCACCTGTGGGCTGACCAACTCCGACATGCAGTGGCCCCGCCCCTACAAGGAGAAGACCTTCGCCAAGGACGTCTCCTGGGCCAAGGGCGTAGCGGACAAGTGCCGCAAGAAGCAGGGCGACAAGCTCAAGTACATCACCACCCGCAACACCGCCCGGGACATGGACGTCCTGCGGATCGTGCTCGGTGAGAAGAAGCTCAACTACCTGGGCTACTCCTACGGCACCCACCTCGGCGCGGTCTACTCCCAGCTCTTCCCGACCAAGACCGGCCGCTTTGTCCTCGACAGCGCCGTCGACCCCAAGCTGGCCTGGCGCGGCATGATCCAGATCTGGGCGGAGGGCGCGGAGCCCGCGTTCAAGCGCTGGGCCTCCTGGACCGCGCAGCGCAACTCCACCTACAAGCTGGGCACCACCGAGGCCGCGGTCACCAAGACCTTCTACGACCTGGTGGCCCAGGCCGACCGCAAGCCGATCGTGATCGAGGGCGAGAAGATCACCGGTGACGACATCCGCGGCGGGATGCGGCAGCTCTTCTTCGAGGTGCAGTTCGCCGCCGAGCAGGTCGTCGAGTTGAAGAAGGCCGCCGCCGGCAAGGCCGGCAAGCGGCTGGCCCCGCAGCAGGCCCCCGAGCGCGGCTTCCTGAAGCCGGTGCCGGTCGACAACATGGACGCGGGCTTCTGGTCCGTGGTCTGCGCCGACAACTCCGCCGCCTGGCCGCGCGATGTCGAGCAGTACCGCAAGGACGCGATCCGCGACAAGGCCCGCTACCCGCTGTACGGCGACTTCGGCTCCAACATCAAGCCCTGTGCGTTCTGGGACGCCTCGGTCGAGCCCGCCATCAAGATCAACAACTCGGTTCCCTCGCTGATCCTCCAGAACGAGTGGGACTCCCAGACCCCGTACGCCGCCGGTGTCGGCATGCGCAAGGCGCTCAAGGGCGCCAAGCTGGTGACCGTGAAGAACGGCGTCGGCCACGGGATCTACCTCTTCGGCGGCAACAGCTGCGCCGACCGTCTCACCACGTCGTACCTGACCACTGGGAAGCTCCCGGCCAAGGACGCCACCTGCACGGCCCCGGCGGCCCGCAGCGGTGAGCGCGCGGACGCCCCGGCGTTCCCGAACCCGCTGCCGCAGCAGCCCAACCGCTTCTGACAGCGGGCGGGCAGCGGCCCGCACCCATGGACGGCCCGGGGGCCCACGCCTCCGGGCCGTCCGTGTGCCCGGGGCCGTCCTGGCGCCCGGGGCCGGGCGGGGCCCCCGGGGCGTGGGAGCATCGGGGGGTGCTGGATATCGGTTACTCGCTGTCGCCCCGCTTCCCCGACCCCCCGCAGACGGACTACCGGAGGGCGGACACCCACGCCCTCCGCCACGACCTCTTCTGCGGCGATGTGTACCTCGCGGACACGGAGGCGGACCGGGAGGTCGCCACCGCCTGGGGCTGGGTGCCCGTCCTCGACTTCGCCTGGGCCCTCTGCGACATCGTGGAACGGATCGACCGCGACCCCCGGGGCAGCAGGGCGTCGGTGCCGCAACAGGCCGAGCTGGACTTCACCGAGTCGGCGGACCGGATGCTCTTCGAGCGGCGGTTCGGCTGGGTCGATGTGGAGGCGGACTGGATGCGCCGGGACGAGCCGCCGCTCACCTTCAGCCACCGGGATCTGCGCCGGGAGGCCCGGGACTTTCTCCATGACCTGATCGCGGACCTGACCGATCTGCACGAAGAACTCGCCGACAACCCGGCCATCTGGGATCTTCAGGCACGATTCCCCCGGGTCTGACGGCCAAGGCCCGGTGCGACCTCGGCCGGGCTTGACCTCAAGCAAGGTCGAGGTCGGAGAGTTGTCCCTGTCAGCGCAGATCGCTCACAGGGGAGAGCAGCCATGCACGCCATCCGGCTCCACACCTTCGGTCCCGCCGAGAACCTCCGTTACGAGGAGGCCGCGGACCCGGTACCCGGCCCCGGCCAGGTACGGATCGCCGTCGCCGCCGCCGGGGTCCATGTCCTCGACACCTCGCTCCGCCAGGGCGAGAGCGGCCCGTACCCGGAGCCGGTCCCGCTGCCCACGATCCCCGGCCGGGAGGTCTCCGGCACGGTCGACGCACTCGGCGAGGGCACCGACCCGGCCTGGCTCGGCAAGCGGGTCGTCGCCCACCTCGGCATGGCCCCCGGCGGATACGCCGAACGCGCCGTCACCGACACCGAGCGGCTGCACGAGCTGCCCGGCGGGCTCGACGAGGCGGCGGCCGTCGCCATGATCGGCACCGGACGCACCGCACTCGGCATCCTCGGCTACGCCGAACCGGCCCCCGGACAGATCGTGATCGTCACGGCGGCGGCGGGCGGCCTGGGCACACTGCTGACGCAGTACGCGAAGCATGCGGGGGCGACCGTGATCGGGCTGGCGGGCGGCCCGGCCAAGGGGGAGCGGGTACGGGCCAACGGCGCCGATCTCGCGGTGGACTATCTGCTGCCCGACTGGGCGGCGACGGTCCGGGACTTCCTCGGGGAGCGCCGGGCCGACACCGTCTTCGACGCGGTCGGGGGCGACACCGCCCGCGCGGCGGTCGACCTCCTCGGGCCCGGCGGACGGCATGTGGTCTACGGCTGGGTCGGTCAGCGGCTCCACGAGGGCGAGCCGCTGACCTACCCGGAGGACGAGCAGGCCAGGCGCGGGATCACCTCCGCGATGATCGGCCCGGAGATGGTGGCCCGCGGGGGCGGGCTGCGGGCGCTGGAGGAGCGGGCGCTGAGGGAGGCGGCGGAGGGTGTGGTGCGACCGGTGGTCCAGCGATTCCCGCTGGACCAGGCGGTGGCGGCGCATCGCGCGGTGGAGACGCGCGGGACGATGGGGAAGGTGGTCCTCGTCCCCTGAGCAGCGGCCTCCAGCCGGGTTGCGTCATGTGAGCCTTGGGCCCGAGGCAGCAGTATTCAGCCCCTCCGGCGTTTGAGGAGCGGGGTTCGGGGCTGGCCCCGACGTCCACCCGAGGCGACTCGGTGCCGAGGTCCGTCCTCAATCGCCGGACAGGCTGGATTTACCTCGCCGGAGGGGCTGAGTGTTGAGGCCCCCGCTTTGCCCGGCGCCAGGCGATCGTCAGGAAATGGACGTACCCAGCTCGGCCAGGGCGTCGTCCGTGAGGCGGAGGACGGACCATTCGTCCTGCTCACGCGCCCCGAGTGCGCGGTAGAAGTCGAGGGAGGGGGTGTTCCACTTCAGGCACGACCACTCCAGGCGCTCGTACCCCCGCTCCACACAGATACGGGCCAGCTCCCGCAACAGCGCCTTCCCATGGCCACCACCCCGGAGCCCAGGGCGGACATAGAGGTCCTCCAGATAGATGCCGTGCACCCCGCGCCAGGTGGAGAAGTTCAGGAACCAGAGGGCGAACCCGGCCGGCTCGCCGGCCTCCGTCTCGGCGATATGGGCGAAGGCCGCCGCGCGCTCGCCGAAGAGCGCCTCGTGGAGCTGCTCCTCGGTGGCCCGCGCCTCCCCCGCGCACTTCTCGTACTCCGCCAGCTCGCGGATCATGCGGTGGATCTCGGGGATGTCTTCGGGCACAGCGCTACGGATCATGGGGACAGACTCCCCGAGCCCCCGCCCGTCGCGCCAGCGAAATCCCCGGTCAGCGACCCAGCAGCACCCGGGCCAGGGACTCTTGCTCCGGCTCCAGGCGCCCTTCGCCGTCCTCGATCTGCCAGAGGGTGTTCTGGAGGACACGTCCCAGGGACCAGGCCCGGGCCCGTTCCCGGTCCAGCCCCAGGACCTCCGTCATCAGATCGAAGCGGGGACGGATGTCCGCCTCATCGAACCGATTCAGGAGCGCGGGCAGCAGCTCGAACCCGGGGTCCCCGGCCAGTGGCTTGGGGTCGATGGCGAGCCAGGGCCCGCGCTCCGGCGCCACGACGTTCGCCAGGACGTTCTCGTAGTGGAGATCCCAGTGGAGCAGCCGGTCGCCGGGCTCGTCCACGACCTCCCGCAGCGCCGCCGCGCAGTCCGCGATCAGCCGCCGCTCCCCCGGGTCGGCGAGCCTTGGCAGCGCGTCGGGCGCCTCCTGGAGCATCCGGGTGGCGAGGGGGCCGAGCCGCCGCATGCCCGGGGGCGCCGGCCGGTCGGTGAGCCGGGCCAGCAGCTCGGCGATGATTCGCGCCGCCGTAGGGACCGGGAGCCGTTCCAGCGAGCGCTCCGCGTCCAGCCGCTCCAGCAGCAGGGTGCCGGTCGGCCCGTCGTGGCGCAGCAGCCGTACCGCCCCGTCGCCGTCCCATACCCGCAGCGCGTCCGGCTCACCCTCGGTCTCCTCGTCCCGTACGGGGAGTTTCAGCACCGCCGGGGTGCCGTCCGCGCACCGCACCGGGACCACCAGCGCCGCCCAGCCGTGCATCAACGGCCCGTCCCGCCGCAGCTCCCACACGTCGAGGAAGTGCCGGGTCCGGGCGGGGAGCCCGTCGATGAAGGCGCGCCCCGCCGGGCCGCCGTACTGGAGCTGCCGGGAGACCAGGAGCGCGGGGATCTCGACCATGCCGTGATGGTACGGATCACTCCGCCGCCGCTCCCCCCGTTTTCGGCGCGGCGATCCTTGCGTACAGTCGCTCCCACCCGCCCCACCCGGAACAGCAGGGACACCATGAGCCAGCACACCGTCAACGGCGGCATAGCGTTCTGGTACGCGCAGGACGGACTCCCGGCACCCCGTGAACCGCTCCCCGGGGACACCTCGGCGGACATCTGCATCGTCGGCGGCGGCTACACCGGGCTCTGGACGGCGTACTACCTCAAGAAGGCCGCCCCCTTCCTCGACATCACCGTCCTGGAGGCGAAGTTCTGCGGGTACGGGGCCTCCGGCCGCAACGGCGGCTGGCTCTACAACGGGATCGCCGGACGGGACCGGTACGCCCGGCTGCACGGCCGGGACGCGGCGATCCGGCTCCAGCGGGCCATGAACGACACCGTCGGCGAGGTGATCCGGGTCGCCGCCGAGGAGGGCATCGACGCCGACATCCACCACGGCGGCGTCCTCGAAGTGGCCCGTACCCCCGCCCAGGCGGCCCGGCTGCGCGCCTTCCACGACGCCGAGGTCTCCTTCGGCGAGCGGGACCGGGTGCTGTACGGGGCGCGGGAGACCGCGCGGCGGATCCGGGTCGCCGGGGCGGTCTCCGCCACCTGGACCCCGCACGGGGCCCGGCTGCACCCGGCGAAGCTGGTCAAGGGGCTGGCCGCCGCCGTGGAGGCGCTGGGCGTCACGGTCCATGAGTCGACCCCGGTCACCGAGATCAAGAAGGGGCACGCGGTCACCCCGTACGGCACCGTCCGCGCCCCGTACATCCTGCGCTGCACCGAGGGGTTCACCGCCGGGATCAAGGGCCGGCGCCGGGACTGGCTCCCCATGAACTCCTCGATGATCGCCACCGAGCCGCTGCCGGACGCGGTGTGGGAGACCATCGGCTGGGACGGCCGGGAGACCCTGGGCGACATGGCCCACGCGTACATCTACGCCCAGCGCACCGCCGACGGCCGGATCGCGCTGGGCGGGCGCGGCGTCCCGTACCGCTACGGCTCCCGGACCGACAACGACGGCCGCACCCGGCCCGCGACCGTGGAGGCGCTGCGCGAGATGCTGACGGCGCTCTTCCCGACGACGGCGGGGGCAAGGATCGACCACGCCTGGTCGGGGGTGCTGGGCGTCCCCCGCGACTGGTGCGCCACGGTCACCCTGGACCGTTCCACCGGCCTCGGCTGGGCGGGCGGCTATGTGGGCTCCGGGGTCGCCACCGCCCATCTCGCCGGGCGGACGCTCAGCGATCTCGTCCAGCAGGACTCGGGGCAGGGCGGGGCGACCGAACTGACCACGCTGCCCTGGGTGAACCACCGGGTCCGCCCCTGGGAGCCGGAGCCGCTGCGCTGGCTCGGGGTGCGGGCGATGTACGCGGCGTACCGGGGCGCGGACCGCCGTGAGTCCAGGGGCCACAGCACGGAGACGGACCGCGTCGCCCGGCTGGCGGACCGGATCTCGGGCCGCCACTGAGGACGGTACGGGGCGGTACGGAGCTGTACGGGGCGGTACGGGGGCCGGGGTCCCGGGGATCTCCAGGGTTCTACTCCACCTCGATGCCGTACTCCCCCACCAGCTCCTCCAGGCCGCCCCCGTACCCCTTGCCGCCGATCACGAACTCCCAGTTGCCGTTGGCCCGGCGGCGGAAGGAACCGAGGACCAGGGCGGTCTCACCGGCCCGGCCGTCCGAGACCTCCAGCCGGTCCAGCTCCGCGCCCCGGTCGTCCCGCAGCACGATCCCCGCACCGGTGAAACCGGACAGATCCGCCCCCGGGTTCACCTCCGGGTCCACCGCCGCCACCAGCACCAGCCGGTCCGCCTCCGGCGGCAGCGCGTCGAAGGAGACCCGGACCGCCGCCCGGTCCCCCGCCGACGGCTCCACCGCGCGCACCGAACCGTCCGGGGTGCGCTCATTGTTGAAGAAGACGAAATGGGCCTCGCTGAGCACCCGGTCGTACCGGCAGACCAGCGCGCAGACATCCAGCGCCACCCCGCCCGACCAGACCATCCCCAGCACATTGAAGCCGTCGTCATCGGGCGGCGGCGCGATGTCCTCCGGCGCCAGCTCCCCCGGCCCCGGGGTGCGCCGCGACGGCGCCCCGCCGGCCACCGGGCCGAGCCGCCCGCGCAGCCCGTGGCCGTTCAGCAGCTCCACCAGCTCCACCCCGCTGACCAGGGTCAGCGGCTTGCCATTGGCGAAGGTGTACGAGCCGGGGCCGAAGCCCGAAGTCGTCACCAGTACACCCTTGTTGGCCCCGGCGTCCTGCACCGTCCCGTACAGATCGCGGACGGCGGTCGGCGGGACCGTGTTCCGGTACCGCTTCACCTGCACGATGATCCGGCCACCGCTGATCGGATCCGGATCGAAGGCTTCCACATCCACCCCGCCGTCGTTGGAGCGCTGGGTGGTCACCGCCCGCATCCC
This sequence comes from Streptomyces sp. NPDC000594, assembly GCF_040299965.1. Taxonomy (NCBI): domain Bacteria; kingdom Bacillati; phylum Actinomycetota; class Actinomycetes; order Kitasatosporales; family Streptomycetaceae; genus Streptomyces; species Streptomyces sp. NPDC000594. The sequence continues at coordinate 34,465 of NZ_JBEPCY010000037.1, read as the reverse complement.
CCGCGCCCGGAACAACTCGGCGACCAGGCCCTCGAATTCCACCGGATCCATCTCCAGCAGATCCGGATCGTCACCGCCGCCGTGCGAGACCACCCCGGCGCCCACATCCCCGGGCAGCCGGTCGGGCCGGACGGCCACCCGGGTGTCCGGCTTCGCGGACAGCCGTCCCCGTATGCCCTCCAGACAGTCCACCGCGCTCACCTGGTCCAGCCGGAGCGGGGCGAAGTCCTGGCGGGAGACCGTGACCGAGGCGAGGACGATCTCCGCATGGCGGCCCGTCGCCGGGTCCACATCGTCCACGAAACCGCTCAGCGCCACCGAGTCCAGCACCCCGTGCTCATCGGCGGCGAACAGATCCCGCAGCGCCAGCAGCAGACACTGCGCCAGCACATCGCGGTAGACCGCACGGCGCTGGGTCACCGGCCGCGCGACCTCCTTCAACTGGTCCGAGGCGGCCACGTACCGCACCGACCGGGCCGGGGGCACCACATCGAAACCGGGCAGCTCCCAGCTGAGCACCAGCTGCCGGGCACCCCGGTCGAACGCCGCCGACAGCTGGCGCGGCAGCCCCTGCGGCCACTCCTGGGAGGAGTACAGCGCCGCCGAGAAGTACTCCACGACCGCGTCGGGGTCACCCGACCGCAGCCCCTCCACCATCCGCGCCACACCCGCGTTGTGCTGCCGCACCTCCGCGAGCTGGGCGCCCGCCCAGGCGTCGTACCGCCGCCGGTACTCGGCGAGCTGCGCCCGGCGCTGCTCCTCGGCCGCCCGCGCCAGCCCCAGATCGTGCTGATAGCGCTCCTGCGCCTCCCGCTCGGCCCGCTCCCGCGACCACGCCCAGCCGCCCTGCGGACGGTAGAACGCCGGATCGGGCGGCGGCACCGGATGGGCCAGCGGGCCCGGCGCGAACGGCTCGATCTGCTGCTCGGCCCTGACCAGCGCGGCGGCCCGGAAGGCCGGCCCCCGGCAGCCCGTCGCCAGCAGCCCCGTCAGCTCCGCCACCCGGGACTCGATCTCCCCGGTCCGGGCCAGGGCATCCGCCTCCCGGCCGCGCTTGTACGCCGCCTGCTGCTCCCGGTGTCTGCGGGCCATGTCCCGCTCGTACGCCCGCTGCCCGCGCTCCCGCTCCCGCTGCGCCCGCTGGGCGGCACGGATCTGTGCCTCCCGCTCACGCTGCTGGCGGCGCTGCGCCTCGGCCCACGCCCCGATCATCCCGCCCGAGCGTCGACTCATTCCCGCGCCCTCCCCACCGGACCGCCCCCCGGCGTCCGTACCACCGCACCCACCAAACGCCAGTGTCCCGGACCATGAGGGGCCGGGACACTGTTCTGACCGAGCCGCCTGTCGGAATCGAACCGACGACCTGCGACTTACAAGATCGCTGCTCTACCAATTGAGCTAAGGCGGCATCGCGCGAAGGCGGGCCCCCGCACGGAGATCCCCCACTCTACACAGCGGCGGGTTCCGGAGGCCATGAAGATCGGGTACGGGGAGAGCGCGCACGCGGGGGGCTTTTCGGGCGGTTGGGGCGGGCCCGTGCATCTCGTTCCCATCCCGTTACTGACATGCGGCGGAACGCCAGGTAGCGTCGCTCGCAGTTCACCCGAGTGGACTACACCAATCCTTTACTTCGGATCGTCCGGCACGTTCCTGCCGGTGAAGGGAACAGCACCATGGCTACCGTTACGTTCGACAAGGCGACCCGGATCTACCCGGGCACCGAGAAGCCCGCCGTCGACGAGCTGAACATCGACATCGCGGACGGCGAGTTCCTCGTCCTCGTGGGCCCCTCCGGCTGTGGCAAGTCCACCTCCCTGCGGATGCTCGCGGGCCTGGAGGACGTGAACCGGGGCGCGATCCGCATCGGTGACCGCGACGTCACCCACCTGCCGCCCAAGGACCGGGACATCGCCATGGTGTTCCAGAACTACGCGCTCTACCCGCACATGTCCGTCGCCGACAACATGGGCTTCGCGCTCAAGATCGCCGGCGTCAACAAGGCGGAGATCCGCAAGAAGGTCGAGGAGGCGGCGAAGATCCTCGACCTCACCCCGTACCTCGACCGCAAGCCGAAGGCGCTCTCCGGCGGTCAGCGCCAGCGTGTGGCGATGGGCCGCGCCATCGTGCGTGAGCCCCAGGTCTTCCTCATGGACGAGCCGCTGTCGAACCTCGACGCCAAGCTCCGGGTCTCCACCCGTACCCAGATCGCGTCGCTCCAGCGCCGGCTGGGCATCACCACGGTCTATGTCACCCACGACCAGACCGAGGCGCTCACCATGGGCGACCGGGTCGCGGTCCTCAAGGACGGTCTGCTCCAGCAGGTCGACTCGCCGCGGAACATGTACGACCGCCCGGCCAACCTCTTCGTCGCCGGCTTCATCGGCTCGCCCGCGATGAACCTGGTCGAGGTGAAGATCACCGACGGCGGTGTGAAGTTCGGCAACAGCGTCGTCCCGGTCTCGCGCGAGGCGCTCTCCGCCGCCGCCGAGCGTGGCGACAAGACCGTCACCGTCGGCATCCGGCCCGAGCACTTCGATGTGGTCGAGCACGGCGGCGCCGCGGCCACCGCGCTCACCAAGGACTCCAAGGACGCCCCGGCGGGCCTCGCCGTCCTGGTCAACGTCGTGGAGGAGCTGGGCTCCGACGGCTTCGTCTACGGCTCCGCCAAGGTCGGCGGTGACGAGGAGAAGGAGCTGGTCGTCCGCGTCGGCGGCCGCTCCGTGCCCGCGAAGGGCTCCGAGCTGCACGTGGTGCCGCGGCCGGACGAGATGCACGTCTTCTCGACCTCCACGGGCGAGCGTCTGACCGACTGACACTCCCTGGGCGTCCTCTGGGACGCCCGCTGCTTGGACGGCCCCGTGCGACCCCTGGGTTGCACGGGGCCGTTCGTTGTCCAACGCCCCTGGATGTCCCCGATGCGGCCAATGACCGCTTATCCAGGGGCATTTCACGCTTTCCCGTCAACCCGGCATTCGAAAGATTCCCTCGAACGATCCCTCAGGGGAGTGACTGAATGTCGCCACCGCGTTACCGGCCGCTACGCTGCCCGCGTGACCCACTCAGCCCGCCGAATCGGCCGTAGTCTCGCCCTCGTCCTCCCCGTGGTCCTGGTGCTCTCCGGAACCCTCGCGGTCACCAGCGTGCCGTGGGCCGGACCGAGCGGACCCCAGCTCCTGAGCGCCTCCTCCCAGGACGTCTCGGTCCGCGCCAAGCCGCGCGCGCCCCAGGACGTCCTGCGCGAGCGGCTGCTCACCGAACTCCAGGAGAAGAACCCGGGCGCCGCCCTCACCCGTCTCCAGAGCGAGGTGGAGGCCCGCCCCTCACTCGCCCGGCACTGCATGTCGATCGCCCGCGCCCTCGGCCGCGCCGCCGTCGACCGGCTCGGGCCCACCCGCGCCCAGACCTACTCCAAGCCGGTCTGCGACACCTCGTTCGCCGCGGGCGTCGCGAAGCAGGCCCAGGGGAGCTGACGGGCACCGCCCGTGCCACCGCGCATATGCGCATATCGTTCACGGCATGCATACGCCTACGTATCCGACGCAGGCCGTGGTCCTGGCGGGCGGCCAGGGCTCGCGGCTGCGACCGTACACCGACGACCGCCCCAAGCCGATGGTCGAGATCCCGGGGACCGGGACCCCGATCATCGGCCATCAGCTCGCCTGGCTGGCCGCGGAGGGCGTGACCGACGCGGTCGTCTCCTGCGGCCATCTCGCGGAGGTCCTCCAGGAGTGGCTGGCCGACACGGATCTGCCCCTGCGGGTCCAGACCGTGGTCGAGCCGGAGCCGCTGGGGCGCGGCGGCGGCCTCAAGTTCGCCGCCGCGCGACTGCCCCGGCCGGACCTTCCCTGGTACGCCACCAACGGTGACATCTGGACCCGCTTCTCCCTGCGGGAGATGGCCGCCTTCCACGCCGAACGCGACGCCACGGCCACCCTCGCGCTGGCCCGGCCCCGGATCCCCTGGGGCGCCGTCGAGACCGACGCCTTCGGCCACATCACCGACTTCATCGAGGCGCCGCCCTCGCCGTTCCTCATCAACGCCGGCGTCTACGTCTTCTCCGCCGCCTTCGCCGACCTCCTCCCGGAGCTGGGCGACCACGAACGCACCACCTTCCCCGGGCTGGCCCGGGAACGGCGCCTGGCGGGCTTCCCGCTGCCGCAGGGGGCGTACTGGCGGGCCATCGACACGGCCAAGGACCTCACCGAGGCCGCCAAGGAACTCTCCTCCCGGTAGGCCCGGCCCCGCCTTTCGATCCCCGTAAATCAAGCCCCATGGGGTCCCCCCGGACGAAGTCCGGGGGAGATTGAGGAGCGGGGGCCTCAAAATCAAGCCCCTCCGGCGATTGAGGAGCGGGGTTCGGGGCTGGCCCCGACGTCCGCCCGAGGAGACTCGGTGCCGAGGTCCGTCCTCAAACGCCGGACGGGCTTGGTTTGCCGACTCGGGCCTCGGGTCCGTCCTCAAACGCCGGACGGGCTGAAATACCTGGTCAGCCCAGGAGGCCGCCGATCACGCGGGCCGGCGCCGAGTCACCCCCCGACGACGAGCCGGGCGCATCCGTCCCCTCGGGCGAGGAGGAGCCCGACGACGTCCCCGTCGACCCCGAGCCCGAACCCGAGCCCGACGGCGGCGGCACCTGCTCCCGTACCGCCGACGGCGGCGCCTCCCGCACCCCCTGGCTCTCGCTCGGCCGCCCCGCCGCCGTCTCCGGCGCCACCCCCGCGCCCGCACCCGCACCCGTGCCCGCCGCGGGCTCCACCGGCGGCTCCGCCGCAGGCGTCCCCGTGCTGCTCGCCGCCGGCCGCGGCGACCCCGGCTCCCGCCCCTCGGGACCGGCGGAGGACCGCTCCCCCGAGGGCCGGTCCTTCGGCAGCGGCGACCCCGGCAGATGGTTGCTCGGGTCCTGGTCCGGCCTCGGCACCGTGACCATGTCGGTGGAGCGCACCGCCCCCCCGAGCATCGACCCGATGAGCAGCGTGAGCCCCACCACGACCGTCGCCACGACCGCGCCCCGGCGCAGCACCCGCCGCCGCAGCTCCCACAGCTCCGCACGGGGGCCGAGGGTCCGCCACGCCTCACCGGCGAGCCGTCCGTCGATGGAGTAGACCGGCGCCCCCGCGATGATCAGCGGCGACCAGGCGGCGAGATAGATGAAGTCCGGCGCGTCGTACACCGGAACGGTCCGCCAGCTCACCGTGAGGATCAGCGCCGCGGAGAGCAGCACGCCGACACCCGCCGCGACCCGCTGCCAGAGCCCGAGGACGGTGAGCACCCCCACGACGACCTGGAGGAAGGCGACGGTGAGCCCGGCGCCCACCGGGTGCGAGAGCGCGAAGTCCCGCAGCGGCTCGGCCAGCGCCCAGGGGTTCAGGGAGTTGAGCCACTTCACCATGGAGCCGCGCTCGCCGCCGTCGAAGTAGACGGGGTCGCAGAGCTTGCCCATGCCCGCGTAGACGGAGATGAGGCCGAGGAAGACCCGCAGCGGCAGCAGCACCACGCCCAGGTTCATCCGGCGGCCGGGGTAGTAGGCGTGGCGTACGGAGTCCGCCCCCGCGCGCCGGTCCCGGTCGGTGCCGGCGGTGTCACCGGGGCCGTCGGGGTACTCGTCGTACCGGCCGGACCCCCCGTAGGGGCCGCGGCCGTCCGGCGGATAGGCGTCGTACGCGCCGACGGCCTGCCGCATCGGCGGCAGCAGCGGCCCGGCGGGGAGCTTCGGTACGGGGGCGGTCCCGGTGTCGGCGGGGTCGCCGTAGGGGCGCGCCCCGGGGCCGAGGTCGATCCTCGGGATCACCTGGGTCGCCCCGGCGTCGTATCCGCCGCCACGCTCCGCGGTGGTCGCGGTGCTGTTCCGCACGGCCTGGAGCAGCCCCGTCGCGCCCGCGTCCCCGGGCTCGGTTCTACCGGTCCAGACGACGGGCGCGCGCCGACGCGCCCCGGCGCCCGCGACGGCGGGTACGCGCAGGGTGTCGGCGAAGGCACGTGCGGGGCGCGGGCTCTGTGCGAGCCGCACCCGGAAGCTGGCGTGGTTCACGATGACCTGCGCGGGATCGCAGTCGACCTTGACCATGCTCAGAGCGGGCTGATCATCGAACCCGGGCCGGGGCGTTCTGGTGTCCACACTCATCTAACCGAGTGACAGCGGGTTAGGACACTGGCACCGCGGAGCCGATCTGTCCGAGACCCGTCAAGGCTGGTGAGCGCTCCGGAAGGGCCCGTTCCGGTACGTCAACGCACGGCCGCCGGCCCCGGTGTCCCGGGACCGGCACAGCACCGTCAGGCGCGGCGGCGGGCCGCCTCGTACAGCACCACACCTGCGGCGACACCGGCGTTCAGCGACTCGGCACCGCCCGGCATGGGGATCCGGACCAGGTAGTCGCAGGTCTCGCCGACCAGCCGGGAGAGACCCTTGCCCTCGCTGCCGACGACGATCACGACCGGACCGCCCAGCGCCTCCAGGTCGCCCACCTCGTGCTCACCGTCGGCAGCGAGGCCGACCACGGTGATCCCGGCCTTCTGGTATCCCTCCAGCGCGCGGGTGAGGTTGGTGGCGCGGGCCACCGGGGTGCGCGCGGCGGTACCGGCGGAGGTCTTCCACGCGCCCGCGGTCATCCCGGCGGCGCGGCGCTCGGGCACCACGACACCATGGCCGCCGAAGGCGGCGACGGAGCGGACGACGGCACCCAGATTGCGCGGGTCGGTGACCCCGTCCAGCGCCACGATCAGCGGGTCCTCGCCGTGGTCGGCGGCGGAGGCGGCCAGGTCCTCGGGGTGCGCGTACTCGTACGGCGGGACCTGGAGGACCAGACCCTGGTGGTTGAGGCCATTGGTCATCCGGTCCAGCTCGGGGCGGGGCGCCTCCATGATGTGGATGTTGCCGCGCCCGGTGGCGAGCTGGAGCGCCTCGCGCACCCGCTCGTCGTTGTCGATGAACTGCTGGACATAGAGGGTGGTGGCGGGCACCCCGTCGCGCAGCGCCTCGAAGACGGGGTTACGGCCGACGACCATCTCGGAGCTGCCCTTGCCGCCCCGGCGGGCGACCGGACGGCGGGCGGTGTGCTTCGCCTTGGCGTTGGCGACGCGGTTCTTCACATGCCCCTTGCGGGCGGAGGCGGGCGGGGTCGGGCCCTTGCCCTCCAGGCCGCGGCGCCGCTTGCCACCGCTGCCGACCTGCGCGCCCTTCTTGTTGGACGTGCGGCGGTTCCTGCGCTGGCTGTTCCCGGCCATGACTGCTACCTGCTCTTGGGTCGTCGTGCGTGTGGGTGTGCGGGTACCGAGGTACCCGTACGGGTGCACGGGTGTGCGTGTACTGATGTGCGTGTACGTATGACAGTGTGCCGCTCGGAGCCCCGGGCGGCACATCGTCCCTGCTCAGCGGGGTCCGAGTGTCCAGCGCGGGCCGTCGGGACCGTCCTCGATCGCCAGGCCGGACTGCTGGAGCTGGTCCCGGATGGCGTCGGCGGTGGCCCAGTCCTTGCGGGTACGGGCCGCCTCCCGCTGCTGGAGCACCAGCCGGACGAGGGTGTCGACGACTCCGTGCAGATCCTCGCCGCCGTCGGTCACCCCCGCCCAGTGCGGGTCGAGCGGATCCAGACCGAGGACCCCGAGCATGGCGCGGACCTCGGCGAGCCGGGCGACCGCGGACTCCTTGTCGTCGGCGGCGAGGGCCGAGTTCCCCTGGCGGACGGTGGTGTGGATGACGGCGAGCGCCTGCGGGACGCTCAGGTCGTCGTCCATCGCCTCGGCGAAGGCGGGGGGCACCTCGGCGGCGGGCTCGACCGTACCCCCGGCCTTCTCGCCGACCCGCTGGATGAAGCCGACGATCCGGGAGAACGCCGACTCGGCCTCGCGCAGGGCCTCCTCGCTGTACTCGATCATCGAGCGGTAGTGCGGGGTGCCCAGGTAGTAGCGGAGGACGATCGGTTTCCAGTGCTTGACCATCTCGGAGACGAGGACCGAGTTCCCCAGCGACTTGGACATCTTCTCGCCGCTCATGGTGACCCAGGCGTTGTGCACCCAGTACCGCGCGAAGTCGTCGCCGAACGCCTTGGCCTGCGCGATCTCGTTCTCATGGTGCGGGAAGATCAGGTCGAGGCCGCCGCCGTGGATGTCGAAGGCGGTGCCCAGGTACTTGTGGGCCATGGCCGAGCACTCCAGGTGCCAGCCGGGACGGCCCCGGCCCCAGGGCGTCGCCCAGCTCGGCTCGCCGGGCCGGGCGCTCTTCCACATGGCGAAGTCACGGGGGTCGCGCTTGCCGGTCTCGCCCTCGCCCGAGGGCTGGAGCAGATCGTCCAGATCCTGGTTGGAGAGGGAGAGATAGCCGGGGAAGGAGCGCACGTCGAAGTAGACATTGCCGTCGGCCGCATAGGCGTGGCCGCGCTCGATGAGGCCCTGCATCATCTCGATCATCTCGGTGATGTGGCCGGTGGCGCGGGGCTCATAGGTCGGCGGCAGGCAGCCGAGGGCGGTGTAGCCGTCGTCGAAGGCGCGCTCATTGGTGTAACCGATCGACCACCAGGGGCGGTTCTGCTCGGCCGACTTTTTGATGATCTTGTCATCGATATCGGTGACATTCCGGATGAAGGTCACCTCATAGCCGCGGTAGGCGAACCAGCGGCGCATGATGTCGAAGTTGAGTCCGGACCGGATATGACCGATGTGCGGAGCGGCCTGCACGGTCGCACCACACAGGTAGATCGAGACGCGGCCCGGCACGAGCGGGGTGAAGTCACGAATCTCGCGGGCGCTGGTGTCGTACAGGCGAAGAGTCACGCAACCAGGGTAGTGGGCGGACCCCGGTGCCCCGCGACCCCTGTGGACAGCCGAGTGGCCCTTGTGGACAACGCCGTGACCCGTGGCGCACGGGCAGGGTCGCGGGGACCCGGCCCGTGCGCGGGCGGCGCCGGGGGTCAGATGCGCCCGACCACCTTCCGGGGGGTGATGCGCACCACGACCCGGGGGGCGTCCTCGGCCGCCGCCGCGTTGAACTCGGCGTACCGCTTGCCGGTGTACTTGACCGCCAGCTCGTCGATCAGCTCCTGGCCGCCCTCGGTGGTGAGCGTGGCCTCGCCGCGGATCTCCGCATAGGTGTAGGGGGCGTCGAAGGGCTGGAGCAGCACGGTGACCCGGGGGTCCCGGCGCAGGTTCAGCTCCTTGCGGCGGCCGACGGTGGTGGAGACCAGGAGGTCGTCCCCGTCGCGTTTCACCCAGACCGGGGAGACCTGGGGGCTGCCGTCCGGCTGGATGGTCGCGATGCTGACGAAGACCGGGGTGTCGAGGAGCGTCTTCAGTTCGTCCGAGAGGGCGACGGTCATGGGTGCGGCCTTTCTGACAAGAACGGACACAGGGCTGGTGCGGGGGTACGCAGAGACGACGCCTACCCCGGTGGTGGCAGCGCGTCACGGCCCGTGGATATTTCCCCACCCACGGGTCCGTGCGCCCCGGGGTGTCCCCCCGGCCCGGTTTCTCAGCCGGTACGGACCAGCAGTGCGGTCGCGATGGCGGCCAGCCCCTCCGCACGCCCGGTGAGCCCGAGTCCGTCGGTGGTGGTGCCGGAGACGGAGACCGGTGCGCCGACGGCCTCGGAGAGCGCCTTCTGGGCCTCTTCCCGGCGCTTGCCGATCTTGGGCCGTACGCCGATGACCTGGATGGCCACATTGCCGATGGCGAAGCCCTCGGCCCGCACGATCCGGGCCGCCTCCGTCAGCAGGGCGACCCCGGAGGCGCCGGACCACTCGGGGCGGGAGGTGCCGAAGTGGGCGCCGAGATCGCCGACGCCCGCGGCGGAGAAGAGGGCGTCACAGGCGGCGTGTGCGGCCACATCGCCGTCGGAGTGCCCGGCGAGGCCGTCCTCGCCCGGCCAGAGGAGCCCGGCGCACCACAGCTCGCGGCCCGTCTCGAAGGCGTGGACATCGGTACCGACTCCGATGAGCGGCAGCGCGGCGGGAAGCGCGGCGGGCACGGTCTCAGAAGCCATCGTTGGCCCTCCTGCGGGCGAGTACGGCCTCGGCCAGGACGAGGTCGAGCGGACGGGTCACCTTGAACGCCTCCTCGTGGCCGGGAACGACCACCACCGGGCCGCCGAGCCGCTCCACGAGCCCCGCGCAGTCGGTGGCGCCGTCGCCGTCGCTCCCGCCCGTGGCGGCGTGGGCGCGGACCAGGGTCTCGCGGTCGAAGCCCTGCGGGGTCTGCACAGCCCGCAGCCGGGCCCGCTCGGGGGTCGCGACGACGGGCTCCGGCTCACCCTTCTCCGCCCCCTCGCGCGGCTCGACCTCCTTCACGGTGTCGGCCAGCGGCAGCGCCGGGACCACGGCACGGGCCCCGTCCCGTACGGCGTCGATGACGGCGTCCACCGTGTCGACGGGGACCAGCGGGCGGGCGGCGTCGTGGACGAGGACGATGGAGACATCGCCGGGCAGCGCCTCCAGACCGAGGCGGACCGACTCCTGGCGGTTGGCGCCGCCGGGCACGACGACCACATCGGTGCGGTCGGGCAGGGCGAGATCGGTGAGCAGGGTCCGGACCGCCGGGGTGTCGTCCGGTGGGGCGACGACCACGACGAGCGAGACCGCGTTGGAGGCCGCCATCGCGCGGACGGCGTGCACGAGCATGGGCGTGCCGTTGAGCGTACGGAGCGCCTTGGGGGCGCCGGGGCCCAGCCGCAGCCCGCGGCCGGCGGCCGGGATCACGGCCGCGGTACGGGGCGGGAGCGAGACGTTCGACATCGGTTGCACTCCGACAGGTTTGTTTCCTCGGCCGACATGGGTATGGCCACAGCGTGCCGGGCGCGACGCCTTGACGGACCCTTCCGTGACGATCCGGTCTGCGCCAGCCACCCGGGCCCGGCACACCCGTCATGGGTGCCCTGTGCCCCCTTGCGGGTGTCCCGCGCCGTGGTACGACACCCCTGTGGTGCGACACACAGGGGAGACGAACATGCCGCAGCGCCCGGCGACAGTCCCATGGTCAGAAATGATCATGATATGTCAACGGGCACCGCGGCATTGGTGCGCCTTACGTCAGGACGCGAGGACCTCGTCGAGCAGAGCCTCGGCCTTGTCCTCGTTGGTGTTCTCGGCGAGCGCCAGCTCGCTCACCAGGATCTGTCGCGCCTTCGCGAGCATCCGCTTCTCGCCGGCGGAAAGCCCGCGCTCGCGCTCGCGACGCCACAGGTCCCGGACGACTTCGGCGACCTTGATGACATCGCCGGAGGCGAGCTTCTCAAGGTTTGCCTTGTAGCGGCGGGACCAGTTGGTCGGCTCCTCCGCGTAGGGTGCCCGCAGCACCTCGAAGACCCGGTCCAGCCCGTCCTGACCGACCACGTCCCGTACACCCACGAACTCGGCGTTGTCCGCCGGCACGCGAACCGTCAGGTCACCCTGCGCGACCTTGAGCACCAAGTAGGTCTTGTCCACGCCTTTGATCTGGCGAGTTTCGATGGCCTCGATCAGCGCGGCCCCGTGATGGGGATAGACCACGGTGTCGCCAACCTTGAACGTCATGTGACAGGTACCCCTTCCGTGGCTATCCAGGGTAACACGGATACGGCTTCTACTGAATGGCGTTTTCGCAGGTCAGGGCATATCTCGGGGCTTGACAACAGCGATGCGAACGTGCTGCGGGCGACTTCCGGAAGGGGGTATTCGCAGGTCGGAGCCGCTGCGCGGGGGAGGCGAAAGGCGTACGTTACACCCGCCCCGGAGGGCCCGGACATGGCTGAACGTCCCGTTTTGCCGGGTTCCGGGCGGTGAACTTCCCGTACTCCGTTCGGCGGTCGCTCACCCGTCCGGACGACCGTCCCGCCGAATCCGAAATTGATCAACGAACTCCCGGCGAACGCAAAAGAAAGGAATGTGTACGGGGTCGCCAGAATTGATCATCAGCGGTTTTGGGAACGGCACGCGAAACACGGTTCCGGAACTTCCGGGGGGTCCGTTCCGGCGTTCACCGGAGGCGGCGCGATACGGGACGCGGTACGGGGCGCCGTACGGAATGTGGCGAACGCCACGCCCCCCGGAGCCCGGCACGGAGGCGGGCGCGAGGGCGCGGAGGAGGGTGCCGGAGCCCCGTACCCCCAAGTGGCGGGTCGGGTGAGACCGGCCGGACGCGCCTCTGTAATGTGATCGGCGAACTGTGGTGATCTCGGGCGGTATCGCGAACTGACGCGGCCGGGACCGGGATTGCCCGGCTTCGCACGAACCGTCACCCGACCGTACCGCTACGCCCAAGGAGATGCCGCCGCCGTGAGCCTCCCCCAAACTCCGTCCGGGGGCGCCCCTCGCCTTCGCCGCGGCGCCCTCGCCGTGACCGCTGTCGTGCTGTCGTTCACCGCCCTGACCGCCTGTGGCGCGGGCAACAACGCGGAGTCCCTCGGCGTCAAGCCGGACAACCCGATGGTGAACGTCGACACGATCAGCGTCCAGAACGCGAACGTCATCACCCAGCCCAAGGCCGGCCAGGCGGGCCCCGCGGTGGTCTCCGCGACCATCTTCAACAAGGGCACCAAGGACCAGACGGTCGAGTCGATCACCCTCAAGGACGGCGCCTCGGTCGAGCTGAAGCCCGCCAAGGGCGCCGGCCCGCTCGTCGTGCCCGCCGAGGGCATGGTCATCATCGGCGGCAAGGACAACGCCACCGCGATGATCGCCGACGGCACCGCGCTGACCGGGAACATCGGCGGTGTGCAGGAGGTCGTCTTCAACCTCAGCGACACCGGCGCCGTGAAGCTCGACGCCTTCGTCGTCCCCGCGGAGAGCTACTTCAAGGAGTACGGCCCGTCGGCCGCGCCGCCGGCCCCGAAGCCCGCGGCGACCGCCTCCACCTCCCCGTCGGGTGAGCCCTCCGGCACCGCCTCGCAGCCCGCCGAGGGCCAGCCGGGCGCCGAGGGCGAGCCGGTCGAGAGCGCCACTCAGGGCACCGAGGGTGCCGTCGAGGGCGAGCAGACCGAGGAGACCGACGCCGCGCACTGATCGCGGAAGCACGGACTCCACCCCGGGCGGCCCCCGGGCAGGCGAAGGGCCCCACCGGAACTCCGGCGGGGCCCTTTCCCGTACCGCGGGTGCGGCGCTCGGCTGTCACCTGGGCGGCGCCGTGTCACGGACCCGGGCGCCCGCCGTCCTACGGCTCGAACTTGTAGCCGAGGCCCCGGACGGTCACCAGATAGCGCGGCGCCCCCGGATCGGGCTCGATCTTGGCGCGCAGCCGCTTGACGTGGACATCGAGGGTCTTGGTGTCCCCGACGTAGTCCGCGCCCCAGACCCGGTCGATGAGCTGCATCCGGGTGAGCACCCGGCCCGCGTTGCGCAGCAACATCTCCAGCAGGTCGAACTCCTTCAGCGGGAGGTCGATCTTGAGCCCGGAGACCGTGACGACATGGCGGTCCACGTCCATCCGCACCGGACCGGCCTCCAGGGCCGCCGGGGTGACCTCCTCCGGCTCCCCCCGGCGGCGCAGCACCGCACGGATCCGGGCGACCAGCTCCCGTGAGGAGAAGGGCTTGGTGACATAGTCGTCGGCGCCTATTTCCAGCCCGACGACCTTGTCGATCTCGCTGTCCTTGGCGGTCACCATGATCACCGGGACATTGGACTTGCCGCGCAGCTGACGGCAGACCTCGGTCCCCGGCAGGCCGGGCAGCATCAGGTCGAGCAGTACGAGGTCGGCGCCGTTGCGCTCGAACTCGTCGAGCCCCTCGGGACCCGTGGCCGCCACCGCGACCTCGAAGCCTTCCTTGCGGAGCATGTAGGACAGGGCGTCGCTGAAGGATTCCTCATCCTCGACGACGAGCACTCGGGTCACGGAAGGACCTCCGGGGCAGGGATGTCGGTATCGGTGTCAACTACGGGGACGGACGGGATGGACGGGACGGGGGTGACGGCGGCCTGGTACGCCTCCGGCCCGGGGACTGGTTCCGCGATGGGGTCCGGGCCGGAGGCGGATGCGGTGGCGTCTCCCGGTCTGTCGTCCGGGGAGGTCCCGGGGGTCGGGCCGGTGGGGTGGTCGGAGCGGCCGGTGGTGTCGGATCTGTGGGAGCTGGCGGAGCTGTGGGGGTCGCCGGCGCCGTGGGAGCCGCCGGATACATCGGAGCTGTCGGTGGTACGTGCACCACGGTCCCGCGTCGAGCGCGCCTCGGGAAGACGGAGGGTGAAGGTCGAACCCTGGCCCTCGGTACTCCACACCGTGACCTCACCGCCGTGCGAGGCGGCGACATGCTTGACGATGGCGAGCCCGAGGCCGGTGCCACCGGTGGCGCGGGAGCGGGCGGGGTCGACACGGTAGAACCGTTCGAAGATCCGCTCGCGGTCCTTCTCCGATATCCCGATGCCCTGGTCGGTGACGGCGATCTCGATGAACCCGGCCGAGCCGTTCCCCGGGCCGGGGACCCGGCGGGCCGAGATGCCCACCCGGGTCCTGGCCGGGGAGTAGTTCACCGCATTCTCCACCAGATTGCCGAGAGCGGCGGCCAGCTTGCCGCGATTGCCCCAGATGTGCAGCCCGGAGGTGCCACCACTGGCCATGGTGATCTGCTTGGTGGAGGCCGGATGCCGGGAACGGTCTATGGCCTCGGCCACCAGCTCGTCCACCCGGACCGGCTCGGCGTCCTCCAGCGGGTCGTCGTTCTGCACCCGGGAGAGGTCGATCAGCTCCTGGACGAGATTGGTCAGCCGGGTCGCCTCGATCTGCATCCGCCCGGCGAAGCGGGTGACCGCCTCCGGGTCGTCGGCGGCGTCCATGACCGCCTCGGAGAGCAGCGAGAGCGCGCCGACGGGCGTTTTCAGCTCATGGCTGACATTGGCCACGAAATCCCGGCGCACGGCCTCGATCCGGCGCGCCTCGGTCAGATCCTCGACCAGCAGCAGCACCAGCCGGGAGCCGAGGGGAGCCACCCGGGCGGAGACGGCCAGCGCCTCGCCCCGGCCGGTGCCCCGGCGTGGAAGATCCAGTTCCACCTGGCGTATCTCGCCGTCCCTGCGGGTGTCCCGGGCCATCTGGAGCATCGCGTCGACCGTCAGTTTTCCGCCACGCACCAGCCCCAGGGCGTACGCCGCCGAGCTGGCCTTCACCACGGAGTCGCTCTCGTCCAGCACGACCGCGGAGGAGCGCAGCACGGACAGGACGGTGTCGACACCGGGCGGCAGCACCGCGTCGGTATGCAGCGAGGTCCGGCTGGGCCTGCGCTGCTCCCGCTCGCTCCAGCGGAACGCCAGCATGGCGACCACGCCGGTCAGCAGACCGGCGATCGCAGCCACTGCGGCGACCGCCGCGTTCACGTCCATGCTTCCAGGTTATGCGGGGCGTCGGACATGCTCACAGCCGATCGGGGGGCGGCGCGATCAGTCGTCGCCCAGAGTTCACCGAGGGGACCGGGCCGGTTCATTTGGCCGGGAGGCGTCGGACGCGTTGCGAGCCCACCGTGGGAGCGTGGGGGTCCGAGAGCCATGCGGACACCCGTTCACCTGTCGAAAGGGAATTCGATGCGGGACGCGTACCACGAGGAACTGGACTCGATCAGCGAGGGGCTGGTCGAGATGGCCAGGCTGGTCGGCTCCGCCATAGGGCGCGCCACCACGGCCATGCTCGACGCGGATCTCAAGATGGCCGAAAGTGTCATTGCCGCAGATCAGAAGGTTGACAGCCTTCAGCATGACCTGGAGGCGCGGGCCATCGCCCTGCTGGCCCGGCAGCAGCCGGTCGCCACCGATCTGCGGATCGTGGTCACCTCGCTGCGGATGAGCGCGGATCTGGAGCGCTCGGGCGATCTGGCCCAGCATGTGGCCAAGCTGGCCCGGCTGCGCTTCCCCGATTCCGCGGTGCCGCGGGATCTCCAGGCGACCATTCTGGAGATGGGGCAGCTGGCCCAGCGACTGATGGCCAAGGCCGCCGAAGTGATCATCACCAAGGACATAGACCTGGCGCTCCAGCTGGAGACCGACGACGACGAGATGGATCTGCTCCACCGCACGCTCTTCCAGCATCTGATGGACGACCGCTGGAAGCACGGCATCGAGACCGCCGTCGATGTGACCCTGCTGGGCCGTTACTACGAGCGCTTCGCCGATCACGCGGTATCGGTGGCGAAGCGGGTGGTGTACCTGGTGACAGGTGAGCACGCCAATGAGCTCCAGCCCAGCACCACGGAGGAGGGCGCATAAGGTCCGCATTCGGGTGGACCGGCGCATGCCTCCACGCGCTGTTGATGCGCCCGCCGCGCCGGGCGTCCAATGGCCAGGGGCGCTGCCTTCACCACCCGCCCGCTCCGTCATGGCTCGTACGCTCCTGAGGAGGGACCCATGGCCGATTCCACGACATCCATCCCACGCGAGACCCCGCCCGGTCTCGCACCGCTCTCCAGCTGCGCCTGTGGTCCGGGCTGCGGCTGCGGCTGCCAGTCGGGCGGCTCCTGCCAGTGCGGCGGGGGCTGCGGCTGACCGCCGGCGGTACCACTGCCCGGGGCCCCCGCCCCGCCCGGATCTCCGGACGGACGGGGGTCCCGGTCCGTTCCGCGCCCGGCGCACGGCCCGTACGGGACGCGTGCGCCGCTTCCTTCGCTACCGGTCGCGCTACTTCTTGCCCTGGTTCTTGACCGCCTCGATGGCGGCGGCCGCGGCGTCCGGGTCGAGGTAGGTGCCACCCGGCTTGAGCGGCTTGAAGTCGGCGTCCAGCTCGTAGACGAGCGGGATGCCGGTGGGGATGTTCAGCCCGGCGATGTCCTCGTCGGAAACGCCGTCCAGGTGCTTGACCAGCGCACGGAGGCTGTTCCCGTGGGCGGCGACCAGGACGGTGCGGCCGGCCAGCAGGTCCGGGACGATGCCGTCGTACCAGTACGGGAGCATCCGGACGCCGACGTCCTTCAGGCACTCGGTACGGGGGCGTACCTCCGGCGGGATGCTCGCGTAGCGGGCGTCGTCGCTCTGCGAGAACTCCGTGCCGTCCGCAAGCGGCGGCGGCGGGGTGTCGTAGGAGCGGCGCCAGAGCATGAACTGCTCCTCGCCGAACTCGGCGAGCGTCTGGGCCTTGTCCTTGCCCTGGAGGGCGCCGTAGTGGCGCTCGTT
This sequence comes from Streptomyces sp. NPDC000594, assembly GCF_040299965.1. Classification (NCBI taxonomy): domain Bacteria; kingdom Bacillati; phylum Actinomycetota; class Actinomycetes; order Kitasatosporales; family Streptomycetaceae; genus Streptomyces; species Streptomyces sp. NPDC000594. The sequence continues at coordinate 17,420 of NZ_JBEPCY010000037.1, read as the reverse complement.
GAGACGCCAGGAGCGGTGGACCGGGATCCAGTGCCGGTCCGCGGACTCCAGCGCGAGCTGGGCGGTGCGGATCGCGCGCTTCTGGAGCGAGGTGTGCAGGACATCGGGGAGCAGACCCGCGTCCTTCAGCAGCTCGCCGCCGCGGACCGCCTCCTTCTCGCCCTTCTCGGTGAGATTGACGTCCACCCAGCCGGTGAACAGGTTCTTCGCGTTCCATTCGCTCTCGCCGTGGCGGAGGAGGATCAGCTTGTACGGTGCGTCGGCCATGGCTCCGAGAGTATCCGAGCCCTGCGCACGGACGTGCGGGGACCGGCCCCGCGTCCGGTCGGCGAGACGGCCGGACCGGCCGGTGGACGAGACGGCGGGACCCCGATCGACGCCCGATTGACGGTCGATTGACGGGGAACGTCAATCGACTGGCCTTCCGGCGCATCCCGTACGTAACGTGCGCCTACCGAATGAGCCACTTACGCCATCGGCGTGAACGTCCTGGGGTCCTGGGGGGAACAGATGTCCGCTGCCGCTGTGCGCCGTGCGGTGAGGGAGAGCGTCTCGGGGTTGCCCCGGGAGTTCTGGTGGCTGTGGGCCAGCACCCTGGTGAACCGGCTGGGCGGCTTCGTCGCCACCTTCCTGGTCCTGTATCTCACCGCCGACCAGGGGTACTCCGCCGCCTTCGCGGGACTGGTGGTCTCGCTCTACGGGCTCGGCGGAGTGGTCTCATCGCTCGGCGGCGGGGTGATGGCCGACCGGCTGGGGCGCCGCCCCACCCTGCTCATCGCCCAGCTGGGCACCGCGGTCTCGGTGGCGGCGCTCGCCTTTGTGCACCACCCGGTGGCCATCGCCGCCGTGGCCTGTCTGGTGGGCATGGCGACCAATGCCTCCCGGCCCGCCGTCCAGGCGATGATGGCGGACATCGTGCCGCCCGAGGACCGGGTCCGGGCGTTCTCGCTGAACTACTGGGCCATCAACCTCGGCTTCGCGATCTCCGCGGTCGCGGCGGGCTTCATCGCCGAGTACAGCTATCTGGCGGGCTTCCTCGGTGAGGCGGCGATGACCCTGCTCTGCGCGGTCCTCGTCTATGTGAAGGTGCCGGAGTCCCGGCCCGAGCGCGACCCGGCGGCGCCGGGGGTGGAGGAGCCCGAGGTCGGTCTGGGGACCGTACTGCGCGACCGCCGGTTCATGGGCGTGGTCGGACTCTCCTTCCTGATCGCGCTGATCTTTATGCAGGGCCATGTCGGGGTGCCGCTGGCGATGGGCGCGGACGGGCTCTCCACCTCGGACTTCGGCACGGTCATGGCGTTGAACGGGGTACTGATCGTGGTCCTCCAGATCCCGGTCACCCGTCTCATCGAGCACCGCGATCCACGCCGGCTGCTGATCGTCTCCTCGCTGCTGGCGGGGTACGGCTTCGGGCTGACCGCGTTCGCCGGATCGGTGGGCCTGTACGCGCTGACGGTGGTCGTCTGGACGCTGGCGGAGATCGTGAACGCGCCGACCCAGACCGGCCTGGTGGTACGGCTCTCGCCGGTGCACGGGCGGGGGCGCTACCAGGGGGTGTACGCGCTGACCTGGTCGGTGGCGACGCTGGTGGCACCGCTGGCGGCGGGGTTCGTGATCGACGGCTTCGGGGCGGCCTGGCTGTGGGGGATGTCCGCGGCGCTGGGCACGCTCGCCGCGGTGGGGTACTGGGCGCTGATGCGGAAGCTGCCGGAGAGCGTGGTGGCCGCGGGCGGAAAGGTCCCCCCGAAGGAGGACGGGGCCGGCCGGCGTTCCGGCCGGCCGGCCCGAGCGGGGTCGGGTCAGGTCAGGTGATGCTGCCCTGGGCGTCCCACATCGCCTTCACGCTGTCGTCGAAGTACGGGCTCTGATTCCAGCCGCCCGAGCTGATCGTGCTCATCACACCGTTCTGCGAGCCGAGACCATTGGCGTCGTTGAACTCACGCAGCCAGGGACCGCCGCTCGATCCGCCGCCGAAATCACACTGCATCTCGATGCGCGGGTCGAAGAGGCCGTAGGCCCGGGTGGTTCCCTGACAGACCCATTGCAGCTCGCCGTTGTCCCGGTTTCCGGGGTAACCGAAGATGGTCATCGGCTGATTACGGCTGAAGTTCCAGCTGAGACCGTGGCCGCCGGTGACATTGACGACCTTGTTGTTGTTGAGCGGCCAGGTGGTGACCATGGCGACATCACGCGTGAGATCGCTGCTGTTGACCCAGCTGGTGAAGGAGCGGAACTGCTTCGCCGCGAAGGTGCCGAACGGGCGGGCGCCCTGCCGGTAGCGGGGAATGTAGACCCAGTTCTGCATCCACTGGCCCGCGCTGCCGCTGCCGCCGGTGTTCACACAGTGCCCGGCGGTGGTGACCATCTGCTTGGACGCGCTGTTGATCGCGGCGGCCGAGCACATGTAGTTGAGGCCGTTGACCGGGTTCCGGAAGTACACCTTGCCGACCGCGGCCGACTCATTGATCCGGGGCGCCGCCCGGTCCCCCTTCACAGTGGGCCTGGCGGCGGGGGTGGAGCCGGGGGCGCCGGTGGGTCCGGCCTTGCGCGGGGCGCCCTCGGTGAGCGGGGCGCCGGGCGGGACATCGGCGGGGATGGCCTTCGCCATCCGCTCCGGCGTCCAGTACTTCTCCAGCTTGGCGAGGTCACCGCGGGAGTCGACGGCCGACCCGTCGGAGAGTGCGGCCGTCGCGGTGGTGGTGGCACCGGCCTTGTCCGGGCCTCCGGGGACGGAGGGCTTGGCGGCGGCGATCTCGACCGTTCCGATGATCAGGGCGAGCGTGGCCACGGAGGGCAGGATTATTCGCCTTAACTGGCGCACAGGAGAAGCCTTTCCGGCATGTGTCGGGGGAAAATCACGTCATGATCGCGCTGTTCCTGACGAGGGAAGTGCTCTCGGCCGACCGATGGTCCATCGGATGTCACACAGCGGTAAAGAGAGCAGGTGTTCCCGAGTCAGATATGCGCCAGGGCTGAAGGAACCCCCGGGCACCGCAGTTGAAGGCGGGTTGGCCTGTGCAACATTCCTGAAACAAACCCCTAAGCGGATGCACCGCTATACGGACATAGCCCTGTCGGAGAGCCCGGCGAATGGCCGATTCCCGATATACGGCGCCCTGTTCTTTCAGCCGTTTCCATGGATTCAGGCCGTGCCGATTGAACCTCGGGCGCGCCGTGGACGTACCGAAGAGGGCATTCGGAAGTGCTCAGGGTGCTTGGGGGGCCTTGGGGGGCTCGGGAGGCGGACCGCCGGGGCCCGGGGCCGGGGCGCCGGGGCCGGCGGCGGTCACCCGGGTGCCCGGATGGGCGAGCGCGCAGAGGAACGCGGCGACCAGGGCGAGGGCCATCCCGTGGAACACCCACTGATTGGCCTCGGCGAAGTCCATCCGGATCGCCCCCGCCGAGTCCCGCAGCGCCTCCCCCACCGGCCCCTCCCCCGCCAGCGGCTCCCGTCCGCCGCCATGGCCCGCCACCGTCCGCGCGATGCCCTGGGCGGCCTCCGCGGCCACCGCGTCGGGCACCCCCCTGGACTCCAGCGTCCCGGTGATCCGGTCGACGGTGACCCGGCTGAGGACCGTCCCGTACACCGCGAGTCCCACCGCCGCCGCGTAGTTGCGGACCGTCTGGGTGATCCCGGTGACCTCGCCGTACGAGGCGTCGATGGCGCGGTTCACCGAGTCCGTCGACGCCGGGGCGAGCAGCAGCCCGATGCCCGCGCCCGCGAGGACCACATAGGGCCACTGCGCCGAGAACGACAGATCGGTGAGTTTCAGGGACCAGAGCCAGAAGCCGACGGCGCCGATCGCGGAGCCGAGCAGCAGCGCGGGCCGGGCGCCCCGCTTGTCCAGCATCCGGCCGCCGATCTGGGTGGCGATCACAAAGCCGAGGAAGAACCAGAGCAGGTAGAGGGCGGCCTCGTTGGGCGACTTCCCCAGCGAGACCTGGGCGTAGACGGAGGCGAAGAAGAAGAGCGGGACAAAGGCGAGCATCGCGAAGAAGACGGTCGCGGTGTCGGCGCTGAAGGCGCGGTCCCGGAAGACCCGCAGCTTGATCAGGGGCTGGGCGGGGACCCGTAGCTCGTACACACAGAAGACCACCAGCAGCGCGGCGCCCACCAGGACACAGCCCCAGGTGGCGGGCGAGGCCCAGCCCCATTCGGAGGCCTGCTGGAGGCCGAGGACGCTCAGTGCCATCCCGAGGGCGACCAGGACCGCGCCGGGGATGTCGAGCCGTTCGCGGCGTCCGGTGTCGGGGATGCGGGCGAGCACCGTGAGGACGACGGCGACCAGGGCGACGGGGACGTTCACCCAGAAGATCGCCCGCCAGGTCCAGGCGGTGAGCACCCCGCCGAGCAGCGGGCCGATGGCGGTGAGCGCGCCGGAGAGCCCGAAGAAGAGGGCGAGGGCGCGGCCCCGGCGTTCCACCGGGAAGACGGCGGTGACCACGGCGAGCGCGGCGGGGAAGAGCAGTGCGGCGCCCACGCCCTGGACCGCGCGGAAGGTGATCATCCATGCCTGGGCGTACTCCCCGGCGGGCACGCAGCCGCAGAGGACGGAGGCGGTCACGAAGATCAGGGTGCCGATGAGGGTGACCCGGCGGTGGCCGTGGATGTCGGCCAGCCGGCCGCCGAGGGCGAAGCAGGCGGCGAGGGCGAGCAGATAGGCGTTGACCACCCAGCGGATGCCGGCGGTGGTGAGCCCCAGCTCCTCGGTGATGTCCGGGGCGGCGATGGCGACGATGGTCTGGTCGATGAAGGTCATCGCCACCGCGAACATCATCGCGGCGAGGGCCAGCTGTCGGCGGGGTTCCGGGTGCCCCGGGTGCTCCGGGTGTCCCGGGGCACCCGGGGTGGCGCCCTCCGCCGCCGGGAGTCCGGAGGGGGTCCCTCCGGCACCTCCGGCGGAGGGCGGCGCTCCGGTCGGGGCCCCGGAGGTGCGGCGCGGGTCCCCGGGGCCGCCGTCACCCGGCACAGAAGCCATAGGGGGATTCTCACCGGGGGTACGGGGTGGCGCACGCCCAGTGAGCGGGTGGGGGACGCCCCCCGGCCCCCGGCCCCCGGGCGGCGGGCGCCCAGGGGGTGCGGGGGCGCGGGTCCGGCTCAGAGCGCGCGCTGGGCCCGGTGGAGATTGGGCGGCCACACCCCGCCCGGCGCCCCGTACGCCTCCAGCCGGGAGTCGAGCGCCCCGGTGAAGTCCGGGCGGTCGGTCTGGTCGAACTCACGGACCGTGGAGATCGCCACCGTCGCGCTCCAGGGGGCGACCCCGTCGATCCGCACCAGACCGGCGCGCCCATTGGTGACCGTCACATTCCAATGGGCGAACCGGGCGCCGTAGAGCGGTCCGGCGGAGGCGTCCCCGCCGTGCCGCCCGTTGTTGTCGACGGTGATCTCGGTCCGGACATTGGCGAACGGCATGCCCCGGTGGGTGTCGAAGGTCCCCATCCCCATCACCCCCCGCGACCAGACATTGTGGCTGGAGAGCCCCTCCACATTGATGCCGTGCAGCTGGGTGCCGGGCGGGAACGGGACGGTGGCGCGGGCGACGGTGAAGTCCTCCACCAGATTGTCGTGGGCGCCCTCCCGGCAGAAGTACGGGTGGTGGTTGCCCCGCCCCTCCACCCGGGTGCGCGTGAGGGTGCAGGCGGAGGCGGCGACCAACCCGAAGGAGTTGTCCGCGTGCCGGACCGTGATGTCGTCGGCCCAGCAGTCGTACGCGCACTGGAAGGTGACGCCGTTGTACCCCTTGTCCAGCAGATGCGGCGACTGCGGGGTCTCGACCGCCTCCAGGGTCAGCCCCTCCACCCCCGCGTCGGTGAGCGGGGCGACCGGGGTGACGATCCGGGGGTCCCACTCGGGGCGCAGATCCAGCGGCAGCGGACGTTCCAGGGTGACCCGGTCCTGTTTCACCGAGATGATCCGTACCGGCCACTCGTAGGGGACATAGCTGGTCAGCTTGGTCTTGTCGGACCATTCATAGGACTCGGGGCCCGGTCCGCCGCCCGCCATGTGCTTCAGCAGGGTGTACCGGTCGTCGTCGGCGATCCGCAGCAGCACCAGCCGGCCCGGGTACAGCCCCCGGGGGTCGGCCACGGTGATCGTCCAGTCGCCCCGGCGGGCCGGGCGGACGGGGGTGAGGGTGCGCCACTCGTCCCGGCGGTTGCCGGTCCAGCCCTCGAAGGGCCAGTCCTTCGCCTTGATCGCGTCGACGAGGGAGGTCCAGCGGGCCTCGGGGCAGAGCCAGATCAGCCCGCCCGCCCAGGACCAGGAGGACTTGTCGCCGCCGTACCGGCTGCCGTAGGGGCCGATCAGCTCGGTCAGATGGCGGGTGGCGAGCAGGGTGGTCCGGCCGCTGCCCGCGCCCCGCAGGACGACACCGCTGTGGGCGATCCGGATGACCCCGTCGATCCGGAACACCCCGGGTGGCAGGGTGACCGTACCGCCGCCGCGCCGGCCGACGGCGGCGAGGGCGCGGTTGATCGCGGGGGCGCAGTCGGTGGATCCGCCGGGGACGGCTCCGTGGTCGAGGGCGCTGACGGTACGGGCGCGATGGCGGCGGCGGGGGCTGCGGCTGCCCGCCCGGCCGACATAGGGGATCTGCGGATGGGTGAAGGGGGTGCGCCGGTACTCCTCCCAGAGCGCGGCGGCGGGGGGCTGTGGAGCTCCGGGACCCGCGGCCGCACCGGGGCCCATCGTCGCGGGGCCCATCGCCGTGCCGGAGCCCGTCGCCGTGCCGGGTGGCCGTGTCGTCTCCCGCCCCGCGGCGGCGGCGCTCCCCCTGGAGGCCCAGGCCGCCGCCACGGCGGTGGCGGTACCGATCAGGGTGCGTCTGCCGATGTCGCGCCGGTCGTTCTCCATCCCGTACCCGCCTTCCGCGCCGCGCCCGGACATCAGACGGCCCGGGGGCTCCCGAGTTCCCTTGCAGAATCATGGATATGAACGATGTTCACGTGTACGTCAGTGCGCGGGGTGAGCATGCCATGGCCCGCACGGGCGCGGGAAGGGGTCGTGCACCCGGGAGGCGCGGAAAAGTGATGGCTGGTCAACGAGGCCGCACGGAAAGGGTCAGGACTCCGTGGTCGGCAGATCCTTGGTCAGGTGTGTGAACGCGTCCAGATTGCGGGTGGACTCGCCGCGCGACACCCGCCAGGTGTACTCCCGCCGGATCGCCTCCGCGAAGCCCAGCTCCAGCAGGGTGTTGAAGGCCCCGTCGGCGGCTTCGAGCACCGAGCCGAGCAGCCGGTCCAGCTCCTCGGAGGTGACCACGGCGAGCGGGAGCCGGCCGGTGAGATAGATGTCGCCGAGGCCGTCGATCGCGTAGGTCACCCCGTACAGCCGGAGATTGCGCTCCAGCAGCCAGCGGTGGACCGCCGCCTCGTTCTCGTCGGGGTGGCGGATGACGAAGGCGTTGAGGGAGAGGGAGTGGCGGCCGACCCGCAGCGAGCAGGTGGTGGAGAGCTTCCGGGTGCCGGGGAGGGCGACCACATAGGAGCCGGGGGCGGGGGTCTCCCAGGAGAGGCCGGCGTCGGTGAGGGTGCGCTCGATGACCGAGGCGACGGCGGTACCGGGCCCCTGCTCCTCGGCGGTGCCGGGGTCGTCTCCGGCCCCGGGGGCGGTGCCGGCGCCTGCGGCCGGGGCGGAGGGCGTCGCCGGATCCGGGGCCTGCCGTGCGTCAGACATGGTGCGAGCGTACCCGGCCCCGGTGTTCGCGCAGGGCAGCCGCGTAGACGGAGGCGGTGGCCTCCGCCGCCCGGTCCCAGCCGAAGGTCCCGGCGTGCCGGGCCGCCGCCGTCCCCATCCGGTCCGCCAGCGCGGGGTCGGCCAGCAGCCGGTGGAGCGCGTCGGCGTAGTCGTCGGGGTCATGGCCGGCGATCAGGATGCCGGTCTCACCGTCGCGCACGGCGACCGGCAGACCGCCGACCCCGGCGGCGACCACCGGGGTGCCCACCGCCTGTGCCTCGATCGCGACCAGGCCGAACGACTCGCTGTGGCTCGGCATCACGAGTGCGGAGGCGGCGCGGAACCAGTCGGCGAGCGCCTCCTGGCGCACCGGCGGATGGAAGTGGACGACATCGGCGATACCCAGCCGGGCGGCGAGCTTCTGGAGCCCTTCGGGGCGGGCGAGTCCGCTGCCGCTGGGGCCGCCGACCACCGGGACATACAGCCGGGGGCGCAGTTCGGGACGCCGCTCCAGCAGCCGGGCGACCGCGCGCAGCAGCACGTCCGGGGCCTTCAGGGGCTGTATTCGGCCCGCGAAGAGGGGGACGAAGGCATCCTGGGGGACGCCCAGCCGGGCCCGCGCGGCGGTCCGGCCGTCGGCGGGGCGGAAGCGGTCGAGATTGACCCCCGGGTGGACGACGGCGACCTTCGCCGGGTCGGCGTCGTAGAAGGCGACGAGTTCATCGGCCTCCTCGGCGGTGTTGGCGATCAGCCGGTCGGAGGCGCCCACGATCTGGGTCTCGCCGATCACCCGGGAGGCGGGTTCGGGGGTGTCGCCCTCGGCGAGGGAGGCGTTCTTGACCTTGGCCATGGTGTGCATGGCATGGACCAGGGGCACGCCCCAGCGTTCGGCGGCGAGCCAGCCGACATGGCCGGAGAGCCAGTAGTGGGAGTGGACCAGGTCGTAGTGGTCGGGCCGGTGGCGGGCCCAGGAGCGCATCACCCCGTGGGTGAAGGCGCAGAGCTGGCCGGGCAGCTCCTCCTTGGCGAGCCCCTCGTACGGTCCGGCGTCGACATGGCGGACCAGGACACCCGGGGTGAGTTCGACGGTGGGGGGCAGCCCTCCGGAGGTCGCCCGGGTGAAGATCTCGACCTCGATGCCGAGGGCGGCGAGACGGCGGGCCAGCTCGACGATGTAGACGTTCATCCCGCCCGCGTCGCCGGTGCCGGGCTGGTGGAGGGGGGAGGTGTGGACGCTGAGCATCGCGATCCGGCGCGGTACGCGGGAGGGGCCGGAGAGGGCGACGCGCGGCCCCCGGAAAGCGGCGCCGGTGACCCGTCCTCCGGTATCGGCGGCCCGCCCGGTGACATCCGTGGCCCGTCCCCCGGCTTCGGTGACCCGCCCGGTGACATCCGTGGCCCGCCCAACGGCCTCGGCGGCCCGCTCGGTGACCCGTCCGGTGACATCGCCGGTGCTGCCGAGCCGGGAGACGTACTGGCCGTAGTGGCTCACGTCGGCGTTTCCTCCTCGTTCCGGCCGGGCGCGGTGGCCGGGTGCCGGGCGGGGCTGGCGGGGGCGGTCTCGGGGCATGGCGAGCCGGCCCGGCTGGGTCCGCTCTCCACGGCCCACAACGGCGGGAGGGAGGATTCCATTTCCGCGCCCCGGCCACTTTGCCCAATCGTTACCGTGGGACTCCCCGGGGGTACGGTCGGCTTAGGCTCGTCCCCATGACCCACTCCCGCCCGGTCGGCACCCCCACGCGCGGGACGACCAACACCAATCGGCTGCGCCGGATGGACCGCTGGATCGCCGCCGTGCAGGGCCCGGCGCTGCGCCGCAGCGACCATCCGCTCGCGGTCGACCTCGGGTACGGCGCGGCCCCCTGGACCACGCTTGAGCTGCTGCGCCGGCTGCGGACCGCCGATCCCCGGTGTGCGGTCGTCGGGATCGAGATCGCTCCGGAGCGGGTCGAGGCGGCCCGGCCCTATGAGCGGGAGGGGCTCGCCTTCCGCCATGGCGGCTTCGAGGTCCCGGTGGCGGGGCGCCCTCTGCTGATCCGTGCCGCGAATGTGCTGCGGCAGTACGACGAGGACCAGGTCCGGGCGGTCTGGGAGCGGCTGTGCGGGCGGCTGGCGCCGGAGGGGCTGCTGGTGGAGGGGACCTGTGACGAGATCGGGCGGCGGCATGTCTGGGTGGCGCTGGGGCCGTCGGGGCCGCGCACGGTGACCTTCGCGACCCGGCTCGGCTCCCTGGACCGGCCATCGGACCTGGCGGAGCGGCTGCCGAAGGCGCTGATCCACCGCAATGTGCCGGGCGAGCCGGTCCATGCCTTTCTGCGGGACTTCGACCGGGCGTGGGCGGCGGCGGCCCCCTATGCCTCGCTCGGTGCCCGGCAGCGCTGGATCAGAGCGGTACGGGAGCTGGGGGCGGACTGGCCGCTGGCGGACGACCACCGGCGGTGGCGGCAGGGAGAGGTGACGGTCGAGTGGGCGGCGCTCGCGCCGGGCCCGGGGGCCACCTTCTGAGCGATCCCCTCCGATGGCCCGCCGCCGCCCTGACCGGCCCGCTCCCCGAGCAGCCCTCTCGAACATTCGCTCGAACGGGTGAATGTTCCTGTGAATCGATGATCGAGGGAACGCGGGGGCGGTGCCGTTCGTCAGCGCTGTCGGAGGCGGTCGCCGGAAGGTGCCCGTCGCCGGGTCCGCAACTGGGGCCACCGCCGGGTCCACCGCCGGGGGTGGACGGCGGTCGACCCTGTCGTTTCGGCGGGCTCCGTGGCACCATCACGTAGTCGCCGTGGGCGTTACTGACGGTAAATCAGGCGATCCATCAGACGGTACATCAGAGGAATGGGCACTCCGCCGGCCGGAGAGCCCAGGAGGGGGATCGGTGCTCCGACGACGCCGCTGGACCACCGCAGCGATCACCGTGGTCTGCGCTCTGACCGTGCTCGTGACACCGGGCGTCGCACTGGCCGCCCCGGCCGGGACGGTGGCGACCGTGCCGCTGGGGCCGCCCCTGGCCCCCGAGCCGCCCGCGCCCGGGACACCGGGCAAACCCTCGCTGGAGCAGGTGCGCCTGGAGATAGAGGACCTCTATCACCAGGCGGTCTCCGCCACCGACGCGTACAACCTCGCCAAGGAGCGCACCGAGCGGCAGTCGGCCGAGCTGGTGAAGCTGGCACGCCAGGCCGACCAGGGGGCGGAGCGGCTCGACCGGCTGAAGGAGCGGGCGGGCGCCGCCGCCCGGGAGCAGTACCGGGGCGGCGGGCTGCCGCAGGGCGCCCAGTTCCTGCTGACGGACGACCCGGGGCTGTTCCTCGACAGCGCCGAGCGGGTGCGCCAGGGGATGAAGGCCACCGGGGACCTGGTGACCGAGCTGGACCGCGCCCAGCGGGAGCTGGAGGCGTACACCCGGCAGGCCGGCACCGAGTGGCGGCGGCTCGACCGGGACCGCCAGGCGCAGGAGAAGGCCAAGAAGGAGATCACCGCCAGGATCGCCGAGGCCCGCGAGCTGGAGAGCAGCCTGGAGGAGAAGGAGCGCGAGCGGATGCTCGCGCTGGAGCGGGCGGCGGCCGAGCGGGCGCAGCGGGAGTGGCTGGAGGCCACCGAGCTGCGGCAGGAGACGGCCGACGGAGCGGGTGACTCGGGGAGCGATGGCCGCCAGGCGGACGGCCCGCGGGAGGGCGGCCCGGGGTCGGGCGCGGGTGCCGAGGCGGTGGACTTCGCCAGGGCGCAGCTGGGCAAGCCGTACGGCTGGGGCGCGGAGGGGCCCAGGGCGTTCGACTGCTCGGGGCTGACCTCGAAGGCGTGGGCGGCGGCGGATGTGGCGATACCCCGCACCTCGCAGGAGCAGTGGCGGAAGCTGCCCCGGGTGGCGGTGGAGGACATGCGGCCCGGCGATCTGATCATCTACCACGCCGACGCCAGCCATGTGGGGATGTACATAGGCGACGGACAGATCATCCATGCGCCCCGTCCCGGACGCATGGTGTCGGTGGCGGGCGCGGGCTCGATGAAGATCCTCGGCGTGGTCCGCCCGTCGGCGTAGCGCACCACCGTCCACCGGGCCGGCGCGCCCGGCGGAGTGATCCACCGTGCGGCCGGCGGGACACGGAGGTGTCACGGAGCAGCCAGAGGGCAGCCCTCCGCCGGCTGACCGAGGGTGTCCACCCCGTGACGGCGGGCCGCCGAAGGCGTGATGTTCGTCATGAGCGGAGCCCCAACCGCCGGTCCATGCCCGGCATATCGCCACTCCCCGGCCCGTTCTCGTTCCCTTGCGGCCGGACGGACCGCTAAGGTCCCCGACGGGCGGGCGACGAACGTCGCCGCGCCGCGCCCGGGGGGAGGGAAGGACCCGTACCCATGCCCGCACCACCCGTATCCGTACCGCTCCAGCAGAGCGCAGCCACCGTGGAGGGCGCCGTGGAGACCGTCACCCGCGGTCCCGTCCCGGCCACCGGCGATCTCACCCTGCTGGTGATCGAGGACGATCCGGCGGGCACCTTCGCCGTTCCGGAGCTGCTGGACTCCCCCGGCTCCCGGGTCAGGGTGCGCAGCGCGCGCAACCTCACCGAGGCCGGGCGGCTGCTCACCGACGATGTCCACTGCGTCCTGGTGGACCTCGCCCTGCCGGACGGCGGGGACGGCGGCGGGGACGGTCTGGAGCCGCTGCGGCGGGTGCTGCGGCTCGCGCCCCGGCAGGCGGTGCTCGCCCTGACCACCTCGGACGACGCCGAGCGGGCCGCCGAGGCGGTCCGGCTCGGGGCCCAGGACCATCTCTTCCGCGACGAGCTGGACGGCCGGCTGGTCCGGCGCACCGTGCGGTACGCGGTGGAGCGCAAGCGCGCCGACACCGCCCAGCGGAAGCTGGCCGAGTCCCGGCTCACGGCCCAGGAGAACGCCCGGCTGGAGCGCGGGCTGCTGCCCACACCGCTGCTCCAGGGGTCGGCGCTGCGGTTCGCCGCCCGCTATCGTCCGGGCCGCTCCCGGGCGCTGCTCGGCGGGGACTTCTATGACACCGTCCGCACCCCGGACGGCACGGTGCACGCCATGATCGGCGATGTCTGCGGCCATGGCCCGGACGAGGCGGCGCTCGGGGTGGAGCTGCGGATCGCCTGGCGGGCGCTGACCCTGGCGGGGCTGTACGGGGACGAGCTGCTGTCGACGCTCCAGCGGGTGCTGGAGCACGAGCGGGAGAGCGAGGAGATCTTCGCGACGCTCTGCACGGTCGACATCGCTCCGGACGGCGAGCGGGCCGAGCTGTGTCTGGCGGGCCATCCGGCGCCGCTGATCACCCAGAACGGCGGGGCGGGGCGGCTGCTGCCGTACGACCACGGTCCGGCGCTCGGGCTGCTGCCGTGTGCGCGCTGGCCGCGCCATCAGGTGGAGCTGGGGCCCGAGTGGAGCCTGATGCTCTACACCGACGGGCTGATCGAGGGCCGGGCCGCCCCGGGCGAGCGGCGGCGGCTCGGTGACGAGGGCATGCTGACCGTGGTGAACCGGCAGCTGGCCGAGGGGCTCCGGGGCGAGGCGCTGCTCGACTCCGCCGTCGCAGAGGTGCGGCGGCTCAACGGCGGGGAGCTGACCGACGATCTCGCGGTGCTGCTGCTGGGCGGGGCCTGACCGGGCCGTCGCCCGCCCCGGCCGGGGCGGGCGGTGTTACCGGCCGCCGTTGTACGGGCCGTAGGGGCCGTCGCTGCTGGAGCCGCCGCGTCCGCCGCGGCCTCCCTTGCCCCGGCCGGTGACCTGGGCGAGCGCGGGCCGGACATCGACGAAGAAGACGATGGAGGCGACCAGTCCCAGCAGGGACAGGAACAACCAGCCGACCAGCAGATTCACCGCGACGGTGACACCGAGGACGACCAGCCAGAAGGGCTTGGTCTGCTTGTCGGCGGCGCGGAAGGCGTCCTCCCTGGTGAAGAGCGCCATGCAGAACGCCACCACCGAGGTGACCAGGAACACCAGGGAAACGATCAGCATCAGGGTGTTCTCGAAGTTCACGTGCAGCATCGTCAGCACCGCCTAGACCTTGTGAGTGATGGAAGCGACCGGCCCCGCCACGGTACCCGTGGAACGGGCCGGACGCCCCGAAGGGTGCCCGGCCCGTGAGGTCCGCACGCTTCTACTGGGCGGCGGGCGGGGTGCTCTTCTTCGCCGCGGGCCTGCGGGGCGCGGTCTTGCGGGCGGCGGGCTTCGCGGGGGCGTCACCGGCGGTCCTGGCGCCACCGCCGTCGGCGGCCTTGGCCTGACGGGTCCGGGACGGGTTCGCCGCGGCGGCCGGCGCGGGCTCCCGCTTCGGCTCGGGCTCCACGGCCACGGCGATCTCCGTCAGCTCCTCGGCCGCCTCGCCACGCCAGGAGCGGACGGTCTGCTCACCGTGCTCGGCGACCTTCTCGTAGGTCTCGCGGGCCTTCACCGCGTACTCGGCGGCGACGCCCACTCCGCGCAGGGCCAGGTCCTGGGCGGTCTCACCGATCTTCTTCAGATCGGCGTCGAAGCCGCCGATCACATCGGTGACCACGGACTGCACGGTGGCCTGGGCCTCCTTGGCCTGGGTGGTCACCTTCTCCTGCACGGCCTTGGGGTCGGCGTTGCGCACGGCGTCGATCCGGGCGGGGGCCTCGGCGGCCAGCTGCTCGATGAGCGCGGGCACCTTGCGGGCCTGCTGGACGGCGAGGTCGGCCGTACCGGCGGCGAAGTAGAGGGGGGTCGGGTCGGTGAACGTCTTGCGGAGGTCTTCGGTGATGGCCATGGATGGTCCTCCTGGAACGCGGTCAGTGTGAGGGTGTGCCGGCCTCGCCGGGGCCACCCGCGGCATCGCGGGGCCCCTCGGCCGTGGTGTCCGCCCCGGCGCGGGAGTCGGTGTCCGTCGCGGCCTCGGCCGCGCCGGCTCCCGCGTCCGCTATGGAGCCACCCGGATCCGCCGCGGCCTCCGCCTCCAGGGCGTTCTCCTTGCGGAAGGAGTCGTAGATCTGGAGCAGTACGGCCTTCTGCCGCTCGCTGAGGGACGGGTCGGCGATGATCACCGCCCGCGTCTCCAGCTCGTCCCGATCCCGCTCGTCCAGGATCCCGGCGCGTACGTACAGCGTCTCCGCGGAGATCCGCAGCGCCTTGGCGACCTGCTGGAGCACCTCGGCGCTGGGCTTGCGCAGCCCGCGCTCGATCTGGCTCAGATACGGATTGGACACCCCGGCGGCATCGGCGAGCTGCCGCAGCGAGAGCTGGGCCGTGCGCCGCTGCTCGCGCAGATACTCTCCGAGATTGCCGACGTTGAGTGATGCCATGCTCCGATGGTGCCCACCCTCGCTAACTTTTGCAAGCAAGTGCTTGCAAAAGTGTTCCACACCACTGAGGCCTTGCAGGCCAACTGGCCAGTTTCACGCCACTTGGCCTGTGTGTTCAGGGTTTCTGGCCGAGGTTTCAAGCTTCGTGGCCAGCGCGGCGGGCCGCGTGGGAGGTTTCAGCCGGCTGGAGGCCGCTCGGACTGGCTGTCGGGGCAACGGGGATTGAGGAACATCGGAACGAAAACCGGCGCTAAGCCCTCCGTGCTCTCCAGAGCCCGTTGACCTGCGGTTCCGTGGTGGTTGAACCTTCGGCAGTCGTGTTGATCAACTGCCTGGAGGTCCGGGGTGCCGGTCGAGTTTCTGACGGCTCGGCCGACTGCGGGCCGCCCGCCCGGCGGCCCTCCGCTTCGCCGGGCCCCGCCCGCACCCCGGGCGGCAGCGGCGCGAGGTCCTGGGACACCCTTCCGTCCCGGCTGTGATTCACGTCACTGCCGGCGGCTCGGTGCAGCACTCGGCCCCGCTCCGCCGTCATGGGGGCAGTGATCGGGACGGGACGAGGAGAGGAGGTCGGCGGGTGAGGTTTCGCAGGAGCGGTCCGGGCATCGGATTCACGGAGTTCGTCGCACATCGGTCGGGAGCGTTGTTCCGCACCGCGTATGCGCTGACCGGTGACGTGCACGTGGCCGAGGATCTGGTGCAGGAGGCGCTGGAGCGGGCGTGCCGACAGTGGCGGAAGGTCGCGGTGGCGGACTCGCCGGAGGCGTACGTGCGCAAAGTGCTGGTCAACCTGGCCAACGACCGTTGGCGGCGGCTGTCGCGCCGGGGCGAGCGCCCCGGGCTGTCGGGGGTGCCCGAGACGGCCGACCCCCGGGACCGGTTCGGGCAGGTGGATCTGCGCGCGGAACTGATCGAGGCACTGCTCGGGCTGCCGATGGGCATGCGCAGCGTGGTGGTCCTGTACTACCTGCACGATCTGGACGCCCGGCAGGTCGCCGACGTCCTGGACATCTCTTCGAGTGCGGTGAGGTCCCAGCTCGCCCGCGGCCTGGCCAAGCTGCGCGATTCCGTATCGGGCGCCCAGGCGCCGCACACGCCGTCGGCCGCTTTCGGAGGTACGAAGTGAGGAACACGTCGTCCGGACCTGCCCCGTTCGAGCCGGGCCTCGAAGCCGAGCTGCGTGCCGCGGTGGCCTCCTTCGCCGACGGGCCGACGGCGCCGGTCGTCGACGCGGCCGCGATCGAGCGAGCCGTCAGCCGCAGCCGCACCCGCCGGGCGCTCCTCGCCACCGCTGCGGCGTGCTGCGTGCTGGCGGGCGCCACGGTGGGGTTCTTCGCGCTGAAGCCCGTGCCGCCCGCGCCCGGCGCCTCCCCGTCCCTGTCCCCACCGGCGAACGGGGCGTGCACCCCGCTCGCCACCGGCACCCCCAAGAGCGGAAGCGCCGAGGCGACTCCGACACAGGAGCAGGAGCAGACCGCGGGAGCGGGCATCGCGCTGCCGGACCTGGCCGGCATGCCGGTCGAACAGGCCGGAAGCCTGCTGCGCGGACTCGGACTGAGCTGCACGATCATGCGGCACACGGACTGGAACGCTCCCGCCGGGCAGGTGATCAGCAGTCAGCCCCGGGGCGGCGCAGAACCGGTGGCACCGGGCTCGTCCGTCCTCCTGCTGGTCTCGACGGGCAAACCCGGCGGAACCTGAGCGACCGGGCCCTTCGGCCCGCGCACCGGCCGAGTGACCCAGGGGCCGGTGCCGGGCAATCCGTCGACCGCGGCGCACCGGCTGGACGCCCGCCCCTCCGGGCCGCTGCTGGACTTTTCCTGGACGCGCGGGCCTGGACGACCGGGGAGGGCCTGGTGGTCGAGGAACTCCTGCAGCACCGCATCGACACGGCGACGCACGTCCCGCAGGTCCAGGGGGTCAGGGGGTCAGGGGGTCAGGGGGCAACCGCACGACGTTCACGCTCCTCCGGCCAGCCCGTGGCCCGTCACCGGGTAGCCGGTGTCGGCGTGAAGGGTGGTGCACCGCGGGGCCTGGCCGTGAACCAGTTCACCAGCCCCGCCACCAGGACGAACAGCCCTGCCGGGGAGCGCGCTGGAGCGCACACCAGCGCGCACCGCTCCGCGCGCGGGTCAGCGGCGGGCGTCCCCGGGCGCGAGCAGAGCGGTGACGTCCGCGATGGCGGCCGCCGAGGGTTTGAAGTACCGGCGGACGTTCTCGACCTTCTTGTGCCGGGACTTGGCCATCAGCATCAGCTCGGAGGCGCCCTGCTCGCCGAGGTGGGTCAAGCCGGAGTGGCGGTACTCGTGCAGGTCCCAGCCGGTGCCCGGCCCGGCGTGCGCGGTGTGCTGGTCGAGCAGCGCGCGGGCCTGGCCGTAGGAGAGGCGGGCTAGGGAGTGTCTTCAAAGTAGCGTCGTTCGCCCGGAGGGCGGGCCGGGCGGGGTCTGGTGCGTGCAATCGCAAGGCGGAGGAGGGAGTCCATG
>NZ_JBEPCY010000036.1:0-85938 GCF_040299965.1 Streptomyces sp. NPDC000594 | reverse complement strand
CCACCCCACCCCACCCCCCGCCCGGCGGGCCCCCCCCCCCCCTGTCGCCGGGGGGGGGGGCCCCACGGCACGAGCGGGGCGTCCTTACCCGGGAAGCTCCTCCGCGAGCGCCCGCAGCGCCAGCCGGTAGGAGCCGATGCCGAAGCCCGCGATGGTGGCGCTGGCGACCGCGGCGACCACCGAGGTGTGCCGGAAGGTCTCCCGCGCGTACGGGTTGGAGATGTGCACCTCGATCAGGGGCGCGGTGCGCTGGGCCGCCGCGTCGCGCATCCCGTACGAGTAGTGCGTGAAGGCCCCGGGGTTGAGGACCACCGGGATCGAGCCGTCCGCCGCCTCGTGGAGCCAGCGGATCAGCTCGCCCTCGTCATTGGTCTCCCGTACCTCGACCGCGAAGCCCAGCTCCCGGCCCACGGCCTCGCAGGTCTCCACCAGTCCGGCGTAGGAGGTGGCCCCGTAGACATCGGGCTCACGGGAGCCGAGCCGCCCCAGATTGGGGCCGTTGAGCACCAGGACGCGCCGGGTCACGCCGTGACCTCCCCGTACGCGGCGAGCAGCACCGCCGGGTCCGGGCCCTCCAGGACGGTGGGCCGGGCGAGCCCGTCCAGCACGATGAAGCGGAGCAGATTGCCCCGGGACTTCTTGTCGACCTTCATGGTCTCCAGCAGCCGGGGCCACTGGTCGCCCCGGTAGGTGAGCGGCAGTCCGACGGAGGCGAGGACCGAGCGGTGCCGCTCGGCCGTGGCGTCGTCCAGGCGTCCGGCGAGCCGTCCCAGCTCGGCGGCGAAGACCATGCCCACGGAGACCGCGGCCCCGTGGCGCCACTGGTAGCGCTCGTTCTTCTCGATGGCGTGGGCGAGCGTATGGCCGTAGTTGAGGATCTCGCGGCGGCCCGACTCCTTGAGGTCGCCGGAGACCACCTCGGCCTTGACCCGGATGGAGCGCTCGATCAGCTCGGCCGTGTGCCGGCCCGCGGGGGTGCGGGCGGCCTCCGGGTCGGCCTCGATCAGGTCGAGGATGGCCGGGTCGGCGATGAATCCGGCCTTGATCACCTCGGCGAGACCGGAGACATAGTCATGGACCGGGAGCGAGTCCAGCGCCGCCAGGTCGCAGAGGACCCCGGCGGGCGGGTGGAAGGCGCCGACGAGGTTCTTGCCCTCGGCGGTGTTGATCCCGGTCTTGCCGCCGACGGCGGCGTCGACCATGCCGAGGACGGTGGTGGGCACCGCGATCCAGCGCACCCCGCGCAGCCAGCTGGCCGCGACGAAGCCCGCGAGGTCCGTAGTGGCGCCGCCGCCGACCCCGATGATCACATCGGTACGGGTGAAGCCGGTCTGCCCCAGCGCCTTCCAGCAGTAGGCGGCGACCTCGGCGGTCTTGGCCTCCTCGGCGTTGGGGACCTGGACGGCGATGGCCTCGTACCCCTGGCCGGCCAGGTCCTCGCGGATGGCCTCACCGGTCCCGGCCAGCGCCTCGGGGTGGATCACGGCGACCCGCTGGGCCCCGCCGATCAGCCCCGGCAGCTCTTCGAGCAGCTGCCGGCCCACCAGGACCTCGTACGGGGCGGTGCCCTCGCTGCCGCCGACCTGGATACGGGTCACTGCCTCGTCCGTCATGCGTCCTTCAGCTCCAATGCCGCGAGGACCGCGTCGGCGACCTCGTCGGGGGTGCGTTCATCGGTGGCCACGACCGCGCGGGCCACCTCGGTGTACAGATGCCGGCGGGCGTCCATCAGCTCCCGCCACTGGCGGCGCGGGTTGACCGCGAGCAGCGGCCGGGCCTGGTTGAGGCCGGTGCGCCGGACGGCCTCGTCGACCTCCAGGGAGAGATAGACCACCGGCAGGCCGCGCAGGGCGGCCCGGGTGGAACCGTCGAGGATCGCGCCGCCGCCGAGGGCGAGGACGCCGGTGTGCCCGGCGACCGCCGCCGCCACCGCCGCGCGCTCCAGCTCACGGAAGCGCTCTTCACCGTCGGTGACGAAGATGTCCGAGATCTCCCGGCCCTCCGCGGCGACGATATCGGCGTCGGTGTCCCGGTAGGAGACCCCGAGGCGGCGGGCGAGCAGCTCGCCGACGGTCGACTTGCCGGAGCCCATGGGCCCGACCAGGACGACGCGTGGACCGCTCACCGGATCTGGAGGTGGTCGAGGTACGAGGTGACATTGCGCCGGGTCTCGGACACGTTGTCACCGCCGAACTTCTCGCCCACCGCGTCCGCGAGGACCAGGGCCACCATGGCCTCGGCGACGATGCCCGCGGCGGGGACCGCGCAGACGTCGGAGCGCTGGTGGTGGGCGGCGGCGGGCTCACCGGTGGTGATGTCGACGGTGGCCAGCGCGCGGGGCACGGTCGCGATGGGCTTCATCGCGGCGCGGACCCGCAGCAGCTCGCCGGTGGACATGCCGCCCTCGGTGCCGCCGGAGCGGCCGGTGCTGCGGCGGATGCCGTCGGGGGTGGGGACGATCTCGTCATGGGCCTGCGAGCCGGGCACCCGGGCCAGCTCGAAGCCGTCGCCGACCTCGACGCCCTTGATGGCCTGGATGCCCATGAGGGCCGCCGCGAGCCGGGCGTCGAGCCGCCGGTCCCAGTGGACATGGGAGCCGAGGCCGACGGGCACGCCGTAGGCCAGCACCTCGACCACACCGCCGAGGGTGTCGCCGTCCTTGTGGGCCTGGTCGATCTCGGCCACCATCGCGGCGGAGGCGTCCGGGTCGAGACAGCGCACCGGGTCCGCGTCCAGCCGGTCGACATCGCCCGGGGTGGGCAGCACGCCGTACGGGGCACGGGCCGCGGCCAGCTCCACCACATGGGAGACGATCTCGATGCCGGCGGTCTCCTTGAGGTAGGAGCGGGCGACGGCGCCGAGGGCGACCCGGGCCGCGGTCTCCCGGGCGGAGGCGCGCTCCAGCACCGGGCGGGCCTCGTCCAGGGAGTACTTCTGCATCCCCGCGAGGTCGGCGTGGCCGGGGCGGGGGCGGGTCAGGGGGGCGTTACGGGCGAGGGCGGCCAGCTCGTCGGGGTCGACCGGGTCGGCGGCCATGACCTGCTCCCACTTGGGCCACTCGGTGTTGCCGATCATGACGGCCACCGGGGAGCCCATGGTCAGACCGTGACGCACACCACCGAGGAAGGTCACCTCGTCGCGCTCGAACTTCATCCGGGCGCCGCGTCCATAGCCGAGCCGGCGACGGGCCAGATGGTCGGCCACCATCTCCGTGGTCACGGGTACCCCGGCGGGCAGTCCCTCCAGGGTGGCCACCAGTGCGGGGCCGTGGGACTCCCCCGCCGTCAGCCAACGCAGCCTGCTCAACGGTGCTCCTCTCATCGCGCCTGGAACCGCTGCGGCCGGGCCGGGCGCGCGGCCACCGGTCCGCCTGATGTGATCCTCCCATGTCCGGCGGGGTGCCCGGACTCATGGGTCCAGCAGGCGGACACCCGGGCCCGGGACACCGGCGGCGGAGCGGGCCGGTCCGGCGGGCGGCCCGGGGTCAGCGGGCGGCGAGGGCCTGTTCGCCCGCCGCGCGCATGGCGGCCAGCGGTCCCGGCCGGACCCCGGTCATCAGCTCGACCTGGAGGACCGCCTGGTGGACCAGGAGGTCGAGACCGCCGAGGACCGCCCCGCCCCGGGCGGACCAAGCCGCCGCGAGCGGCGTCGGCCAGGGGTCGTAGACCACGTCGAAGAGGGTTCCCGGGGCCTCGGGCACCCGGTCCGCGAGGCCGTCGGTGGCCCGCGCCGGGGTGGTGGCGACGACCAGTGGGGCGGTGAGCGCCGACGCGGCGTCGGCCCAGTCGAGGACGCGCACCTCCACCCCGAGGCGCTCGCCCCAGCCGCGCATCTCGGCGGCGCGGGCCTCGCCCCGTACACAGGCGGTGACGGGCCCGGCGCAGATCCGGGCGAGGGCGGCGAGCGCGGAGGCGGCGGTGGCCCCGGCCCCGAGGACGGTGGCGGCGGGGACCCGCTCGACACCCCGCTCGGCGAGGGCGGCGACCAGCCCGGGGATATCGGTGTTCTCACCCGTCCGGCGGCCGTCCTCGGTGACGACGACGGTGTTGACCGCCTCCACGGCGGCGGCGGTGGGGCTGATCCCGTCCAGCAGCGGGATGATCGCCCGCTTCAGCGGCATGGTCAGTGAGAGACCGGCCCAGGAGGGGTCGAGCCGGTCCAGGAAGCCGGCCAGCTTCTCCTCGGTGACCTCGAACCGGTCGTACGACCAGTGGCCGAGGCCGAGCGCGGCGTAGGCGGCGCGGTGCAGCACCGGGGAGAGCGAGTGGGCGATGGGCGAGCCGAGCACGGCCGCCCGGCGCACCGTGCAGGGGGCCCCGGCCCGCGCGGCGGTCATCCTGTCCCTCTCACCCGTACCGGACTCGGCGGACCTCATTCGACGCCCGATTCATTGAACTTGTCCCGCAGCACATTGAACTCGCTGAGGGTCTTGGCGAACTCCGTCTTGTTCATGCCGTCGGTGGCGACGAAGTAGTACCAGCCGTCGTCGGTGGGGTCGATCGCCGCTTCCAGCGCCTGCATGCCGGGGTTGCCGATGGGGCCCGGCGGAAGACCCTCGTGGTAGTACGTGTTGTACACATCCGGGTCGTTCCTGATCTCGTTCAGGCTGATCTTGATCTCGCTCTTGCCCTTGAGATAGTTGTAGGCGGAGTCGAACTCGATCTTCCCGTTGCTCTGGGTGTTCCCGGGCTTGAGGCGGTTGTAGACGACCTCGGACATCTTGCGGAAGTCGTCGTCGGTCTTCCCCTCCGCCTGCACCATGCTGGCCACGGTGATCAGCTGCCAGGGCCCCTTGAGACCCAGCTCTCGGGCTTCCTTGGCGAGGTCGATCCGGCCGTACTCGGTGACGGCGCGGGCCACCATCCGCTTGAGGACCTTCTCGGGCTCGGTGCCCTTGGCGACGGGGTAGCTCGCCGGGAAGAGGAAGCCCTCCAGCGGGTCCTTGAGCTTGGGGTGGCCGGTGGCCCACTTGGGCAGCCCCAGTTGGCCGGCCTCCTCGCGGGCGACCTTCTGGGTGGTGCCGGGCTCCAGCTCCAGCCGCTTGTCGATCTGCTGGTAGACCCAGGCGTTGCGGCGGCCCTCGGGGATGATCAGTGCGTTGCGGGACTCGGGCCGGAGCATCGCCTCCAGGGCGCTGGCCCCGGACATCTCCTTCTTCAGGGTGTAGACCCCGGCCTGGACCGACTGGCCCTTGGGGTTGTTGCCCTGCGCGGAGACAAAGGCGTCGACGCTCTTGACCACGCCGTTCTTCTTGAGGATGCGGCCGATCTCGGAGCCGACGGCACCCTGCGGGATCTCCACCTGGACGGTGCCGCTGCCGGAGCCGCTGTAGTCGGGGGCGGGGCCGAAGCGGCCCTCCCAGAACTGGTAGCCGAAGTAGCCGACCGTACCGACGCCGCCGGCGAGCACGGCGGCGACCACCAGACAGGCGACACCGTTGCGGCTCTTGCGCTGTTTCTTGGACCGGCCACCGCCCCGGCCGGAGCCGTCGCCGCGCCGGGAGCGCCCGGGCGGCGGGGGCGGGCCCGCTCCGTCGTCGTCGGGGGCGGGGTGCCGCTCGTCGTCGCCGTCGGTGCCGTCCTCGGTGAGGGGGGCCTCGGCGGCCCCGTCGCCGGGCGGGTGCTCGGTGCGGCGGTCCGGGGGCTCCGGCGGCGGATAGGCGTCGGGACCGGTGTACGGGTCGGGGGTCCGGCCGCCGTAGGGGTCACCCGGGACGGCCGCGCCCTGGGTGGGGTCGTACGGCATCGCGGTCTGCTGGCCCGCGTCCCAGCCACCGGGGAACTGCTGCTCGCCATAGGGCTGCTGGGGGTGCTGGGGCTGCTGGGGGACGTACTGCTGATCGCCGTAGCCGGGGGCGGCCGGGACCTGGCCGGGGCCGGGCTGTCCCTCGTACCCGCCCTGACCGGGGTACCCGGCCCCCTGGCCCTCATAGCCGCCCTGCCCGCCCGGCACGCCCTGCCCGGTGAAGGGCTGGGCGTGCTGCTGGGACGGATCCGGGTACGGCTGACCGGGCGCCTGCTCATAGGGCTGCTGGTGCTGTGCCTGGTGCTGCTGATGCTGCGGCTGCTGGTGCTGCTGATACGGGTCGGGGGTGCCGTACTGCGGATTTCCCTCGGGGGACTGACCGGGATGGCCCTGGTACGACTGCCCGAGAGGGTCCGCGAGGGGGTCCGCGTGGGGGTTCTGCTGCCCCGTCCATGCCGGGTCCCCGTACAACGGGTCCTCCGGTTGCCACGGCGCGGAGCCCGGGCCCCGCCCATATTCAGTCATGGTTCCCCAAACAGCCGTGAGGGGGTCCGTACGGCCGCCTCTCCGTTGAGCAGCGGCTGCTCGAAAAGCGCCGCATCGCGCGGAACGTTACCGTATCGCGATCAGACAACCACTTCGACGGACTCGCCGGGGGGCGCCCCCGCCGTCCGTTCGGACTCCAGAGCGTTCTGAAGGATCACCACAGCGGCAGCCTGGTCGATGACAGAGCGCCCTTTTCGGGAGGTCACGCCCGAGGCGCGCAGCCCCTGGGTGGCCGTTACTGTGGTCATCCTCTCGTCCACCAGCCGGACCGGGACGGGGGCGATCCCCCGGGCCATCTCGGTGGCGAAGGCACGTACCTTCTTGGCCGCCGGGCCCTCCCCGCCGCTGAGCGAGCGGGGCAGACCGACGACGACCTCGATCGGTTCGTACTCCTCGACGATCTGCCGCAGCCGCCGGTGGGCGGCCGGGACATCACGTCCCGGCACGGTCTCCACCGGGGTGGCGAGCACCCCGTCGGGGTCGCAGGACGCGACCCCGATCCGGGCGTCGCCCACATCGAGGGCGATCCGGCGCCCCCGTCGCATGGACGTCACGAGACCTCGGCCACCAGTCGCTCGACGGCGGCGATGGCGTCACCGACGGCGTCCGCGTTCTGACCGCCGCCCTGGGCCACGTCCGGCTTGCCGCCGCCTCCGCCGCCGAGGGTCTTGGCGGCGGTGCGCACCAGGTCACCGGCCTTGAGCCCGCGCTCGCGCGCGGCCTCATTGGTGGCGATGACGGTGAGCGGACGGCTGTTGGCCACGGTGAACAGGGCCACCACGGCCGGACGGTCGCCGGGGATGCGGCCCCGGACGTCCAGCACCAGCTTGCGCAGGTCGTCGGCGGTGGTGCCGTCCTGCACCCGCCCGGTGACCAGGGCCACCCCGTGGATGTCCTGGGCGCCCTGGGCGAGCCCGGCGGCGGCCTGGAGCACCTTCTCGGCGCGGAACTTCTCGATCTCCTTCTCGGCGTCCTTGAGCTTGGCGAGCATGCCCGCCACCTTCTCGGGCAGCTCCTCGGGACGGCCCTTGACCAGCTCCTGGAGCTGGGCGACGACCGTGTGCTCCTTGGCGAGGAAGTTATAGGCGTCCACGCCGACCAGGGCCTCGATCCGGCGGACGCCGGAGCCGATGGAGGACTCTCCGAGCAGCTTCACCAGACCCAGCTGGGCGGTGTTGTGCACATGGGTGCCACCGCACAGCTCCTTGGAGAAGTCGCCGATGGTCACCACCCGGACGCGCTCGCCGTACTTCTCGCCGAACTCGGCGATGGCGCCCTGCTTCTTGGCCTCGTCCAGGCTCATGACCTCGGCCTGGACATCCAGCTCACGGGAGAGGACCTCGTTGATCCGCTGCTCGACATCGGTGAGGACCGTGCCGGGGACGGCGGCGGGCGAGCCGAAGTCGAAGCGGAAGCGGCCCGGGGAGTTCTCCGAACCGGCCTGGGCGGCGGTCGGGCCCAGGGCGTCGCGCAGCGCCTGGTGGGTGAGGTGGGTGGCGCTGTGGGCGCGGGCGATGGCCCGGCGGCGGCGCACATCGATGGCGGCGTAGGCGGAGGCGCCCACGGTCACCTCGCCGACCTGCACCGACCCCTTGTGCACGGAGACACCGGGGACCGGCTGCTGCACATCGCGGATCTCGATCACGGCGCCGGAGTCCAGCTTGATCCGGCCGGTGTCGGCGAGCTGGCCGCCGCCCTCGGCGTAGAAGGGGGTGCGGTCGAGGACGACCTCGATCTCGTCGCCCTCGGTGGCGGCGGGCGAGGGGACGCCGTCGACCAGCAGCCCGACGATGGTGGACTCGCCCTCGGTGGCGCCATAGCCGGTGAACTCGGTGGCGCCGGAGGTGTCGGCGACCTCGCGGTAGGCGGAGAGGTCGGCGTGGCCGGTCTTCTTGGACCGGGCGTCGGCCTTGGCCTTGTCCCGCTGCTCCTTCATCAGACGGCGGAAGCCGTCCTCGTCGACGCTCAGCCCCTGCTCGGCGGCGATCTCCAGGGTGAGGTCGATCGGGAAGCCCCAGGTGTCATGGAGCAGGAACGCCTTGTCACCGGCGAGGACCGCGGTGCCGGCGGACTTGGCCTCGGTGATGGCCCCGTCGAGCACATTGGTGCCGGCGTTGAGGGTCTTGAGGAACCGGGCCTCCTCGGCGAGGGCGACGGCCTCGATCCGGGTGCGGTCGGTGACCAGCTCGGGGTACTGCTCGCCCATGGTCCGGATGACGACATCGACCAGGGCGGCGACGACCGGGCCGGTGGCGCCGAGCAGCCGCATATTGCGGATGGCGCGGCGCATGATGCGGCGCAGCACATAGCCGCGGCCCTCGTTGCCGGGGGTGACCCCGTCGCCGATGAGCATCACGGAGGTGCGGATGTGGTCGGCGACGACCCGGAGGGAGACATCGGAGCCGTGCTCGGCGCCGTAGCGGACCCCGGTCAGCTCGGTGGCGCGCTCCATGACGACCCGCAGGGTGTCGGTCTCGTACATGTTCTGTACGCCCTGGAGGATCATGGCGAGACGCTCCAGGCCGAGCCCGGTGTCGATGTTCTTGGAGGGCAGGTCCCCGACGATCGGGAAGTCCTCCTTGCCCTCACCGGCGCCGCGCTCGTACTGCATGAAGACCAGGTTCCAGATCTCCACATAGCGCTCGTCGTTGACGGCGGGGCCGCCCTCGACGCCGAACTCCGGGCCGCGGTCGTAGTTGATCTCGGAGCAGGGGCCGCAGGGGCCGGGGACGCCCATGGACCAGAAGTTGTCCTTCTTGCCCAGCCGCTGGATGCGCTCGGAGGGGACCCCGACGACATCCCGCCAGATCTGCTCGGCCTCGTCGTCGTCCTGGTAGACCGTGATCCAGAGGCGCTCGGCGTCCAGGCCGTAGCCGCCGTCCTCGACGGAGGAGGTCAGCAGCTCCCAGGAGAGCTTGATGGCCCCTTCCTTGAAGTAGTCGCCGAAGGAGAAGTTGCCGCACATCTGGAAGAAGGTGCCGTGCCGGGTGGTCTTGCCGACCTCTTCGATGTCCGGGGTACGGACGCACTTCTGCACGCTGGTGGCGCGGGGGAACGGCGGCTTGGTCTCACCGAGGAAGTAGGGCTTGAACGGCACCATGCCCGCGTTGATCAGCAGCAGAGTCGGGTCGTCCGCGATCAGCGACGCCGAAGGGACGACGGTGTGCCCGCGCTCCTCGAAGAAGCTCAGCCAGCGGCGGCGGATTTCAGCCGACTCCATCAGTGGTCCTCATTCCGGTTGGATGTGTTGGGGTGGATGTACGGGGCGCGCCGGGGCTTCCCGAGCGCGGGGCGGCGCTCCCGTGCGAGCGCCGGGCGTCCGGAGCCGCCGGTGGACGGAAGCTCGGCCGGGCCGGGGTGGGCCGCGGTGCCGAGTACCTCGCCCAACTCGGCTTCGCGCTGGATCATTCCCGCCCTGACGTCCAGAGCGAAGTCCTTAACCCGGTGACCTGCGTCGATGGCCTTGTTGGCGGCCTGGGCCGCCAGGCTTTCGGGGGTGAGCCGCTGAAGCTTGCGGTTCACCTTGGTGGTGGCCCACACACCGGCGGCGGCGCCCGCGGTGAACCAGAAGGTACGGCGGAACATCTCTCAGCCCTTCCTGCCCCAGCGGCCCCGGCCGCCACGTGCGGGTGGCACCGACCGGCCGGCGATCACCGTGCGACCGCGCTCCCCGGGGGTCTCGTCCGTGCGGCCCATCGCCCGGCGCACTCCGTAGCCGAAGGCCGCGACCTTGACCAGCGGGCCGCCGAAGGTGGAGGCGACGGTGGTGGAGAGCGCGGAGGCGTTGGAGGTGACCTCCTGGACATCGGTGGCGATGGCGTCGACCCGGTCGAGCTGGGTCTGTGCCGAGCGGACCGTCGCGGAGGCGTCCGCCAGCAGCGGGACCGCCTGCTCGGTCACCTCCGACACCAGCCGGGTGGTCGCCCTGAGCGTCTGGGCCAGCCTCACCAGCACCACGGCCAGGAAGGAGACCAGGATCGCCCAGAAGACGGCCACCAGGATCCCGGCAACCTCTCCACCGGTCACACCGCACCGCTCTCTCTCGTGTCGTCCGGCTCTGTGTCGTCCGGCTCTGTGTCGCCCGGGTCATGTCGTCCGGTCGTCCGGGCCATGTCCCCGGTACCCCGAAGCCTCGATACCTCGAAGCCCCGACGCGTCGGGAACACCCCGTAAAACCGTCCACCGAGCCTATCGCGCCCGCACCCGCCCTCCGAACGGAATACCGGGTCGGACCGGTGGATTCCCGCTCCGCCGAGGGCCGGGCGGCGGCCGGGCGGGGGACAGGCGGGGGACAGCCGGAGGACGGGCGGGGGACGGGACGGCGACCCCGGGAACGCGAGAGCCCGCCGCTCCCCGAAGGAGAGCGGCGGGCCGATGCGCGGGGTCGTACCGCGCCCGGGATCAGCGGGCGTAGTACTCGACGACGAGCTGCTCGTCGCAGATGACCGGAACTTCCTTGCGCTGCGGGTCGCGGTCCAGGCGGAAGGCCAGGGCCTTCAGGTTCACCTGGAGGTAGCGGGGGGTCTCGCCGTCGGCGGCGAAGCCACCCTCGCGGGCGACCTGGAACAGGTTCTTGGCGCGCGAGCGCTCGCGGACCATCACGACGTCGTCGGGACGGACACGGAACGACGGCTTGTCGACCTTGCCGCCGTTGACCTCGATGTGGCCGTGGACGACCATCTGGCGGGCCTGGTAGATGGTGCGGGCGATGCCCGAACGCAGCACCAGGGCGTCCAGACGACGCTCCAGCTCGATGACCAGGGCCTCGCCCGTCTTGCCCTCGGCCTTGCGGGCGCGGTCGTAGGCGCGGACCATCTGGCGCTCGCTGATGTCGTACTGCGCACGCAGCCGCTGCTTCTCCAGCAGACGGACCTTGTAGTCCGAGTTCTGCTTGCGGCCACGGCCGTGCTCGCCCGGCGGGTAGGGGCGGGCCTCGAAGTACTTGACGGCCTTCGGCGTCAGCGCGATACCGAGCGCACGGGACTTCTTGACCTTGGGACGCGACTGGTTAGGCACGTTCTCCAGACCTCCGTTGTAGGTTAGGTTAGGCTCACCTTACTCAAGGAGATCGCATGTCACGCCCGGGGAACACCACACGCATCACGGACAGCACGAAGAACGCCGACGCCGCTCAGCGGGGCGTCGAGGTGACGGAGGTCCGATCAGCTCATGGTCAGCCGCGTCCCAGCGGACTTGATATCGACCGGATGCCGTCAGCAGCCGATCGCACACGAACTCTCGTACAGAGTACATGCTCGGCGGTGCTGCTGATTCCGGGTGTGGACACCGCCCGCCCGGAACAGCTCTCTCCACAGGCCCGCGTCGTGGGCCAGGACGGGGAGGTGTACCTCCTCTTCGCCGCGGACTCCCCCGCCGTGCGCGCGGCCACCCACGCCCAGGACGACGAACTGCCGGCCGTGCTGGAGATCACGGATGTCGCACCGGTCTCCGTCCCCCACCGTATCCGGGGCCGGGCCTGGGTCTCGGGATGGCTCACCTGCGCCCCCGGGCTGGCCGAGCCCGGCTCGATGATGGTCCGGCTGGAGCCGGGCGAGCTGTATGTGGACGATCTCTGGGGCGCCTCCTCCGTCGACGCCGACGCCTTCGCGCGCGCCTCGGTCGACCCGCTGATCGCCCATGAGACCGAGCTGCTCCAGCATCTGCACACCGCCCACGGCGACCAGGTGCAGGAGCTGTGCGCCCTGCTCGGCGAGCGCTCGGCCGCGGTGACCGGCCAGGCGGGCGCACGGGCGGTACCGCTGGCGCTGGACCGCTTCGGGCTGCGGGTGCGCTTCGTGGGTCATCGCTGCTTCGACGCGCGCTTCGACTTCCCCGAGCCGGTGGCGGACATCACCGAGCTGCGCCGGGCGATGCACACCCTCTTCACCGCCGCCGCGCACTGAGGCCCGGCGCCGGAAGGGGCGGCCGGGCCGGGCGGATGCCCGGGGGTCAGCCGCCGGAGGGGGCCGGATGGCCGAGCCGCTCCCGCACCCGCTCCACCACATCCGCGTACCGCGCCTCGGCGCCGTACCGCGTCGGGGTGTAGTACCGCTTGCCGTGGATCGCGTCCGGGGCGTACTGCTGGGCGGCGATGGCACCGGGCACATCATGCGGATAGACATAGCCCTGGGCATGACCCAGCCGGGCGGCGCCCTGGTAGTGGCCGTCCCGCAGATGGGACGGGACCGGGCCCGCGAGCCCCGCGCGGACATCCGCGAGGGCCGCGCCGATCGCCGTGGTCGCGGTGTTGGACTTGGGCGCCAGCGCCAGGGCGATGGTGGCGTGGCTGAGGGTGAGCGCGGCCTCCGGGAAGCCGATCATCGCCACCGCCTGCGCGGCGGCGACCGCGATGGGCAGCGCCGTGGGATCCGCGAGCCCGATGTCCTCACTCGCCGAGATCATCAGCCGCCGGGCGATGAACCGGGGGTCCTCCCCCGCCTCGATCATGCGCGCCAGATAGTGCAGCGCCGCGTCCACATCGGAGCCCCGGATGGACTTGATCAGCGCGCTCGCCACGTCGTAGTGCTGGTCACCGGCGCGGTCATAGGTGACGGCGGCCCGGTCGACGGTCTCCTCGACGGTGCTGAGGCCGATCTCCGCCTCGCCCTTGTCGAGCGCCGCGCCCGCCGCCGCCTCCAGGGCGGTCAGCGCCCGCCGGGCGTCCCCGCCCGCGATCCGCAGCAGATGGGCCTCGGCGTCCTCGGGCAGGGTGAGGGAGCCGCCGAGCCCCCGCTCCTCGGTGAGCGCGCGGCGCAGCAGCCCGCGCAGATCGTCGTCGGTCAGCGGCTCCAGGGTGAGCAGCAGCGAGCGGGAGAGCAGCGGGGAGATCACCGAGAAGTAGGGGTTCTCGGTGGTGGCGGCGATCAGGGTGACCCAGCGGTTCTCCACGGCGGGGAGGAGGGAGTCCTGCTGGGCCTTGGAGAAGCGGTGGATCTCGTCGAGGAAGAGGACGGTCTCCTTGCCGAAGCCGCCGGCCGCGCGGCGGGCGCCGTCGATGACCGCGCGGACCTCCTTGACCCCGGCGGTGATCGCGGACAGCTCGACCCAGCGCTTGTCGGTGGCCCGGGAGACCACATGGGCGAGGGTGGTCTTGCCGATGCCGGGCGGGCCCCAGAGGATCACGGACGAGGCGCCGGCCGGGCCGCCCGCGCCCTCGCCGACCAGCCGCCGCAGCGGTGAGCCGGGCCGCAGCAGATGCCGCTGGCCGACCACCTCGTCCAGGGTGCGCGGGCGCATCCGGACCGCCAGCGGGCTGCTGGACGGGTCCTTCTCCTGGCGGGCTTCGGCGGCGGCGGTGAACAGGTCGGGCTCCACACAGGAAGCCTAAGGCAGCCCACCGACAACGCCCCCGGGGCCGGTGGCCGCGGGGGCGCGGGACCGTGCCGGGACGGGCCGGCCCGGGCTGCCACGGAGGGGTCAGCTGACCCAGAAGTCCCACCAGCGGGTCAGCACCAGCATGCCGATGGCGCCGATCCAGAGCACCGGGGGCATCCAGTGGAACTCCAGCAGCAGCGAGCGCGCGCCCTCGGGGAGCCTGATGATCCGGTGGCGGATGTTGTGGAGGGTGACGTAGCAGAACATCACGATGGTGGCGGCCCAGGCCAGCGAGCACCACAGACAGAGGGAGCCGATCTCGTACAGCGACTGGTACATCAGCCACATGCAGAACCCGGCGCCGAAGGCGGTGCCCGCGTTCAGCCCGAGCCAGAACCAGGGGCGGTAGCGGGCCCCCGCCAGCAGGCCCATGCCGATGGCGATCACCATGCCGTAGGTGACCAGGCCCAGCATCGGGTTGGGGAAGCCGAAGACCGACGCCTGGTCGCTCTTCATGATGTTGCCGCAGGAGACCACCGGGTTCAGGCTGCACCCGGGGACGAAGGAGGAGTCCTCCAGCAGCTTGAACTTGTCGAGGGTGATGACCCAGGCGGCCAGCAGTCCCGCCGCGCCCGTGATCACCAGCAGCCAGGCGAAGGAACGGCCGCCCCCGATCGTGCGCCGCCCGCCGTCCTCGTCGCCCGTCCGCTCGCCGGAGGTCACGTCGTCGTCCACCGCTGCTGTCGTCATATCGATATCGCCGTTTCGCCGTTTCCGCTGCTCGGTCGCCGCTCGGACACGGACATTCTGCCGCACCCCCGGCCGTGCGCTCCGTCCGCGCCCGGCCCCGCCGATCTCCAGCATGCCCCCGGCCGACGGCGGCGAACAGGGCCGATCGGGCCACCGGACGCGGTGGGGGCCGCCGGGGTGAGGGACGGGTGCGCGCTTGACGTACCCCCGCCGGGAACAGCGGGACGGCCCCGGGCGCGATGCCCGGGGCCGTCCCCCTGCCGTGTTCCCGTGTCCCCGTGTTCCCGTACTTCCCTGTGCCCGGTGTCTCAGCCCAGCAGGGCGGTCAGCTCGGTCACCACGGTGGAGAGCGGTACGGGCCGCTGCTCCCCGGTCTCCATGGTCTTCAGCTGGACGATGCCCTCGGCGAGATCGCGCTCACCGGCGACGATCACATAGGGGGCACCGCTGCGGTGGGCGACCTTCATCGCGCCCTTGAGCCCCCGCCCGCCATAGGCGAAGTCGGCGGCGACGCCCGCCCGGCGCAGGCCGGTGACCACGCCGAAGAGGGCCCGGCGGGCGTCCTCGCCGAGCGGGACGGCGAAGACGCTGGTGGGCGTCGGGAGCTCCAGGGCGACCCCCTCGGCCTGGAGGGCGAGAACGGTGCGGTCGACCCCGAGGGCCCAGCCCACGGAGGGCAGCGCCGGGCCGCCCAGCATCTCGGAGAGGCCGTCGTACCGTCCGCCGCCGCCGACCGCGGACTGGGAGCCGAGGCCGTCGTGGACGAACTCGAAGGTGGTACGGGTGTAGTAGTCGAGCCCGCGCACCAGCCGCTCGTCGTCCTCGAAGGAGACACCCGCCTCGGTCAGCAGCTCACGCACCTCGCCGTGGTACGCCCGGCAGGCGTCACAGAGGTGGTCGCGGAGCGAGGGGGCGCCCACCAGCTGCCTGCGGACCTCGGCACGCTTGTCGTCCAGGACCCGCAGCGGGTTGATCTCCACCCGGCGGCGGGTCTCCTCGTCCAGGTCGAGTCCGCGCAGGAAGTCCTGGAGCGCCTCGCGGTAGACCGGGCGGCACTCCTGGTCGCCGAGGGAGTTGAGCAGGATCCGGAAGTGGCGCAACCCCAGCGCGCGGTACGCCTGGTCGGCCAGGATGATCAGCTCGGCGTCGAGCGCCGGGTCCTCGGCGCCGATCGCCTCCGCGCCGACCTGGGAGAAGTGGCGGTAGCGGCCCTTCTGCGGCTTCTCGTAGCGGTAGTACGAGCCGGAGTACCAGAGCTTGACCGGCAGCACACCCTGCTTGTGGAGGTTGGCCTCCAGGGCGGCGCGCAGCACGGAGGCGGTGCCCTCGGGGCGCAGCGCCAGCTGGGTGCCGCCCTTGGTCTCGAAGGCGTACATCTCCTTGGAGACGATGTCGGTGGACTCGCCGACACCGCGGGCGAACAGCTCGACGCTCTCGAAGCCGGGGGTCTCGATGTAGCCGTAGCCCGCGTTCCTCAGCGGGGCGGCGATGGCCTCGCGGACCGCCAGAAAGGTGGCGGAGTCGGGGGGCAGCAGGTCATAGGTGCCCCGGGGGGCCTGAAAGGTGCTCACAGGGTTTCTCTCGTCACATTCCTCGTCGGGGAGCGTCCGTGCTCCCGAGGCCGTCGGCCACATCTCGCAGATAGGGGTTGGAGACGCGCTCACGGCCGATGGTCGTCTGGGGACCGTGTCCCGACAGCACCACGGTCGAGTCCTCCAGCGGCAGGCACACCCGTGCCAGCGACCGGAGCATCGCGTCGTGGTCGCCACCGGGCAGGTCGGTGCGGCCGATGGAGCCGGCGAACAGCAGGTCGCCCGAGAAGAAGACCGAGGGGACCTCGGTGCTCTCGGGCAGCCGGAAGGTCACCGACCCCTGGGTATGGCCGGGCGCGTGCGCCACGGTCAGCTCCAGACCGGCCAGCTCCAGCCGGGCGCCGTCGGTCAGCTCCCGCAGGTCCGAGGGCTCACCCACGGTCAGCTCGCCCATCAGCTGCGTGCCCAGTGAGCGCCCGAGCGCCTTCTCGGGGTCGCTCATCATGTAGCGGTCCGCGGGATGGATCCACGCGGGCACATCATGGGCGCCGCAGACCGGGACCACCGAGGCGACATGATCGATATGACCGTGGGTGAGCACGACGGCGACCGGCTTGAGCCGGTGCTTGCGCACGGCCTCGGCGACGCCCTCGGCGGCCTGATGACCGGGGTCGATGATCACGCACTCCTCGCCCGCGGCGGGGGCGACCAGATAGCAATTGGTCCCCCAGGCCCCGGCGGGGAACCCGGCAATCAGCACGTTCGTCCTCGAATGTGGTTGCGGCGGACAGGGAAAGTGATGTCCGTGGCTTGAATTGCGGCAGATCAGAGCCTACCGGCGCTGCTCGCTCCACAGCCAACCCGTATACGGTACGGGCACACGCCACGCACGGCACAGAGGAACGAGGGAGAAGACCCGGTGGTCACCAGCGAGCAGCGGCGGCGGCAGCTTGCCCGAGAGAAGTTCGAGCGCCAGCAGCGGCGGCGCGCCCAGGCCCGGAAGAGGAAGCAGCGCACGGCGATGATCGCCGCGGCGCTCGCGGTGGTACTGGCCGCGGGGGCGACCGCTGCCGCGACCGGGATGTTCAGCGGGGACGACAAGGACTCGGCGGCCCAGGGGAAGTCCACCGTGAAGGAGTCGGCGGCGCCCACTCCCCCCGCGGAGAAGAAGAAGCCCGAGCCGAAGATGTCGATCGACAAAAAGGCGAAGTACACGATGGCCCTGGACACCAGCCAGGGCGCGATCGGCTTCACCATGGACGCGGCGAAGACGCC
The DNA here is from genome assembly GCF_040299965.1 of Streptomyces sp. NPDC000594. Lineage (NCBI taxonomy): Bacteria > Bacillati > Actinomycetota > Actinomycetes > Kitasatosporales > Streptomycetaceae > Streptomyces > Streptomyces sp. NPDC000594. Next base: position 68,776 of record NZ_JBEPCY010000036.1, on the reverse strand, counting down.
CCGTACCGTCAACTCGTTCCACGCGCTGGCGAAGGACGGATACTTCGACAACACGAAGTGTCACCGACTCGTCACGGACGGCATCTTCGTCCTTCAGTGCGGTGACCCCAAGGGCGACGGCACCGGGGGTCCCGGCTACAACATCCCGGACGAGAATCTGGACGGGCTCGGCAAGGCGGGCGCCGACGGCACGGTGACCTATCCCAAGGGCACGGTGGCGATGGCCAACACCAACCAGCCGAACACCGGCGGCAGCCAGTTCTTCCTTGTCTACAAGGACAGCAAGCTCCCGCCGGCCTACACCCCGTTCGGCACGATCGACGCCGCGGGTGTCAAGGCCCTGGAGAAGGTCGCCAAGGGCGGTACCGGCACCGGTGCGCCCGACGGACCGCCGAAGACCGAGGTCACCGTCAAGAAGGCCACTGTCACCAAGAAGTGACCCCGTCCGGCGGGCGGGGAATTTCGGCCGTGCTGAGTGCGGACAGGCGGGCGACCGGTCGCCTAGATTGGCGTTGTGCAGGGCGGGCGCAGCCCGCCCCAGGAAACTGTGGACGATGCCCGGGGGCGGGAGCCCGCGCGGGTATCAGGTGGAGGAGGCGCTGTGAGCAGCGACCCGTGGGGCCGCGTCGATGAGACGGGCACCGTGTACGTGCGTACCGCCGACGGCGAGCAGGTCGTCGGATCGTGGCAGGCCGGGACGCCTGAGGAGGCGCTGGCCTACTTCGAGCGCAAGTACCAGGGCCTGGTGGTCGAGATCGACCTCCTCGAACGGCGGGTGAAGACCACCGATCTGTCGGCCAAGGACGCGCAGGCCGCGATCGGTCATCTGCGGGAGCAGGTGGTCGAGCATCACGCGGTCGGCGATCTGGACGCGCTGGGCAAGCGGCTCGACGCGCTGGTGGAGACGGTCGACAAGCGCCGCGAGGAGCGCAGGGCCGAGCGGGCGAAGCAGCACGACGAGTCCCGCCGGGCCAAGGAGGAGCTGGTCACCGAGGCCGAGGAGCTGGCCGCCAGTGAGCAGTGGCGGTCGGCGGGCGAGCGGCTGCGCGCGCTGGTGGACACCTGGAAGGGGCTGCCCCGGCTGGACCGCAAGTCGGACGACGAGCTGTGGCACCGCTTCTCCCACGCGCGCTCGGCCTTCTCCAAGCGCCGCAAGGCCCACTTCGCCTCGCTGGACGCGCAGCGCGAGGACGCCCGCAAGGCGAAGGAGAAGCTGGTCGCCGAGGCGGAGGCGCTCTCCGGCTCCTCCGACTGGGGTCCGACGGCCGCCCGTTACCGGGATCTGATGACGCAGTGGAAGGCGGCCGGCCGCGCCCAGCGGGAGGCCGAGGACGACCTGTGGAACCGTTTCCGCGGGGCGCAGGACGTGTTCTTCGCCGCGCGCGGTGAGGTCTTCGCGGAGCGGGACGCCGAGCAGGGGGAGAACCTCAAGCTCAAGGAGGAGCTGGCGACCGAGGCCGAGAAGCTCCTGCCGGTGACGGATCTGAAGGCGGCACGGGCGGCCTTCCGCACCCTCAACGAGCGCTGGGAGGCCGTGGGCCATGTGCCCCGGGACGCCAGGGCGAGGGTCGAGGGCCGGATGCACACCGTGGAGCGGGCGATCCAGGAGTCCGAGGAGACGGAGTGGCGCCGGACCAACCCGGAGGCGCGGGCGCGTGCCGCCGGTCTGACGGGTCAGCTCCAGGCGGCCGTGGACAAGCTGCGCGGTCAGATCGACACCGCCCGGGCGGCGGGCAACAACGCCCGTGCGGACAAGCTGGCGAAGGAGCTGGAGGGCCGTCAGGCCCTGCTGGACCAGGCGCTGAAGGGGCTGGAGGAGTTCGGCGGGTGACCGCTGGACCCGCTTGACCCGCTTGACTTGCTTGGGCGCCGCCTGCTGATGGCGGGCGCCGGGAGCGCGTGTGAGGGCCCCGTACCGGGTGGGTACGGGGCCCTCACGCTGTTCCCGGTACGGGTGGGCCGGAAGGGTCTCGTCACCCGGGAGGGTCGAACGGGTCTCGTCACCCGGGAGGGCCGGAAGGGGCTGCCGGCCCTCCCGTGAGGGGGTTCTTTTTTCGGCGGGGAACGGCCCCGGGCGATGTCCCCCGGTGGGGGCATCCGGAATCCCCGGCTTTCTGCCGGTCGCTGGGAAAACGCTTCCATCCGGATTCCCGGGGCAGGATTTCCATAAATTCATGAGCACGACAATTACCGTTTTCTATCACGCGGTGGACCCTCTCCTGGGCAACTCTTCTCGTTGCTCGTTCGTCTTCCCGAATGACAGAGCAGTGACCGGCCGCAGGGGTGGAAACCCTTGCGGCTTCGGGGGACAGAACGGGGACCGACGTGCACCGGCACCAGCGTGAGAGCTATTTCGTCATCGACGACGGACGCATTCTTGAATCCAACGGCCGAGGTGGATCACAGGCCCGCATTCCGACCGCCGCCGAATCCCAGCTGGCTTTTCGATTCTCGCGGCTCAGCCGCGGAAAAGGCGTGCAGATCAGCGAGGGTCTGCGGATAAAGATCGCCGAGGCCATGACCACCGGGAACGGGACGGCACCCGACCCCGACCAGCCGGGTGTCCCGGCCGGGTTCACCTATCTGGGGCAGTTCGTCGACCACGATCTGACGCTGGACGCCACCCAGGTGGCGCTGGGCGACCCGGTGCCGGTGGAGGAGCTGCTCCAGGGCCGCTCCCCCGCGCTCGATCTGGACAGCCTCTACGGTCTGGGCCCCGCGCACCCGTCGAGCAGCCGCTTCTACGAGGCCGACGGGCGGCTGCGGACGGGGGACGCGCTGGGTGTCCCCTTCCCGCCCGCCTTCCCGCCCGCCAACACCGACCAGAAGGGCTTCGACCTGCCGAGGGCGGGGGCGACGGCCCCGGGGACCCAGGCGGACCGGCGGGCGCCGCTGGTCCCGGACGGCCGCAACGACGAGAATCTGATCGTGGGCCAGCTGCATCTGGCCTTCATCCACTTCCACAACCGGGTGCACGAGCGGCTGTCGGCGAGCGGGCTGCCCCCGGCGGCGGTCTTCCGCGCCGCCCGGGATCTGGTGGTCAAGCACTACCAGTGGGTCCTGCGCACCGACTTCCTGCCCCGGGTGGTGGACCCGGCCATCGTGGAGGATGTCTTCACCCATGGCCGCCGTCACTTCGAGGTGCCCGGCCGGGGGCGGCCGGGGGACCATCCGACGATGCCCATCGAATTCTCGGTGGCGGCCTATCGCTTCGGGCACAGCATGGTCCGGGGCGCCTACCAGTGGAACCGGGTCTTCCGGGCGGGTGGGCCCGGCGGGATCGCGACCCTGGGGGCCCTCTTCCGGTTCAGCGGTACGGCCGGCAACCTCTCCCCCGGCCCCGACGATCTGAGCGACCTCGAAGATCCCAACTCCGGGCCCAATCTGCGGCTCCCCAGCAACTGGATCGCCGACTTCCGCCGGCTGTTCGACTTCGGCGCGGTGGGCCGGCCCGATCTGGTCCTTCCGGCGGCCGAGTCCAATGTGGCGAAACGGATCGACACCCTGATGGTCGACCCGCTGACCGCACTGCCGTCGGGGAGCTTCGACGGGCGCGGGCGGCCCGCTCCCCCGGCCCACCACCGCAATCTCGCCTTCCGCAATCTCGCGCGGGCGGCGATGGTGGAGCTGGCGACCGGGCCCCAGCTCGCCGCCCAGATGGGCATCCGGCCGCTGACCGAGCGGCAGATCGTCGAGGGGGCCGGGGGCGCCCGGCTGGACGGCCTCACCGCCGCCGAGCGGGCCGAGCTGGTCGCGCACACCCCGTTGTGGTTCTACATCCTGCGGGAGGCGGAGGTGAACCGGCGCCATCCGGGTCTGCTGACCGGGGTGGGCGGCCGGCTGGTGGCCGAGGTCTTCCACCGCTCGATGGAGGGCAGCCGCAGCTCCATCGTCAAGCAGCGCGGCTGGCGGCCCACCCTGCCCGCCCACCGCAAGGGGACCTTCACCATGGGCGATCTGCTGCTCTTCGCCTTCGACGGTGACGTGAACCGGATCAACCCGCTGGGCGACGGGCCCTTCCCGGCGGCCGAGGGCGTCCAGGAGCCCGGTGCCGACGGGCCCGGTACCCAGGCGTCCGGCGCCCAGGACCCCACGGCCGGATGAGGTCCGGGGCCGCCGCCGTGTCCGGCACGGCGGCGGCCCCGCCCGGGGGCCCGACGGGGCGCCGTCAGGGACGGCGGGCGGAGGTCACCCGGTACACGTCATAGACGCCCTCGACGCCCCGGACCGCCTTCAGCACATGCCCGAGATGCTTGGGATCGCCCATCTCAAAGGTGAAACGGGAGGTGGCGACCCGGTCCCGGGAGGTCTGCACCGCCGCCGACAGGATGTTCACATGCTGGTCCGACAGGACCCGGGTGACATCCGACAGCAGCCGGGACCGGTCCAGCGCCTCGACCTGGATGGCGACCAGGAAGACCGAGGACTGGGTGGGCGCCCACTCGACCTCCAGGATCCGCTCCGGCTGCTGCGACAGGGAGTCGACATTGACACAGTCGGCACGGTGGACGGAGACCCCGCTGCCCCGGGTGACGAACCCGATGATCGGGTCGCCGGGGACCGGGGTGCAGCAGCGCGCCAGCTTCACCCAGACGTCCTCGACGCCCTTGACCACCACACCCGGGTCGGCGTTGGAGCGCCGCTTGTTCCGGCCCCGGGACGGCGGCGCGGACTCGGCGATGTCCTCGTTGGCGGCCTCCTCGCCGCCGAGGGCCTGCACCAGCTTCTGCACCACGCCCTGGGCCGCGACATGACCCTCGCCGATCGCCGCGTACAGCGAGGAGATGTCCGGGTAGCGCATCTCATGGGCGAGGGTGACCAGCGAGTCCCCGGTGAGGATGCGCTGGATCGGCAGGTTCTGCTTGCGCATCGCCCGCACGATGGCGTCCTTGCCCTGCTCGATCGCCTCGTCCCGGCGCTCCTTGGAGAACCAGGCACGGATCTTGTTGCGGGCGCGCGGGGACTTGACGAAGCCGAGCCAGTCGCGGGACGGGCCCGCGCCCTCGGCCTTGGAGGTGAAGACCTCGACCAGATCGCCGTTGTCCAGGGTGGACTCCAGCGGGACGAGCCGCCCGTTCACCCGGGCGCCTATGGTGCGATGGCCGACCTCGGTATGGACCGCGTAGGCGAAGTCCACCGGGGTCGCCCCGGCGGGCAGCGCTATGACATCGCCCTTGGGCGTGAAAACGAAGACCTCGTTGCGCGAGAGGTCGAAGCGGAGCGACTCCAGGAACTCCGAGGGGTCCTCGGTCTCCTTCTGCCAGTCGAGCAGCTGCCGCAGCCACGCCATGTCGTTGACATGGTCGTCCTTGCCGGACTTCCGGGGCACGTCGGTGCGCACCTTGGACGCCCCGGCGACCGCCTCCTGCTTGTACTTCCAGTGCGCCGCGATGCCGTACTCGGCCCGGCGGTGCATGTCGAAGGTACGGATCTGGAGTTCGACCGGCTTGCCGTTGGGTCCGATGACCGTCGTATGGAGCGACTGGTACATATTGAACTTCGGCATCGCGATGTAGTCCTTGAACCGGCCGGGGACCGGGTTCCATCGCGCGTGGACGGTGCCGAGCGCCGCATAGCAGTCACGGACCGTGTCGACCAGCACCCGGATGCCGACCAGATCGTAGATCTCCGCGAAGTCCCGGCCCCGCACGATCATCTTCTGGTACACGCTGTAGTAGTGCTTGGGGCGCCCGGTGACGGTGGCCTTGATCCGGGCGGCGCGGAGATCGGACTGGACCTCGTCGGTCACTATCGCCAGGTACTCGTCCCGCTTGGGGGCGCGCTCGGCGACCAGCCGCACGATCTCGTCGTACATCTTGGGGTAGAGGATGGCGAAGGCCAGGTCCTCCAGCTCCCACTTGATGGTGTTCATGCCCAGCCGGTGCGCCAGCGGGGCGTAGATCTCCAGGGTCTCGCGGGCCTTCTTCTCCTGCTTCTCCCGCTTGAGGTAGCGCATGGTGCGCATGTTGTGCAGCCGGTCGGCGAGCTTGATGACCAGGACCCGGGGGTCCTTGGCCATGGCGACGACCATCTTGCGCACGGTCTCCGCCTGCGCGGCCTCGCCGAACTTGACCTTGTCGAGCTTGGTGACGCCGTCCACCAGCAGGGCGACCTGGTCGCCGAAGTCCCGGCGGAGGGTGTCCAGGCCGTACTCGGTGTCCTCGACGGTGTCGTGGAGCAGCCCCGCCATCAGCGTCGCCGGGTCCATGCCCAGCTCGGCGAGGATGGTGGTGACGGCGAGGGGATGGGTGATGTACGGGTCGCCGCTCTTGCGCTTCTGACCCCGGTGCCAGCGCTCGGCGACCTGGTAGGCCCGCTCGATCTGGCGCAGCGTCGAGGTCTCGATCTTGGGATCGTTGCCGCGGACGATCCGCAGCAGGGGCTCCAGGACCGGGTTGTACGGGGAGGAGCGCTGCACACCGAGCCGGGCGAGGCGGGCCCGGACGCGGTTGGAGGAGGCGGCGGCCCCCCGGGGGCCGCCCCCCGACGACGGCCGGGGCGCCGGCTTGGCGGCGGGGCGCGCGGAGACGGGGGAGGCGCCGGACAGGGTGTGTCCACGGGGCTTCTCGCCCGGGGTCGGCGCGGGCGCGGGAGAGGCCGGCGCGGCCGGGTCGGCCTTGCGGTCGGGCTGCGCGGCGGTGGCGGGACGGGCCTCGTCTGGCAAGAGAGCTCCTCGTGCGGTTCCGGCTCCCCCGGGCAGGTCCGGAGAGGCCATCGTATCGACCCCGCCGTGCTGCTGCCCCAGAGGGGAAAACAGACCCCTGGGGTCCCGGCATTCCCGGGGCCCCAGGGGCCGTGGAGAGCGGCGGCCCGCCGGGGCCCCTGGGAGAGGGGACCACCGGCGGGCCGCAGGGTGTCTCAGAGCGCGAGCAGCGCCTCCAGCGGGGCTCCCGCCAGCGCGGGCGCCAGCCGGTCCCGTCCGCCGAGGAAGCCCAGCTCCATGAGGACCGCCAGACCGGCGACATCGGCGCCGCCCCGGCGGATCAGCTCCATCGCCGCGGCGGCGGTGCCACCGGTGGCCAGCACATCGTCGATGATCATGACCCGGTCGCCCGTGGCCAGATCCTCGGCGTGCACCTCGATCTCGGCGGTGCCGTACTCCAGCTCGTACGCCTGGGAGAGCGTCGCCCCGGGGAGCTTGCCCGCCTTGCGGACGGGGATGAAGCCCAGACCGGCACGGATCGCGACCGGGGCGCCCAGGATGAAGCCCCGGGCCTCCAGACCGACGATCTTGGTGGCGCCATGGCGGACGCACAGCTCCGCGAGGGACTCGGTGAGCACCGAGAACGCCTCCGGGTCCGCCAGCAGCGGGGTGATGTCCTTGAACACCACCCCCGGCTGCGGATAGTCGGGCACGTCCCGGATGCGGCTGAGGAGCAGCTGCCGGGCCTCGCCGGTCATCGGCGCCGTCCCGAGGAGCGGCCCCGGCCGCGGTCGGCACGCGGGGTGACCAGGCCGCCGCCGGCGCCGGCCGCCGCCGGGTCGCCCAGCGGTGCGTCGGGCGCGTCGTCCTCGGACCCGGTGCCGGGGGAGCCGTCCCGCTCCGCCGCCGCGCGCTTGGCCAGCACCCGCTTGCGCAGGGCCTTCATCTGCGGGTCGCGTTCCTTGAGGTCGGCGACGAGCGGGGTGGCGATGAAGATCGAGGAGTAGGCACCGGCCGCGAGGCCGACGAAGAGCGACAGCGAGATGTCGTTCAGCATGCCCGCGCCGAGGAAGCCACCGCCGATGAAGAGCAGACCGGCGACGGGCAGCAGCGCGACCACGGTGGTGTTGATGGACCGCACCAGCGTGCCGTTGAGGCTGCGGTTGGCCAGCTCGCTGTAGGTGAAGCGGGTCTGCTTGGTGATCCCCACGGCACCCTCCTTGAGACCGTCGAAGACGACGACGGTGTCGTAGAGGGAGTAGCCGAGGATGGTGAGCAGACCGATCACCGTGCCCGGGGTGACCTCGAAGCCCACGAGGGCGTACACACCCACCGTGATCGTGAGGTCGTGGATGAGGGCGATCAGTGCCGCGAGCGCCATTCGCCACTCGAAGGCGATGGCGAGATAGATCACCACCAGGATCATGAAGACCCCGAGGCCGGTCCAGGCCTTGTTGGCGATCTCCTCACCCCAGCTGGGGCCGACCAGCTCCGCGTTGATCTTCTCGGAGGCGATGCCGAGATCCTTGGCCAGCTCCGTCTGGACGGTGTTGGCCTGCTGGGTGTCCAGCTCGCTGACCTGGATGCGCAGCGTGCCATTGCCCAGCTTCTGGACGATGGCGTGATGGCCGGAGGTCTCGGTGGCGGTCTCCTGGACCTGGGTGACGGAGACCGAGGTCTTGGGCGTGGTGAAGACCGCGCCGCCCTTGAACTCGATGCCCATGTTGAGACCGCGCACCGCGAGACCGACGATGGCGGCGATGGTGATCAGTATGGAGACGCCGTACCAGAACTTGCGCTTGGCGACGAAGTCATAGCCGATCTCGCCGCGGTAGAGCCGGGCGCCAATGGTGCCGAGACGCGACATCTCACGCCTCCTTCGGGTCGATGGGGCCGACGGTGGTCCGGCGCGAGCGGCGCAGCGGGGGCTGGACACCGAGGCGGGTCGGGTCCAGTCCGGACCACGGGTGGCCGCTGGCGAAGAACTTCGTCCGGGCCATCAGGGTCATCAGCGGCTTGGTGAAGAAGAACACCACGACCACGTCGAGCAGGGTGGTCAGACCGAGGGTGAAGGCGAAGCCCTGGACCTTGCCGACGGTGACGATGAAGAGCACCGCGGCGGCGAGGAACGACACGAAGTCGGAGACCAGGATGGTGCGCCGGGCCCGGGGCCAGGCACGCTCCACGGCCGGGCGCAGGGTGCGGCCCTCGCGGATCTCGTCCCGGACCCGTTCGAAGTAGACGATGAACGAGTCCGCTGTGATACCGATGGCGACGATGGCACCACAGACGGCCGGCAGGTTCAGCGCGAAGCCGATACCCGGGCCGAGCAGCGCCATCAGCACATAGGTCAGCGCGGCCGAGACCAGGAGGCTCAGGATCGCGATGGCCGCCAGGCCGCGGTAGTAGGCCACCAGGTAGATGATGACCAGGGCGAGGCCGATGGCACCGGCGATCAGACCGGCACGCAGCTGCTCACCGCCGAGGGCGGCGCTGACGGTGGTGACGCTCTCCTCCTGGAAGGTGAGCGGCAGGGCGCCGTAGGAGAGCATGTTGCCCAGGTCCTGGGCGGACTGCTGGTTGAAGCTGCCGGAGATCTCGGCGTTCGCGGTCAGGGTCTGGTTGACCTGCGGCGCCGACATGACCTCGCCGTCGAGGACGATGGCGAACTGGTTCATCGGCGACTGCTGCTTGGAGAGCGTGCTGGTGATCTTCTGGAACTTCTTCGACCCGGACTTGGTGAAGTCCATGGTCACGATCCAGATGCCGCGCTGCTGGTCGAACTGGCCCTTGGCCTCGTCGACGTCCTTGCCCTCGACCTCGGCCGGGCCGAGGATGTACTTCTCCCACTGGTCGGCGCTGTTCTTGCCACAGGCGACCATGGGCTTCTCGGGCCGGGCGTTGTCGCTGACCTTGCCGCGCTGGTTCTTGTTCTCGCAGTTCAGCGTGGTGAACGCGGCCTGGAGAGCGGCCATGTCCTTGTCGGCGGGGGTCTCGGGCTTCGGCGTGGCCGTGCCCTTGGGGTCCTTGTCGCCGTCGGCCTTCGTGCCCTCGGCCTTGTCGCCCTCGGCGCCGGCGGAGGCGCCGGGCGAGGGGTCGTTGGTGAGGGCGTCGGTGACGGCCCGGCCCTGGGCGCTCGGGACGCCGCTCGGCTCGCCGGCGGGGGTCTCCTTGGCGCCGTCCTCAGCCTTCTCGTCCTTCGCGCCCTCGGCCTTGTCGCCTTCGGCCTTCTCGCCCTCGGCCTTCGGCTTGCCGGACTCGGCGGGGGCGGGCTGCTGCGGTACCGGACCACCGGGGGCGGCCGTGAGCACCGGGCGGAAGTAGAGCTGGGCGGTGGTGCCGACCTGCTCCCGGGCCTGCTTCGAGTCGGTCCCCTTGGGGATGTTCACGATGATGTGCTCGCGGCCCTGGGTCTGGACCTCCGCCTCGGAGACGCCGAGACCGTTGACACGCCGCTCGATGATGCCGACCGCGGTGTTCATATTGGTCTCATTGACCGCGCTCTCCTTGCCGGGCTCCGCCTTGGCCTTGAGCGTGATCGTCGTACCGCCCGCGAGGTCGATGCCCAGACGCGGCGTGGTGTCGCCGGTCGCGAACATACCGCCGGTCAGCGCGACCAGAGCGATCAGGATCAGTACCAGGGTGCGCCCCGGCTTCCCCTGACCCCCCGCGGGCCTTCGGCCCCTGTTCGGTGCTGCCACCTTCTCGTTTCTCCCTGTCCAACCGCTCCGCGCCGGGTATGCCCCGGAGCGGCCACGAAGTGTTGTGGGGACCTGCCCCCGCAGAAGTCAACACGACCAGGGGACCGCGTGGCACCGGCGGTACCACGGGCCCCCGAACCTGGCTACTTTCCGCCGTCGGCCTTGCCGTCCTTGCCGTCCTTGTCCTCCTCGGGCTTGTCGCCCTGGACGGCGTCGGTGGGCTCGGGCTTCTTGGCCAGATCGATCGCGGGCGCGCCGGAGTCGTCACCGTCGCCGGTCAGCGAGGAGAGGTCGTCCGGGACGGCCGGGGTGTCCTCGCCGGGCTCGTCGCCGTGAACGATGCGGTTGTACTCCTCGTCGTCGAGGACGGCACCGATCGAGTTCTTCGCGTACACGGCGTGGACGCCCGGGGCGACCTCAAGGAGCACGGTGTCGTCGTGCACCTCCTTGACGGTCGCGTACATCCCCCCGATGGTGCGGACCCCGGAGCCCGGCTGCATCGAGTCGCGCATCTGCACGGCCTGCTGCTGCTTCTTCTTGGCGGACCGGGTCATCAGGAACATGGCCCCGATGAGGATGATGAAGGGGAGAAGGGCAATGGGATCCACGGAAGAAACTTCCTTCGCACGACCGCGTCGCTCGGCGGCCTATCTACGGGGGTGGGCACGCCGACCCGGAGGGTCGGCATCGGCGGAGTCTAAGCGAGTCCGTATCGATGGAACAACGCCCAGCATCCCACCCCGGTTCCCGCAACGGCAGTCTCCGCGCCGTCACGCGCCGAACAACCCCGTCTGTCCCCCCGCCCCTCCGGTACCCTGCGCGGACTGCGGGGCGGCCAGTCCGAGGTGGGCCCAGGCCGCGGGAGTGGCGATCCGCCCGCGCGGCGTCCTGGCCAGCAGCCCTTCCCGTACGAGGAAGGGCTCGGCGACCTCCTCGACGGTCTCCCGCTCCTCCCCCACCGCCACGGCGAGGGTGGAGAGCCCCACCGGGCCGCCGCCGAACAGCTTGATCAGGGCCTCCAGGACGGCACGGTCCAGCCGGTCGAGTCCGCGGTGGTCCACCTCGTACACCCGCAGGGCCGCGGAAGCCACCTCACGGGTGATCCGGCCGTCCACCTTGACCTGGGCGTAGTCGCGGACCCGGCGGAGCAGCCGGTTGGCGATACGGGGGGTGCCCCGGGAGCGTCCGGCGATCTCGGCCGCGCCCGCCGTGTCGATCGCCACATCGAGGAGGCGGGCCGAGCGGTGGACGACGCGCTCCAGCTCAGCGGGGTCGTAGAACTCCATATGCCCGGTGAAGCCGAAGCGGTCGCGCAGCGGCGGGGGCAGCAGCCCGGCCCGGGTGGTGGCCCCGACCAGGGTGAACGGGGGCAGCTCCAGCGGGATGGCGGTGGCGCCGGGCCCCTTGCCGACGATCACGTCGACCCGGAAGTCCTCCATCGCCATGTAGAGCATCTCCTCGGCGGGCCGGGACATGCGGTGGATCTCGTCCAGGAAGAGGACCTCGCCCTCCTGGAGGGAGGAGAGGATCGCGGCGAGGTCCCCGGCGTGCTGGATGGCGGGGCCCGAGGTGATCCTGATGGGGGCCTGCATCTCCGCCGCGATGATCATCGACAGGGTGGTCTTGCCCAGCCCGGGGGCGCCCGAGAGCAGCACATGGTCGGCGGTGGCGCCCCGGGCCAGGGCGGCCTTCAGCACCAGGTCGAGCTGTTCCCGGACCCGTTCCTGACCGACGAACTCACCGAGCGAGGCGGGCCGCAGCGCCGCCTCGACGGCCTGCTCCTCCCCGTCGGTGGCGGGGCCGACCAGCCGCCCACCGGGGGCGGTGAGGTCGTCGTCGGGGCCGGAGGTGGTGTCGTCCCAGTTCACTGCGGATGTGCCTCAAGGAGTCGGGCGGCGGGGCCGCGGGGCGGGAGCGGGCGGGGCGCCGGTCAGCGGGTGCGATTGAGGGTCTGGAGGGCGGCCTTGAGCAGGGTGCCCACCGGCGGGGTGGCCCCGGCGGCCTCGGCCTGGGGGGCGACGGCCTCCACGGCCTCCTCGGCCTCGCGGGGGGCATAGCCCAGGCCGACGAGGGCGGCGTGGAGCTGGTCGCGCCAGGAGGGGGCGGCCTGGGCGCCCCGGCGGGCCACGGGGACGCCCACCGGCTCACCGAGCCTGTCCTTCAGTTCGAGCAGCAGCTTCTGGGCGCCCTTCTTGCCGATCCCGGGGACGGCGATCAGGGCCTTCTCGTCGCCGGTGGCGACGGCGGCCCGCAGGGCGTCGGGGCTGTGGACGGCGAGCATCGCCTGGGCCAGCCGGGGGCCGACCCCGCTGGCGGTCTGGAGCAGCTCGAAGACCTGGCGCTCGTCGTCGTCGGCGAAGCCGTAGAGGGTGAGGGAGTCCTCGCGGACCACCAGGGAGGTGGCGAGCGCGGCCTCCTCGCCGATCCGCAGCCCGGCGAGGGTGGCGGGCGCGCACTGGACGGCCATCCCGATCCCGCCGACCTCGACGACGGCGGTGGTGGGGGTGAGGGCGGCGACCCGGCCGCTCACGGAGGCGATCATGCGGTGGGGCCTTTCGACGGGCGCGGGGCGGCGCCGGGGGCGGGCCGGCCGGGGTGCCGGGCGGCGTGCTCGGCGACCGCGCGCTGGAGGCGGTTCTGCGCGGGGGAACGCCAGATGTGGCAGATGGCCAGGGCGAGGGCGTCGGCGGCGTCGGCGGGCTTCGGCGGGGCGGCCAGCCGCAGCAGCCGGGTGACCATGGCCCCGATCTGCGCCTTGTCGGCCCGCCCCGAGCCGGTGACGGCGGCCTTGACCTCGCTGGGGGTGTGCAGGACGACGGGGATGCCCCGCCGCGACGCACAGAGGATGGCGACCGCGCTGGCCTGGGCGGTGCCCATGACCGTCGACACATTGTGCTGGCTGAAGACCCGCTCGACGGCGACCCGGTCCGGACGGTGCTCGTCCAGCCAGCGCTCCAGGCCCTCCTCGACGGCGACCAGCCGGGCGCCGAGGTCGGCGTCGGATGGGGTGCGGACGACCCCGACACCGATCATGGTGAGCGGGCGGCCCGCCACCCCCTCGACCACACCGACACCGCACCGGGTCAGCCCTGGGTCCACCCCGAGCACACGCACGCCGCCCCTCCTTCGCTCATCTGTTTGCGCAGGCTACCGCCCGGCACTGACAACGCGTCGGACGATGCCGCACGGCGGCGGAGCGGGGAGTCGGGCACCCCAGAACAACAGCGGACAACAGCGGGCCGACGGGGCGCGCATGGCGTCCCGTCGGCCCGTGCCGTGGTCCCGGTGGCGGAGATCAGTCGTCGACCTTGGCCATGACCTCGTCGGAGACATCGAAGTTGGCGAAGACGTTCTGCACGTCGTCGCTGTCCTCCAGGGCGTCGATCAGCTTGAAGATCTTGCGCGCGCCCTCCTCGTCCAGCTCGACCTGCATGGTCGGGACGAAGTTGGCCTCGGCGGAGTCGTAGTCGATGCCCTCGCCCTGGAGCGCGGTGCGGACCGCGACCAGGTCGGTGGCCTCGCTGAGCACCTCGAAGGACTCACCGAGGTCGTTGACCTCCTCGGCGCCCGCGTCCAGGACCGCGCCCAGGACGTCGTCCTCGGTCAGCTCACCCTTGGGGACGATGATGACGCCCTTGCGGTGGAAGAGGTACGACACCGAACCCGGGTCGGCCATGGAGCCGCCGTTGCGGGTCATGGCGACCCGGACATCGGAGGCGGCGCGGTTGCGGTTGTCCGTGAGGCACTCGATGAGGACGGCGACACCGTTGGGGCCGTAGCCCTCGTACATGATCGTCTCGTAGTCGGCGCCACCGGCCTCAAGACCCGCGCCGCGCTTGAGCGCGGAGTCGATGTTCTTGTTCGGGACCGACTGCTTCTTCGCCTTCTGGATGGCGTCGAAGAGCGTGGGGTTGCCGTCGATGTCCGCCCCGCCCATCCGGGCCGCGACCTCGATGTTCTTGATCAGCTTCGCGAAGAGCTTGCCACGCTTGGCGTCGATCACGGCCTTCTTGTGCTTCGTCGTAGCCCATTTAGAGTGGCCGGACATCTGCCTGTCTCCTTCGCGTTACCCAATGCCGCACAGAATGCGTTTCGGCAGCGATCCTACCGGGGTCCGGTCACCGGGCCGCGCGCACCATGTCGGTGAAGAGCCGGTGGACCCGGTGGTCGCCGGTCAGCTCCGGATGGAAGGAGGTGGCCAGCGCACGGCCCTGGCGGACCGCGACGACATGGCCGTCGTGCTCGGCCAGTACCTCGACCGCGGCACCGGTGGACTCGACCCAGGGGGCGCGGATGAAGACACCCTCCACGGGTCCCCCGGCGACCCCCGTCACCTCGACGGACGCCTCGAAGGACTCGTTCTGCCGCCCGAAGGCGTTACGGCGGACGATCATGTCGATGCCGCCGATGGTCTCCTGCCCCGAGCGGGGGTCCAGGATCTTGTCGGCGAGCATGATCAGACCGGCGCAGCTGCCGTAGACGGGCATCCCGGCGCGGACCCGCTCGCGCAGCGGCTCCATCATCCCGAAGAGATGGGCCAGTTTGGACATGGTGGTGGACTCGCCGCCGGGGATGACCAGGCCGTCCACCTCCGCCAGCTCCCCGGGGCGGCGGACCGGCCCGGCGGTGGCGCCCGCCGCGGCCAGAGCCGTCAGATGTTCGCGTACGTCGCCCTGGAGCGCCAGGACGCCGATCACGGGCGCGCCGGTCCCGGGTGCGCCGGTCACTACCAGCCCCGGTTGGCGTAGCGCTCGGCCTCGGGGAGGGTGTCGCAGTTGATGCCGACCATGGCCTCGCCGAGGTTGCGGGAGGCGTCCGCGATGACCTTCGGGTCGTCGTAGAAGGTGGTGGCCTTGACGATGGCGGCGGCGCGCTTGGCCGGGTCGCCGGACTTGAAGATGCCGGAGCCCACGAAGACGCCCTCGGCGCCGAGCTGGCGCATCAGCGCGGCGTCCGCGGGGGTGGCCACCCCGCCGGCGGAGAAGAGGACCACCGGCAGCCTGCCCAGCCCGGCGACCTCCTTGACCAGCTCGTAGGGGGCGCGCAGCTCCTTGGCGGCGGCGTACAGCTCATGGTCGTCGTAGCCGCGCAGCCGGGCGATCTCGTTCTTGATCTGGCGCAGATGGCGGACGGCCTCCACGACATTGCCGGTGCCGGCCTCGCCCTTGGAGCGGATCATGGCGGCGCCCTCGGCGATCCGGCGCAGCGCCTCGCCCAGGTTGGTGGCACCGCAGACGAAGGGGGTGGTGAACCCCCACTTGTCGGAGTGGTTGACCTCGTCGGCGGGGGTCAGCACCTCGGACTCGTCGATGTAGTCGACGCCGAGCGACTGGAGGACCTGGGCCTCGACGAAGTGGCCGATGCGGGACTTGGCCATGACAGGGATGGAGACCGCCTCGATGATCTCCTCGATCATGTTGGGGTCGGACATCCGGGCCACGCCGCCGTCCTTGCGGATGTCGGCGGGGACCCGCTCCAGGGCCATGACGGCGACCGCGCCCGCGTCCTCGGCGATCTTCGCCTGCGCGGCGTCGACCACATCCATGATGACGCCGCCCTTGAGCTGTTCGGCCATGCCGCGCTTGACGCGGGCGGTGCCGGTGGCGGGGGCCTCGGAAAGGTTCGGGGTGGTGGGGAGCGTGCTGGACACGGGGTACCTCACGGGGGGAACGACGGATGGGATGCGTCCGGCGCGTCGGTGGGCGATCCGGGTGCGGAAACGATGCAACCTCCGGGGACCAGTCCACTGCAAGGGCCAATGGAAAGGCGGTGGATCGTTCCGTCCCGGTGTACGGGGGGTGTACGGGTGAGGTGGCCCGCACAGTGGCCCGCCCGGGCGACCGTGGTGCGACCCCGAGCGACCCCGAGCGACCGTGGTGCGGCCCGGGATCCGGGCGCGGCTCAGCCGACGGGGCGCTCCGCCAGGGCCGCCGGGGGCTCGTCGTCCAGCTCCACCGCGAGCGGGAAGGGCGCATGCCCCGCCAGCCGGAACCAGCGGACCTTGCGGTGCCGGCGCAGCGCCCGCGCCGCCCGTACCGCGTCGTTGTGGAAGCGGCGGGCCATGGGCACCCGGCGGACCGCCTGGCCCAGTTCGGTGGTGGCCTCCTCGCCACCGGGGACCGCGCGCACCGCCTCGACCTGCGCCGGATCGGAGAAGACCGCGCGCAGGGCGGCGCTCAGCTCGCTCTCGGCGACCTCGCGGTGCTCCTCCTCGGCCTGCCGGGCGGCGTGCGCCGCCTCGTACAGGACGATCGAGGCGGCCGGGTCCAGCACCCCGGAGCTGGCGAGTTCCTGGGTGACCGAGGCCCTGCGCAGCAGCTGCGCGTCGAGGGCGGCGCGGGCCGCGTCGATACGGGTGTGCAGGCGGTCCAGCCGCCCGGCGGTCCAGCTCAGATACATGCCGATGGCGAGCAGGGCGAGAAGGATCCAGATGAGCGTTGCGGTCACGGTCGGCAAGGCTACCGGCGGCCCCGGGGGGTCGGTCGCAGCCCCCGGGGGTCAGTGGCGGGCGAGTCCCAGCCGGGTGCGGAGCGTGGGCCGGTCGTCGGTGGCCACCGAGGAGGCGCCGTCGGTGACCGTCTCGTACACCGCGAGGATGTCCGCGCCCACCGTGGACCAGTCGAAGCGGCGCACATGGGCACTGCCCCGGGCGCGCAGTCCGGCGCGGCGCTCGGGGTCGCCGAGGAGCCGGACGGCCGCCTCCGCGAGCGCCCCGGCGTCCTCGTTGGCGAAGAGTTCCCCGGCCGCGCCCTGGTCGAGGACCTGGGCGAAGGCGTCGAGGTCGCTGGCGAGGACGGGAGCGCCCGCGGACATCGCCTCGACCAGGACGATGCCGAAGCTCTCGCCGCCGGTGTTGGGCGCCACATAGAGGTCGACGCTGCGCAGCAGCCGTGCCTTGTCCTCGTCGCTGATCATGCCGAGGAACTCGACGGCGCCGCGCATCTCGCGGGGCAGCGAGGCCACCGCCTCCTCCTCGTCGCCGCGCCCGGCCACCAGCAGCCGGGTCCCGGGGCGGGCGGCGAGGATCGCGGGGAGCGCCTTCATCAGGACGGGGAGCCCCTTGCGGGGTTCGTCGATCCGGCCGATGAAGCCGATGGTGCCGCCCTGCCACGCGCTCTTGGGTTCGGCCTTCTCGAAGTAGCCGACATCGACGCCGTTGGGGATGGTGACGGCGTCGCCGCCGAGGTGTTCCACCAGGGTGCGCCGGGCGTACTCGCTGACGGCGATCCGGGCGCTGATCTTCTCCAGCGCGGGCTGGAGGATCGGATAGGCGGCGATCATCGCCCGGGAGCGGGGGTTGGAGGTGTGGAAGGTGGCCACGATCGGACCCTGCGCCGCCCAGCAGGCGAGCAGCCCCAGTGAGGGGGAGGTCGGCTCATGGATGTGGATCACGTCGAAGGTGCCCTCATGGAGCCAGCGGCGCACCCGGGCGGCGGAGAGGAAGCCGAAGTTCAGCCGGGCGACGGAGCCGTTGTAGGGCACCGGGACGGCCCGGCCCGCGGAGACCACGAACGGCGGCAGCGGGGTGTCGTCGTCGGCGGGGGCCAGGACGGAGACCTGGTGGCCGAGGCGGATGAGGTGGTCGGCGAGGTCCCGGATGTGGAACTGGACGCCGCCGGGTACGTCCCAGGAGTACGGGCAGACAATGCCGATCTTCATGTGCGGGCCTTCCGGGGGCGGGGCTCCAGATCCGCGAGCCACAGCCGTTGCAGCATGTGCCAGTCCTCGGGGTGCTCCGCGATCCCGGCGGCATAGGCGTCGGCCAGCTGCTGGGTCATGGCGGCGGAGCGCTCGGCGCGGGTGCCCTCACCGGGGACCTCGACGGGCGGGTGGACCCTCCCGTACATCCGGGGCTCGTCCCCGTACCAGAGGGTGACGGGGAGCAGCAGCGCCCCGGTCTGCTGGGCGAGGAGGGCGGGTCCGGCGGGCATCCGGGCCGGTTCGCCGAAGAAGTCGACCTCCACACCGGATTCGGTGAGGTCGCGGTCGGCGACCAGGCAGACCAGGCCGCCCGCGCGCAGCCGGCGGGCGAGGGTGCCGAAGGCGGCGCCGCCGGCGTGCGGCAGGACCTCCATGCCCAGGGAGCGGCGGTAGGCGACGAACCGGTCGTAGAGGGATTCCGGTTTGAGCCGTTCGGCGACGGTGGTGAAGGGGGTGTCGAGGGCACGGGTGACCCAGGCGCCGGCGAGGTCCCAGTTGGCCAGGTGCGGCAGGGCGAGGATCACGCCCCGGCCGGCGGCGAGGCCGTCGGTGAGATGGTGGAGATCCTTGATCTCGACATCCCGGCGGATGCTCTCGGCGCTGCGGACCGGCAGCCGGAAGGACTCCATCCAGTACCGGGTGTACGAGCGCATCCCGGCGCGGGTGAGGGCGGCGAGGCGCTCGGGTCCGGCGTCCGGCACCACCCGGGCGAGATTGGCCTCCAGCCGGAGGACGCCGGGGCCGCGCCGGCGCCAGGCCGCGTCCGCGAGGCTCCGCCCCAGCCGTGCGGCCACGGGCTCCGGCAGTCTGCGGACCGCGCTCCAGCCCATGCCGTAGAGGCCGTCGGTGAGGCGGTCGCGGATCACTTCGCCTCGGCCTCGCTCTGGCGGGCGGCCTCGGCGGCGGCGGCGTCGGCCTCGGCGGACTCCCGGCGGACGGTGACCACCCGCTGGCCGAGGGTGACGGCACTGCCCACGGCGACCACCCACAGGGCGATCGGCAGCAGGATCTCGATGCCGGGGACGCCGAAGCCGGCCAGACCGGCCAGTCCGGCGGCGACCAGCGAGATCACCAGTCGCTCGGCCCGTTCGACCAGGCCGTTGACGGCGACGGGGAGGCCGATGGCCTCGCCGCGGGCCTTGGTGTACGAGACGACCTGGCCGCTCGCCAGACAGAAGATGGCGACCGCGCAGAGGACGTTGTTGTCGCCCTGACCCGCGTACCAGAGGGCGAATCCGCCGAAGATCGCGCCATCGGCGACCCGGTCGAGGGTGGAGTCGAGAAACGCCCCCCAGCGGCTGGAGATGCCCGCCTGACGGGCCATATTGCCGTCGATCAGGTCGGAGAAGACGAACAGGGTGATGACGATGGTGCCCCAGAAGAACTCTCCCCGGGGGAAGAAGACCAGCGCACCCGCCATCACTCCGGCCGTTCCGACGAGGGTGACCGCGTCCGGGCTCACGCCACGGCGGAGGAGGAACGCGGCGATCGGAGTGAGGACACGCGTGAAGAATGCACGCGCGTACTTGTTCAGCATGGCCTTCCCGGGGTTCTTCGGGTTCTCTCGGTGGGCCGGGTGGCCCATCGGCACGCCCGGCTGGCCCATCGTAGCCAGGACCGGGCCGCCGTACCGCCGGGACCCGGTCCGGCGGGGTGCGCGCGCCCGTCCCGCGCCCCGCTCCGCGCCCGGTGCGGCGGGGCGCGGCGGGGGCGGCCGGCGGGGGCGCGAAGCCATGGTGGGGGGCGTGTACGGGGCCGGGATCCGGCCGTCGGACGGCTTCCGGACGCCCCGGGTGGTGTCCGATGTATGGACGGGGTACCGCCGGAGTGGAAAGCTCGAAGGACGACCGGTGACCGGTCCCTCCGGGCCCGGCCGGCTCACGCGACTCACACAGATCACACGGCTCACACGGCTCATATGGACCCGTACGACCGCGGGCGGCGCGTCGGAGCCGCCCCCGGACGCCCTCCGCGGGCCGCCGCGCGGCCCTCGGCACCGTCCGGACCTCCCGCGTTCCCGCGGCGCTCGGTGAGAGAGGGTCCCCCACCGTGCCATCGACGCCCCGCCGTCGGTGCGGACGACCGGATCGATCGGGAGGCATCATCCATGGGCGACAAGGCGCACATCCACCCCGGAGCCGCCGGCCGGGCGACAGCGGCCGACCGGCCCACGTCCCTGCGGAATGTGGTGCTGGTCGGCCACAGCGGAGCGGGCAAGACCACCCTGATCGAGGCCCTGGCGCTGACCACCGGGGCGGTCAATCGGGCGGGGCGGGTCGAGGACGGCTCGACCGTCTCCGACCACGACGAGATGGAGCACCGCCAGCAGCGGTCCGTCCAGCTCTCGCTCGTCCCGGTCACCTGGGAGGGCTACAAGATCAATCTACTGGACACCCCCGGCTACGCCGATTTCGTCGGGGAGCTGAGGGCCGGTCTGCGGGCGGCGGACGCGGCCCTCTTCGTCGTCTCGGCGGCGCAGGAGGCGTCGGCGGTCGCGGGCGCCACCCGGGCGGTGTGGGAGGAGTGCGCGGCGGTGGGGATGCCGAGGGCGATCGTCGTCACCCATCTGGAGACCGCGCGGACCGGCTTCGACGAGCTGATCGAGGTGTGCTCCCGGCTCTTCGGCGGGGACGACCCGGACGCCGTCCTCCCCCTCTATCTGCCCCAGTACGGCCCGGCGGGCCCGGACGGGCACGCCCCGGTCACCGGGCTCGCGGGGCTGCTCTCCCGGAAGATCTTCGACTACACGGCCGGGGAGCGGAAGGAGAGCGCGCCCGACGCCGCGCGGACGGCG
This sequence comes from Streptomyces sp. NPDC000594, assembly GCF_040299965.1. Lineage (NCBI taxonomy): Bacteria > Bacillati > Actinomycetota > Actinomycetes > Kitasatosporales > Streptomycetaceae > Streptomyces > Streptomyces sp. NPDC000594. The sequence continues at coordinate 47,937 of NZ_JBEPCY010000036.1, read as the reverse complement.
GTGATCGACGCGGCCCGCGACCGGCTCATCGAGGGGATCATCGCCGAGAGCGAGGACGAGACCCTGATGGACCGCTATCTGGCGGGCGAGGAGATCGATCTCGGCACCCTCGTCGAGGACCTGGAGAAGGCGGTGGCGCGCGGCACCTTCCATCCGGTGCTGGTGGCCGCGCCCGCGCCGCCCGGGGCGAAGCAGGGGCTCGGGACGGTGGAGCTGCTGGAGCTGATCACCGGTGGCTTCCCGACCCCGCCGGAGCGCGAGTGCCCGGAGCTGACCACCCCCGGTGGCGCCCCCCGGCCCCGGCTCGGCTGCGACCCGGACGGACCGCTGGTGGCCGAGGTGGTGAAGACCTCCTCCGACCCCTATGTGGGACGGATCTCGCTGGTCCGGGTCTTCTCCGGCACCCTGCGGCCCGATGAGACCGTGCATGTCTCCGGGCACGGGCTGGCCGACCGGGGGCACGAGGACCACGATGTGGACGAGCGGGTCGGCGCGCTCACCGTCCCGTTCGGCAGGCACCAGCGCCCGCTGAACCGGGTGATCGCCGGGGATCTGGCCTGTGTGGCCAAGCTGTCCCGGGCGGAGACCGGGGACACCCTCTCGGCCAAGGACGACCCGCTGCTGATGGCGCCGTGGACCATGCCCGACCCGCTGCTGCCGCTGGCGGTACGGGCGCACAGCAAGGCGGACGAGGACAAGCTCTCCCAGGGTCTGGCCCGGCTCGCCGCCGAGGACCCGACCCTGCGGCTGGAGCAGAATCAGGCCACCCATCAGGTGGTGCTGTGGTGTCTGGGCGAGGCCCACGGCGAGGTGGCCCTGGAGCGGCTGCGCGGCCGGTACGGGGTCCGGGTCGATGTGGTCCCGTACCAGGTGCCGCTGCGGGAGACCTTCGGCGGCCGGGCGACCGGGCGGGGGCGGCATGTGAAACAGTCCGGCGGCCACGGCCAGTTCGCGATCTGCGAGATCGCGGTGGAGCCGCTGCCCGCCGGGGCGGGCGTCGAGTTCGTCGACAAGGTGGTGGGCGGCGCGGTGCCGCGCTCCTTCATCCCCTCGGTGGAGAAGGGGGTACGGGCCCAGGCGGCACGCGGTCTCCTCGCCGGGCATCCGCTGGTGGACATCCGGGTCACCCTGCTCGACGGCAAGGCGCACTCGGTGGACTCCTCCGACGCGGCCTTCCAGACGGCGGGCGCGCTGGCGCTGCGGGAGGCGGCGGCGGGGACCGGGCTCCATCTGCTGGAGCCGGTGGCCGAGGTGCGGGTGCTGGTCCCCGACGACTATGTGGGCCCGGTGATGAGCGATCTCTCGGGACGGCGCGGCCGGGTCGTCGGCACCGAACAGGCGCCCGGGGGCCGCACCCTGGTCCGGGCCGAGGTGCCGGAGATCGAGATCAGCCGGTACGCGATCGATCTGCGCTCCCTCGCCCATGGCACCGGGCAGTTCGCGCGGGCGTACGCCCGTCATGAGCCGATGCCTCCGCACATCGCCGACCGGGTCCGGGCGGAGGGAACGGCCGCCTGACCCACCGCCCGACCCACCGCCGGGGCGGCCCGGGGTGGTCCGGGGCGCGGCCGGAGTGTGGCCGTGCCCCCACCGCGCCCGGCCGCGCCCTTCCGCTCCCCTCCGCGCCCTGAGGGGAGCCGCCCGCGCGGACGGTCGCTTTCCGGCACACTCCGCGGCTTTTCCGTCCGGCCCGTCAACTCCCGTGACGCAGACGACACACCCCGGATACGCTGAGGCGCCCAGCTCACAGGTGTGCCGGGCGCGCCGGTCGGGAACAGGCCGCACAGCGAGGTGAAGCGGCGATGGGGGCGGTAAGTGACGAGTGACGGTTTCGATTTCAGTCCCGGAGCACAGGTTCCGCTCATGGGATCGGCCGGACAGACCGCGGCGACACACGCGCTGGCCTCGGCCGCGTACCGTGACAGCCCGGCCGAGGACATCCTCAAGGCCAACAACGAGTGGCACAAGTCCGAGGTGAAACGAGGGAAACTCTCCCTCTTCGAGCCCAACCTCGGCGAGGCGTTCTCCCACGCGGTCAAGGTGCGGATGCTGGGCGGCGCGCGCGGCGCGCTGATCCAGTCCTTCGGCATGGAGCCCCAGACGGTGGTCGAGCACTGTCTCGCCGCCGCCCATATCCGCAAGGAGCGCGACACCAGGCTGACGGTCATCATGGTCGTCTGCGGGCTGCTGTTCCTGCCCGGACTGCTCGCCTGGATGGCCGTCTTCCAGCTGCGCCGCACCATCGCCGGGGCACAGAACAAGCACGCCGGATTCCTCGGGACCGCGCTGCTCATAGCCCTCGGCCTGTTCGCGCTGCTGCTGCTGATCCGGCTGCCGTTCGCCGGGTTCTGGGCCTTCTACCTCCGGGGCGCGATCATCGCCCCGGTGGTGGGCTGGCTGCTGGCGCAGCGGATCTGCGAGTCCACCGCGAAGGATCTGCGGGCCCGCTGGGACGATCTGGCGGGCGGCAGCGGCATCGGGGCCAAGGTGCCCGACGCGGTGCCCGGCAACCCCGGTGACAAGTCCCGTGAGCAGCTGCGCCAGGGGCTCCACAAGCTCACCGCCGAGCAGCACTCCAACTCCGCCTTCTACGCGGGCCCCAAGGGGATCCTGGGCATGGGCACCCGCTGGGGCAGCTGGCAGCTGGCGGAGGAACTGGTCCCCCGGGATCCCGGCAAGGAGATCAACCAGTTCCGCAGCTGGGATGTGATCCGGGCGATCCACGACCGGCTGAAGCTGCTGGAGCGCGGCCCGCTGAACTCGGGCGGCTTCCCCACCCCCTCGGTCAAGCACTGGATCGTCTGCCCGGTCGCCGAGGGAGCGGGCTCGGTCTCCCGGCCCAGCGGCCAGGAGGTGGACAACTTCCAGATCAAGGGCCACGAGATACAGCGCATCTGCAACCACCAGCAGTTCGGCAGCGGCAACCGCCACTACCTCGGGGTCCAGTTCACCCTCTGGGACGGCCAGCTGATCATCACCATGATGATCACGGTCACGGTGCTCCATGAGACGCTGCGGGTGGAGGTCACCGGACACGCTCTGGGGCCGGTGCACGGCCTGTTCACCACCAAGTCCTCGCCGAAGACGGTGACGGTGAACAAGACGATCCGCTTCTGGGAGACCCGGACCCGGACCCTGCCGCTGGTGGACACCAAGGAAGTGGTGCGGCTGATGGTCCGCGCCCCGCTGACCTGGTATCCGCCGCTGCTGGACTTCCTCGGCGGCAAGCTGGCGCTGCCGGAGCCCTTCGGACTGCGGCACGCCTGGGCGGAGAAGCCGTGGCGGCACCGGTTCATGGCGGACGACGCGCTGCGCGCCGCCACCCCGGTCCTGCGGGCGGCGCACGCGGCGGCGCTGAAGGTGCTGGAGGAGAACGGCGTGGACACCGACCGCTTCGCGGGCCGTTCGCTCGCGGTGGGCGGCGGGATCCAGGACGCGGCACCGAAGAAGGCGGACCTCTACGACGCCTGAGCCCGGGCAGGACGGTCCACGGCCCCGGTCGGCATCCTCGCCGGCCGGGGCCGTTCCCTGTCCGCTGTGGGTCCGCCGGTGGGCCGTGCCGGGCGCCGGGCCCGGGGCGCCGGGCACGGCGGGGGCACAGCCGGAGGGCTCAGTCCTCCTGGTCGGCGGGCCAGACCGCCGCCAGCATCGAGCGGGTGTCCGCGAGCAGCTGCGGCAGCACCTTCGTATGCCCGACGACCGGCATGAAGTTGGTGTCCCCGCCCCAGCGCGGCACGATGTGCTGATGCAGATGGGCGGCGATCCCCGCCCCCGCCGCGAGGCCCTGGTTCATCCCGATGTTGAACCCATGGGCGCCCGAGGCCGCCCGTAGCGCCGTCATCGCCCGCTTGGTGAAGAGGGCCAGCTCGGCGGTCTCCTCCTCGTCCAGCTCGGTGTAGTCGGCGACATGGCGGAACGGGACCACCATCAGATGCCCGCCGTTGTACGGGTAGAGGTTGAGCACCGCGTACACGGCGGAGCCGCGCGCGATCACCAGCCCGTCCTCGTCGGACTTGGCGGGGATGTCGCAGAAGGGGCAGCCGTCCCCGGCTTTGGGCCCGCTCGGCTTGTTCTCGCCCTGGATGTAGGCCATCCGGTGGGGCGTCCACAGACGCTGGAACGCGTCGGGCGTCCCCACTCCGATCTGCTGCTCCGGCTCACTCGTCATGCTGTGCAGCATATGGCGTCCCCCATACGGAACGTGTCGCCGGGGGCGGAGGCGGTGCCCGCCCCGCGATGCTGGGCGGATGGACGAAGAGAGCAGGCTGTGGCGGTGGCGGCGGCGCACCGAGGTCCCGCTGTTCGTGGCCTCGGGGCTGTTCCTCGGCTGCTACGCGGTCCGGGTGCTCGCCCATGGGCTCGGTCCGGGCTGGAAGGACCTGCTGCTGGCGGTGACCTATGGGACCTGGGCGCTCTTCGTGATCGACTATGCGGTGCGCTGGCGGCTCAGCGGCGAGGGGGCCGCCTTCCTCCACCGGCATCCGATGGACGCCCTGGTGGTGCTGCTGCCGCTGCTGCGCCCGCTGCGGATCGTCCAGCTCTACGAGACGGTGCACCGCCGGCGGGCCGAGGCCCGGCTGTCGCTGTACGCGCGGGTGATCGCGTACGCGGGGATCTCGGCGCTGCTGCTGGGGTTCGCCGGGGCGCTCACCGTCTACAGCGCGGAGCGCGGGGCGCCGGGGGCCACGATCAAGGACTTCGGGGACTCGGTCTGGTGGGCCTGCTCCACCCTGACCACGGTGGGGTACGGGGATGTCACCCCGGTGACGGCGCTCGGGCGGACCGTGGCGGTGGGGATGATGGCCGGGGGCATGGCGCTACTGGGGGCGGTGACCGGCTCGTTCTCGTCCTGGCTGATCCAGACCTTCACCCTGGACGAGGACACGGGGCCCCCGGGGAGAACCCCGGGAGCCCCGTAATCACTGTCAGGCGCGGCGTGCCAGGCCGATCCGGAGGTGTCCGGCCGGTCAGACCTGGACGCGGTCCGCGACGACCTGCTCCAGCTTGGCCAGCGCCTCGTCGCGCGGGATGCCGTTCTCCTGGGAGCCGTCGCGGTAGCGGAAGGAGACCGTGCCCGCGTTCATGTCCTCGTCACCGACGATGATCATGAACGGGACCTTCAGCTTCTGCTGGTTGCGGATCTTCTTCTGCATCCGGTCCGAGGAGGCGTCCACGTCGACCCGCAGGCCCCGCTTCCGGGCGTCGGCCGCGAAGGACTGGAGGTACTCGACATGGGCGTCCCCGATCGGGATGCCGACCGCCTGGACCGGTGCCAGCCACGGCGGCATGGCGCCCGCGTAGTGCTCCAGGAGCACCGCGAAGAACCGCTCGATCGAGCCGAAGAGGGCCCGGTGGATCATGACCGGCCGCTGCCGGGAGCCGTCCGGGGAGGTGTACTCCAGGTTGAACCGCTCCGGCAGGTTGAAGTCCAGCTGGATGGTGGACATCTGCCAGGTCCGGCCGATGGCGTCCCGCGCCTGGACGGAGATCTTGGGGCCGTAGAAGGCGGCGCCACCCGGGTCGGGGGTGAGCGGCAGCCCCTGCTTCACGGCCACCTCCCGCAGCACCTCGGTGGCCTCTTCCCAGGTCTCGTCCGAGCCGACGTACTTCTCCGGGTCCTTGGTGGACAGCTCCAGATAGAAGTCGGTCAGACCGTAGTCCCGCAGCAGATCGAGGACGAAGGTGAGGGTGCGGTCCAGCTCCTCGGCCATCTGCTCACGGGTGCAGTAGATGTGCGCGTCGTCCTGGGTGAAGCCCCGGGCACGGGTCAGTCCGTGCACCACACCCGACTTCTCGTGGCGGTAGACCGTGCCGAACTCGAACAGCCGCAGCGGCAGCTCGCGGTAGGAGCGCCCCCGGGCGTCGAAGATCAGATTGTGCATCGGGCAGTTCATCGGCTTGAGGTAGTAGTCCGTACCACCGTCGAGCTGCATGGGGGGGTACATGCCCTCCGCGTACCAGTCCAGGTGGCCGCTCTTCTCGAAGAGGGCGCCCTTGGTGGCGTGCGGGGTGTAGACGAACTCGTACCCCTCCTGCTCGTGCCGCTTGCGGGAGTAGTCCTCCATCACCCGGCGGACGATGCCGCCGCGCGGGTGGAAGACGGCGAGGCCGGAGCCGATCTCGTCGGGGACGGAGAAGAGGTCCAGCTCGGAGCCGAGCCGGCGGTGGTCGCGCTTCTCGGCCTCGGCGAGGAACTCCAGGTACTGCTTCAGCTCGTCCTTGGTCGGCCAGGCGGTGCCGTAGATCCGCTGGAGCATCGGGTTCTTCTCGCTGCCGCGCCAGTACGCGGCGGCGTTGCGCATCAGCTTGAACGCCGGGATGTTCCGGGTGGAGGGCAGGTGGGGACCCCGGCAGAGGTCCTTCCAGCACAGCTCGCCGGTCTTGGCGTCCAGATTGTCGTAGATGGTCAGCTCACCGGCGCCCACCTCGACATCCGCGCCGTCGTCGCTGGAGGCGGAGCCCTTGAGGCCGATCAGCTCCAGCTTGTACGGCTCGTCCGCCAGCTCCGCACGGGCCTCGTCGTCGCCGACGACCCGGCGGGAGAAGCGCTGGCCGCGCTTCTGGATCTCCTGCATCTTCTTCTCGACGGCCTTGAGATCCTCGGGCGTGAACGGCTTCTCGACATCGAAGTCGTAGTAGAAGCCGTCCTTGACCGGCGGGCCGATACCGAGCTTGGCCTCGGGGAACAGCTCCTGCACGGCCTGGGCCATGACATGCGCGGTGGAGTGGCGCAGGATGTTCAGCCCGTCCTCGGAGGAGATGTCGACGGGCTCGACCTCCTCGCCGTCCCGCACCTCGTAGGTGAGGTCCTTCAGCTCGCCGGCCACCCGGGCGGCGACGACCGAGCGCTCACCGGTGAAGAGGTCCGCGGCCGTCGTGCCCGTGGCCACCACGCGTTCTTCCCGCTCGGAATCGCGTTGGATGATCACACGGACGTCTGACACCGGTCTCTCCTGACGGCTGGGGGTCGCGCCAGCGGATACTGCGCGCGCCTTGAATCGTACCGAGCCCGGGGGCCCGGCCGCGAAACGGATTCCCCCCGGACCGCCGCCGGACCGCCTCCCGGCCGCCCCGCCGGGCGTGGCGGCCGCGGCGCGGGTCCCCGTATCCACACCGTCACACCCGGTGACCACGAGAGCCGGGCGGGGTACCGAGGGCCGCCGGACCCGCCCGGTCTCCCCCGCCCACTGTCCCCACCCGCTCACCGCCCCCGGCGGCCCGTCAGCCGGCGCGTGCGCCAACCGTGTTCCCGGCGCCCGCGTACGGCGCAAACCACAGGGGTATCACCGAAGCGACAGCGGGTGGCCGCCATCTGCCCGGCGGGGGCGGGGAGTTCGGGGAGTAACGAGGGATGACGCTCTGGTTCGACGGCCCCCTGGCCGCGTTCGACACCGAGACCACAGGGGTCGATGTGGAGAAGGACCGCATCGTGTCCGCCGCGGTCGTGGTCCAGGAGACGGCGGGGGGACGCCCGCGGATCACCCGGTGGCTGGTGAACCCCGGGATCCCGGTACCGCCCGAGGCCACCGATGTGCACGGGCTGACCGACGACCATGTCCAGCGCAACGGCCGCTGGCCCGCGCCGGTGATGGACGAGATCGCGCGGGCGCTGGCCGACCAGTGCGCGGCGGGCCGCCCGCTGGTGGTGATGAACGCCCCGTTCGATCTGACGATCCTCGACCGTGAGCTGCGCCGGCACCGGGCCGCCCCGCTCGCCCGCTATCTGGAGCGGACCCCGCTGACCGTGCTGGACCCCCGGGTCCTCGACCGCCAGCTGGACCGCTACCGCAAGGGCCGCCGCAAGCTCACCGATCTCTGCTCCCAGTACGAGGTGGTGCTCGACGGGGCGCACGACCCGGCGGCCGACGCGATGGCCGCACTGGAGGTGACCCGGGCGGTGGCCCGGCGCTTCGCCCCCCGGATGGAGCGGCTGACCCCGGCGGAGCTGCACACCCTCCAGCGGGCCTGGCACGCCGCGCAGGCCCGGGGGCTCCAGGCGTGGTTCGCCCGCAGCGGCACCCCGGAGACGGTGGACCCGGCCTGGCCGCTCCGCTCCGAACTGCCCGCCGTCGCCTGACCGGAGCGTGCGCGCGAGCGCGCCGGGGACGGCGAAAGGCCGGTCCGTCGACGACGGACCGGCCTTTCCTGTGTGGGCGATACTGGGATCGAACCAGTGACCTCTTCGGTGTGAACGAAGCGCTCTCCCGCTGAGCTAATCGCCCGGGAACGGACTGAACCATACAGGCCCCGGTGGGCCGCCTTCAAATTCATCGGCCCCCGAGGCCCTCCCGGGTCCCGGGATCCGGGGCGCGCCGGGGGCCGCCCCGGCGCAGCAGCGCGGTCAGCCCCCGCCGTCCGGCCCGCATCATCAGGGTGTGATTGGCCCGGAGCAGCGGGCGGGCGAGCGGGGTCAGCCGGCGCAGCAGCGGCCGCCGCACCACCACCTCCTGGTCGAAGACGGCCCGGGTGCCGTCCCCGTGGGCGGTCAGCCGCCAGCGGGCCCGGCCGGTCAGATCGCCCTCCATCTCCAGCTCCAGCACCCCGGCGGCGGGGTCCCGGCGCAGCGCGCGGGCGGTGATCCGGATCTCGTACGGGAGAACGGAGCGGATGCGCGCGGCGGCGGCGCCCTCGCCGAGGGGGACCACCTCCCGGATCTGGGGCCACCAGCGGGGGTAGTCACCGGCCCGCTCCAGAACGGCGCGGACGGCGTCCGGCGGGGCGGGCAGCTCCCAGACGGTATGGAAGCGGAAGCGGTTCCTGTCCATGTCCGCAGTGTGCGGCACGGTGAGCGGCGGCCCGTGCGGCGTGCCGGGGTGTACGGGGAGGTGCCGGGGGGTCCCGGGTGCGCGGGCCTCCCCGTACTCACCGGCCGGCTGAGTACCTGTACGGATGTCCGGGCCCGGTGGCGCGGGCCACACTCGCCGGTATGAAACCTGGTGTCACCCGGGAGACCCTCGCCGGGGAACTGGCGGCTGTCGACCGTGAACTCTTCCGACTCGACGCCCACCGGGGCCGGTTGCTGACCCGGCGGGCCTGGCTGGTCGCCGCCCTCCAGGCGCCGGCCGCGCACCCGGGTGCTCCCGCCCCCTCGTCCCCCGGGGCGCCGGTATCCCCCGAGGCCTCCGCGGCCCGTACCCAGAACACCCTGCTCGCCCTGGGCGGACTGCTGCTGGTGGTCGCCGCCGTGGCGTTCACCCTGGTGGGCTGGGGCCATCTGGGCATCGGCGGCCGGGCGGCCGTCCTGGGCGGCGCCACCGCGGCGGCGCTCGGGGCGCCCCTGGTCCTGCTGCGCCGGGGGCTCGTCTCCACCGCGGAGTCGCTGGGCGCGCTGGGGCTGGCGCTGACCGCGCTGGACGCGTACGCCCTGCACCGGGTCGCCCTCTCCGGAGTGGACGGTACGGGGTACGCGGCGGGCGCGGCGGCGGTGCTGGCCGGGGTCTGGGCGGGGTACGGCAGGGTCGTACCGGCGCTGCGGATCCCGCTGCCCTCGGCGGTGGTCGCGGCCCAACTCCCGCTGCCGCTCGCGGCGGTGTCCGGCGCTCCCGGGTGGGCGCTGGAGTGGGCGCTGCTGGTGACGGCGGCGGGCACGGCCGTGGTCGCGCTCCGGGCGGGCCGGGCGGCCGTCCGCCGCACGGCCGTGGTGGGCGCGGCGCTGACCGGCGGCGGCGCCCTGCTGCTCGCGGGGTCCGCCACCCTGCCGGTGGCCTCCCTCGCGCAGACGGCCGGTCCGGCGGCGCTGCTGACCGTCGCGGCCGGGGTGGCGCTGGCCGTCGCCGCGCGCACCGCGCACGCCGTCGCGGCACGGGTGCTCGCCTCCATGGCGGCCCTGTCGCTGATCGCGGGCGCCGGGGCGGTGATCCGTACCGGACTGCCCGATGGCTGGGCCGGACCGGCGTATCTCCTCTGCGCGACGGCGGTGGCGGCGGCGCTGTACTCACCGGTACGGGGTCGGCTGTCCGCGCCGGTCCGTGCGGGCCTCGCGGGCGCGGCGGGCGGGGTGCACGCGGTGGTCCTGCTCACGGCGGTGCCCACGCTGTTCCTCGCGCTCACCGGGCCGCTCTCGCTGCTCGACGGGGTCTGGACGGCACCGGCCCCCGACGCACGGGCCGCCCTCGCCTCCGCTTCCCCCGGCGCGACCCCGGCGGCGGCCTGCGCGGTGCTGCTGCTCTGCGCCCTGGCCCTGACGGCGCTCACCCGTGTGCTGCCGTCGCCCGCCACGACCGGAGCCACCGACTCCGCCGAGTCAACCGCATCCACCGCATCCACCGAGTCCGGATCCGTCCCGGCCGGAGCACCCGCCGGGCAGCTGTCCGCCGCGGTGCGCCGGGCGGACTCCGAGGTCGCGACGGCCGGTGCGGTGGGTCTGGGGTGGGCCGCGGCCTTCCTGGGGCCCGCCGCGGTGGGGCTCGGCTACGGGGCGACCCTGGCCGTCCAGGCGCTGGTCACGGTGGTCGCGCTGGCGGTCGCCGGGCTGCCGGTCCGGGACGGGCGGTGGCCCTCGGCGGCCGGGGCGGTCGCCGTCGGCGGCGCGCTCGCCGGGGCGGTGAGCACGGCCCTGCTGTCGCTGGCGACCCGGACCGCCACCTTCTCGGTCCTCGGCCTTCTGCTCGCCGCCCTGGTCGCGGCGGCGGTGGTCTCCCGGGCCGGGCGGGCGGTCCGCTCGGCGGTGGTCTGCGGTGCCGTCGCCGCCGCCACCGCGCTGCTGCTCGCCGTCGCACGGGCGGCCGATCTCACCGACGGTGCCACGGGGCTGCTGCTCGTCGTGGTGCCCGCGCTGGTGGCGCTGGTCGCCGGGGCGCTGCGGGGCCACCCGGTGACGGTGCCGCTGGAGGCGTCGGGCATCGCCGTGGGCGCGCTCGCGGCCCTGGCCGCCTCCCCGGAGCTGCCGATGTTCGCGCTGGTGTGCGCGGCGGGCGGGGTGATCGCGGCGGCCACGGCGGTACGGGAGGACCGGCGGCGGCTCGCCGCTGGCGCGTCGGCGGCGCTCTTCCTGCTGGCGACCTGGGCCCGGCTGGCGGCGTGGGAGATCACGACCCCGGAGGCGTTCACCCTGCCCCTGGCGATCCCGGCGCTGGTGGTGGGGGCGGTACGGCGGCGGCGCGCCCCGGAGACGGACTCCTGGGCGGCGTACGGGCCGGGGCTGGCACTCGGGCTGGGGCCGAGCCTCCCGGCGCTCCTGGGGGACGGTCACTGGCTCCGTCCGCTGCTGCTGGGGCTGGCCGCGCTGGTGGTCACGCTCCTCGGCGCGCACCACCGGCTGCGGGCCCCGCTGACGGCAGGGGGCGCGGTCCTGGCGCTGGTCACGGCGCATGAGCTGGCCCCGTACGCGGTACAGGTGGTGGACGCGCTGCCGCGCTGGGCGCCGCCCGCCCTCGCCGGAGCGCTGCTGCTCGCCGTCGGCGCCACCTATGAGCAGCGGCTGCGGGAGGTGCGCCGGGCACGCAGGGCGCTGGGCCGGCTGCACTGAGCCAGGGGCCCCGAGGGGCGGGGCGGCGACGGGACCCCAAGAGAACCGAACAGAACCGAACACGACGAGGGGGGAACGGTTCCAGGAACCGTTCCCCCCTCGTTCTTGTGGGCGATACTGGGATCGAACCAGTGACCTCTTCGGTGTGAACGAAGCGCTCTCCCGCTGAGCTAATCGCCCGGGCGCAGCGCCAACATTACCCCATGTCAGCGGGGACCTCGGACCCTCTCGGGGTCATGAGTCGATCTTCCACGGCAGGGTGATGCCGAACTTCCAGAGGTAGAGCCCCGCCAGCACCGCGCAGATCACACAGCCGATGGTGGTGAGGATGATGTTCCGCCGCCGGACGCGGGGGTCGAGGGCACGCTGAGCCGCCTCGCTGACCTTGCGCTTGGTCCAGCGCAGCACCAGCTGGGCCCAGACGAACTCGGTCGCCCAGATCGCCATACCGCCGAAGATCACGACCCAGCCGGGGCCGGGCAGCACCAGCATCGCCACACCTGCGGCGACCACCGCGAGCCCGACCACGAAAACGCCGACCTGCCAGCTCATATGCAGGGTCCGGCGTCTCTTGATGAACTCCGGCGCGCGTGAGCCGAGCGGCTTCTCGTTCACGTGGTCCTCGCTTGCCGGAGCTGTCGGGCCGCTCCGCGCCGACGCTGCCCCGTCAGCCACCACGGCCTCCGTAGCGTTACTCCCCGTATTCATAGACGTCAATCTACCTGACGCAGCGCAGTCACCGGAATGGTCCCAGGGGACGAACAATCACTCCGCCGTTAGGGGTACCTAAAGACACCCAAAACCCTCAGAGGGGTTTACAACGGCACCGTAGGTGGCATGTCGATTTCGCCGACGTGCGAATCCCCGAGCGCACACTGAGCGAAAGGCCCTGGCGCTTATGAACACCACGGTCAGCTGCGAGCTGCACCTGCGCCTCGTTGTATCGAGCGAGTCCTCACTGCCTGTACCCGCGGGCCTGCGGTATGACACGGCCGATCCCTATGCCGTGCACGCCACCTTCCACACCGGAGCCGAGGAGACGGTCGAATGGGTCTTCGCCCGCGACCTCCTCGCGGAGGGCCTGCACCGGCCCACCGGCACGGGCGATGTCCGGGTCTGGCCGTCACGCAGCCACGGTCAGGGCGTCGTCTGCATCGCACTCAGCTCCCCGGAGGGCGAAGCCCTGCTCGAAGCCCCGGCACGGGCCCTGGAGTCGTTCCTGAAGCGGACCGACGCCGCCGTACCGCCCGGCACCGAGCATCGTCACTTCGACCTGGACACGGAGCTGTCGCACATCCTGGCGGAGAGCTGAGCCAGGCCCAGCACCGCACGGCGCCGTCCTACTCGGGGAGACGGCGCCGCGCGGACACCGCATAGGGCGCACAACCGCATAGAGCACCCAACACAGGCGTCGTGGCCGCGTTTTACCGCGCGGTGACGGCGCCTATGCGTGTTCACGCGAACCGCTAGAGTCAGCGCAATTCCGCGGGCACCGGCCCGTAGCAGGCCAGGGAGCGAATCGTGCTGATCCCCCACGACACCAGAATTGCGCTCGACGCGGTGATCGATCTGGTGAACACCGCACCGGATAACGATCAGGCAGACGGTCTGGAGGATCTCGGCGCACTGCGGGAATTCGTCCGCAGACATGACATCAGCGATGTGGGCGACCTGGGCGAACGGGATCTCCGAGCGGTCCGGGGCGTACGGAGCCGGTTCGCCGATGTCTTCGCCACCGGGGAGAGCGCGGTCGCGGCCGAACTCCTGAACGAGCTGGTGGCGGCGGCGGGCACCACCCCGCAGCTCACCAATCACGACGGCTACGACTGGCATGTGCACTACTTCGCGCCGGGCGCCTCCGTCGCCGACCATCTGGCCGCCGACGGTGGCATGGCACTGGCCTTCATCGTGGTCGCGGGCGAGCGGGAGCGGCTGCGCCGCTGTGAGGCCCCCGACTGCGGACGGGCCTTCGTCGATCTCTCCCGCAATCGCTCCCGCCGCTACTGCGACAGCCGTACCTGCGGCAATCGGCTCCATGTCGCCGCCTATCGCGCCCGCCGCCGCGAGGCGGCCGGATGAGGTCGCGCCGTCGTGCGGAGGGCCGCCCCGGGCGACGCCCGCCCCGAGGGCATCCCCGTACCGGACATCCCCTCACAGCAGGAACAGATCGTGCACGGCGGCCATCAGCAGCAGCAGCCCGATGACGGTCAGGAAGATCATCAGGGGTGGCTGGGAGAGCGCGAAGAGACAGCCCTTCGGTTCGTTCGGGTCATTCGGGTCGTTCGCGGGTGCGGGGGCCTGGCCCCCGGAGGTATCGAGCATCTCGGGGCGATGATGGCGCAGCCCGCACCGGGGCCGTGACCCAACACACCCCTGGGCAGGGCGAGTTCATCAGAGCGAAAGCGTTCGATCCGGGACCCGCGCGGGCGGGGAGCGGCGGTGGCGCCCCGGGGCGCGGGGCCCGGCGGAGGGCCCGGCTCAGATGCCGTGCTTCTTGAGGATCGCCTCGATGTCGCTGAAGTCGTCGCCGCCGGCCTTGGCGCCACCGGTCCTGGCACCGCCCGAGGGGGCGGACTTCCCGGGGGCCGCCGTGGCACCGGCGCCCCGGCCCAGGGAGGGCGCCGACGCGGTGGGGGCGACGGCTTCCCGCTTGGCGGCGGCCCGGGCGGCCCGGCGCTCCTTGCGCCCCGGCACCCCGGCGCGGCGCTCGACCGCGCGGGTGGTCGCGAAGAGCGCCCAGGCGCCGCCCAGCAGGCCGAAGCCGATCCAGGCGGTGGGGCTGAAGGCGGTGTCGACCGCCCACTCGACCGCGCCCGTCAGCACCAGGCCGACGGGGATCAGCGACCAGGCGGCGATCCGGGTCGCGGCGAGGAAACGCCTGCGGTAGGCGGTGATCCCGGCGATGCCCAGGCCCGCCACCGACACCGCGGCACATATGGTCTCGGCGATCATCCGGTCCTCCTGGCTTCGACGGCACGAGCGGGTACGCCCGTGTCCCTGCTGCGGTCTCCTCAGCGGTCTCCGCCGCGGTTCTTCCCCGGATCACCGGTGGCCGCTCCGCGTCTCCGCCGCCCCTCCATCCTGCACCGGAGGGTGGCGTCGGGGCCACGGACACGTATCACCTCAGGGATATCTGGGGGACATTCTCCTCCTCAGGTGCCGATCCTCCCCGGCGGCCCCCACCCCGGGTGAGGACGCCCCCGGGGTGCGGAGACCCGCCGGTGGGAGACTGGCCCCATGAACGACTCCCCCACCGGCAGCGCCGTCGCCCCCGTCGTCCTCGATGTGTGGTGCGACCTCTCCTGCCCCGACTGCCGTACCGCCCTCGACGACCTCGATGCCCTGCGCGAGCGGTACGGGGACCGGCTGGACATCCAGGCGCGTCACTTCCCGCTGGAGAAGAACACGTACTCCTACATCTCCGCACAGGCCGCCGAGGAGGCGGCCGAGCAGGGCGCGGGCCGCGCCTACCAGGAGGCGCTGCTCGCCCGGGTGGACGAGCTGCGGGAGCGGGGCGCGCCGGTCCTGCTGGAGACCGCGCGCGAGCTGGGGCTGGACGCCGAGGAGATCGACACCGCGCTGATCGACGGGCGGCACACCCTGATGGTCGACGCCGACCAGGCCGAGGGCAAGGCGCTCGGGGTCACCGGGACGCCGACCTATGTCATCGGCGGTGAGCGGCTGGACGGCGGGCAGAGCCAGGAGGGGCTGCGGGCCCGGATCGAGGAGATCGCCGACCGGCTGCTGGGGACCACCGCGCCCTGAGCCCGTCGTCCTGCCCGCCCGCCGGTCCGGGGCGGGCGGCTCAGAGCAGCCGTTTCACGGAGTTGACCGCCGTGGTGCGGTACCCCAGCGAGGTGTAGAGCCCGAGGGCGGTGGTGTTGCCCGCGAAGACATGGAGTCCGAGCAGCCGTGCCCCGTCCGCGAGGGCGTACCGCTCCGCCAGGAGCATCAGCGAGCGCCCATGGCCCGCGCCGCGCCGCCCCTCGGCGACCTCCACCTCGTACACATAGTGCCCCTGCCGGCCGGGGAGCACCTCGCGCCGGCCCACACAGAGGAACCCGACCCGGCCGCCCGACTGTTCCAGGACGGACAGCCAGACGCCCTCGGTGGCCCTGCCGTCGGGGAGCAGCAGGGCGCGGGCGCCCTCGGCCCGGTCACGGGCCTGCTCGGGGGTGAGTCCGCGCTCGACCCAGTCGCGGGCGTACAGGGTGAGGCTGGCCTCGGACCACATCGTGTACTCGGCCTCGGTCATGGGCCGCCCCCGGGCCCCCTCCGGGAGGGCGGGCGGCTCCGGTCCGAGTTCCTTGGCCATGTTCCGGCCGCGTTCGGTGTAGCCGAGCACGGTGGCCAGCCCGGTGGCGGCCTCGGCGTCGGGGGGTACGGAGATCTGGACCTCGGCGCAGCCCCAGCCGCGCAGCACCTCCTCGGCGGCGAGCGCGGCGATGGTGCCCCGCCCCCGCCGCCGCTGTGCCGGGTCGATCCGCAGCCCGGTGATGGTCCCGGCCCAGGAGCCGAGGCGGCCCACCGTGGCGATCTCGACGGCCCCGACGGGCCGTCCGTTGTCACAGACGTCGTAGGCGCGCAGCCGGGCGCCGTCGGGCCGGTGCTGGAGCGGCCCGTTCGGCCGCAGGGTGGTGGTCATCACTGGCTGTTGTACCGGCCCCGGTCCCCCGCGTCACGGGGTTTCGCGGATCCCTCACCGGGGCGGGGGTCGGGGTCGGGGGTCAGGAGAGTGCCGGGTCGCGGTCGGCCGCCGCGTTCTTCTCGAAGATCCGCAGGGCCTCGGCGGTCACCGGGCCCGGGGCCGTCCGCAGCGGCCGTCCGTCGACGGCGGTGACCCCCTGGACATCGCGCAGGCTGGAGGTGAGGAAGACCTCGTCGGCCCGGCCCAGGACATCGAACGGCAGATCGGTCTCCCGCGCCCCGGTCCAGGCCAGCAGCAGGGCCCGGGTGATGCCGGGGAGCGGTCCCGCAGCGAGCGGCGGGGTGTGCAGCTCGCCGTCGAGGACGACGAAGACATTGGAGGCGGTGCCCTCGCAGAGCCGCCCGGCCGTATTGGCGAAGAGCGCCTCGCCGGCCCCCCGCTCGGTGGCGCGGGCGAGGGCCAGGACGTTCTCCGCGTACGAGGTGGACTTCAGCCCGGTGAGCGCGCCGCGTTCGTTACGGGTCCACGGGACGGTGATCACGGAGGTGGTGGGCGGGCGCGGGGGCATCTCCCCGGCCGCGACCACCAGGGTGGGCCGGCTCGCGCCGCGCTCGGAGCCGAGCGATGCCGTTCCGCCGGTGTAGGTGATCCGGAGCCGTCCCCGGTCCAGCGGGTTGGCGTCGAGCACGGCCGCGCAGGCGCGGCGGATCTCGTCGGCGTCGGGCTCGGGCAGCCCCAGGGCGGCGGCGCCCCGGGTGAGGCGTTCGAGGTGGAGGGTGAGGGCGAAGGGGCGGCCCTGGACGGTCTTCAGGGTCTCGAAGATCCCGTCCCCGACGGTGAGGCCGTGGTCGAGGACGGAGACGGTGGCCTCCTCGACGTCCTTCAGCCCTCCGTTGACCCACAGTTTCATGCGGTGCTCCTCTCGGCCGTAGGGCGTTCCTCCCGGCTCAGCGTCCGGCGGGCCCCTCGGCGGTGGTCGCCGTGCGCGGGTCCGGCGCCGGGGAGCCGTCGGGTGCCGACGCTATCGCGAGCAGCCGGGCCGCCTTCAGCTCGGTCTCCTCCCACTCCCGCTCGGGGTCGGAGCCCCAGGTGATGCCGGCGCCGGTGCCGAAGCGGAGCACCGCGCCCGCCGCCGGGGAGCGCTCGATCCAGAAGGTGCGTATGCCGACGGCCAGCTCCCCGGTGCCCCGGTCGGCGTCCACCCAGCCGATACCGCCGCAGTAGGGGCCGCGCGGGGCGGTCTCCAGGGCGTCGATGATCCGCAGGGCGCTGGACTTGGGCGCGCCGGTGACACTGCCGGGCGGGAAGGTGGCGGCGAGGAGATCGCGCCAGCCGTGTCCGGTGGCGAGGGTGCCCCGGACGGTGGAGACCAGATGGACCAGTCCCGGGTGGGGCTCGATCGCACAGAGCGCGGGGACGGTGACACTGCCGGTGGCGCAGACCCGGCCGAGGTCGTTGCGGACCAGGTCCACGATCATCACATTCTCGGCGTGGTCCTTCTCCAGCAGATCGTCGGCGGTACGTCCGGTGCCCTTGATCGGGCCGGACTCGACGGTCGGGCCGGTCCGGCGGAGATACAGCTCGGGCGAGGCGGTGGCGATCTCCACCCCGTGGGCGGGCAGCCGAATCGTTCCGGCGAAGGGGGCCGGGTTGCCCCGGGCGAGCAGGGCGGTCAGCGCGTCCACATCGGCGCGGTCCGGGGCGGGCAGCGGGGCGGAGAGCACCCGGCAGAGATTGGCCTGATAGACCTCGCCCGCCGCGATGTGCTCGCGGATCCGCCGGACCCCGGCGGTGTAGCCCGCGCGGTCCAGGGAGGAGGCCCAGGCGTCCCTGGCGGGTCCGCGCCACTGTCCGGGGACCGCCGGGGGGACCGGCGCGCGGTCGACCCGGTCAAAGCGTGCGCAGGTCAGACCGCCTTCAAAGTCGGCCGCGACGGCCCAGAAGCCGGCGGAGTCCAGGGCCGCGGGGTCACTGGTGACATCCCGGAGGCCGGTGGCCACAAGGGGCCCGAATCGAGCGAGAGGAGCGAGGTCGTGCACGTCTGCGAGTCTATGACCGGGGCGGATGACGCGTCCGGCGGGCGCCGGGCGGGGGCTCCACAGCCGCTGGGGGACGGGCGCACGTCAGCACGCTGGGCAAACGCGTTTTTGTGCTGGCTCAGGAATCCGCTAGAGTTCAACACGTCGCCGGGACGCGAGAGCGAAACGGAAAAGACAAGCGGACGTAGCTCAGTTGGTAGAGCGCAACCTTGCCAAGGTTGAGGTCGCCAGTTCGAACCTGGTCGTCCGCTCGATGTGGGGGGTCTTCCCGAGCCCCTGCACTCCGGGTGGAGTGGCCGAGAGGCGAGGCAACGGCCTGCAAAGCCGTCTACACGGGTTCAAATCCCGTCTCCACCTCCATGGACGATTAGCTCAGCGGGAGAGCGCTTCCCTGACACGGAAGAGGTCACTGGTTCAATCCCAGTATCGTCCACTGGAACCGCTGTTCATTCAGAGGTTTCCCCGCGCGATTAGCTCAGCGGGAGAGCGCTTCCCTGACACGGAAGAGGTCACTGGTTCAATCCCAGTATCGCGCACGCATCCGCACCACATCGGTGGATGTCCCCCGGATATCCGCAGGTGAAAGCCGCTGGACCTCGGTCCGGCGGATCCCGCGCGATTAGCTCAGCGGGAGAGCGCTTCCCTGACACGGAAGAGGTCACTGGTTCAATCCCAGTATCGCGCACCACCCGGAACCCCCGGCCGTCCCGACGGCCGGGGGTTCTCGCGTCGGCGCCCTCGCGTCCGCGGGTGGCCCGGACACCCGGGGCGCTCAGGACACCCGGGGCGCTCAGGGCGCTCAGGACGAGAAGAGCATCCGGCCGAAGCCCCGCTGGTGGTGGCCTCCGTGGTGCCCCCCGTGGTGTCCGCCGTGGCCGGGCGCATGACCGGGGGCGTGATGACCAGGGGCGTGACCGGGCGCATGGCCCGGGGCGGCGTGACCCGGGGCCGGCCCCGGGTGGTACACACCATGGGCGTCGTAGTACCCACCGTGCTGCGGGGCGGCCCAGGCGGGTCCGCCGGGCCCCGCGGTCTGCCCCATCCACTGGGCCTCCAGCCGGGTGAGCGACTCCAGCTCCCCATAGTCCAGGAAGATCCCCCGGCAGCCGCCGCACTGCTCGATCTGGACGCCATTGCGGTTCAACGAATGCATCGGTGCATGGCACTTGGGACACTGCATGGTCGTAGCTCAGCTCCTCGCCGATCGGTCGTCGGCGCACTGTGATGATCACAGCGCACGACAGCAGACTACGCCGGACGGGTGGTCTCCAACTCGGGCCCGAGTATGGCGATTCGGTCACAGGCGTCGATCACCGCGCGATCGGTCTCATCGGGCTCACGGGCCTCGGCGACGGCCCGGACCAGGGCGAGCGCGGCGGTCTGCACCGTCAGGGCGCGCGCCGGGACATCCAGCCACCGCCAGGGGTCGTCCCCGGGGCCCCGCCCGACGGCGGGGCCGCGCGCCCCCCGGTAGGCGTCCAGGAAGCGCTGCCAGACCACGGGGGGCAGCAGACCGGCCGCGTACCAGGCGGCGGGGCGGGCCAGGTCCCAGGCGGGGTCCCCGAGGCCCAGATCGTCCCCGTCGATCAGCAGCCAGGGCCCACCGGGGACGGGGTGGCGCACCAGCTGGCCCAGATGGAGGTCGCCGTGGCAGAGGAGACCGCCCCGGGGGGCGGGGGCCTCGCCCCGGGCCCAGGCGGGGAGGCCGGCCCAGGCCGCCTCCACGGGGGCCGCGCCGGGGTGGTCGGCGGCGACGGCCCGCATCCGGCGGACGGCACGGGCGGCCTTGGCGGGGCCGCGCATCGGCGGCAGCGGTCCCGGCAGGGCCGCCGGGTCCACCCGGTGCAACCGGGCGAGCAGGGCGGCGGCCTCCTCCCAGGGCGCGGCGTCCGGAGCCTCCGGGTCGACGGGGGTGCCGTACGGCCAGGCGGTGACGGGCCGTCCCCCGGCGTCGGCGGAACTCCCGGGGCTCCCAGGGCTCCCGGATGGCGGGGGCGGCAGAGGCGGCAGGGGCGGCAGCAGGATCCCGTGGAGCAGGGGGTGGGCGGCGACCGCGATCCGGACGCGGTGCCCCTCGGGGTCGGTGTCCGGTGCGTGCGCCTTGGCGACGGCCGCGCCATGGCGGACGACCACACCGTCGTCGCGGTCGGCGAGCACCTGGGGCGCCGCGCCGCACCCGGGGCAGGAGGCGGTGGCGTCCGGGAGCCGGGCGTGGGCGGCCGCGCGGGCGGCGGCGTCGAGTGCGCGGACGACGGCTGTGGTCACGGTCTCCCCCGGGTGACGGACATTGATCCCCGGGAGCCTACGCGCCGGGCAGCGCGGGGAGGGCAGGGCGGCATGAGGGGGCCGGGCACACGGGAAGGCCGACCGCGCGGAGGGTCGGGCGTACCAGGGGCCGGGCGGCATGCGGGGGGGCGGCCGGGCAGCTTGGCGGGCCGGGCCGCATACGGGGGCCGGGCAGCGCGAATGGCCGGTCAGCTCCCCAGCTGACCGGCCATTGCCTGCCGTCCGCCGCACCCCCGTCCCCACGGGGTTATTGGCCGGATGTCCCCGACCCGGACCGCTCTTCCGGGTCCGGGGCGCCGCTCAGCGCCCCAGCATCACGCCCACGGACGACGCATGTGTGACCACCGCTTCCCAGCCGCCGAAGGCGACCACCAGAAGGGCGGCCAGAGGGAGGACCATGGCGGTCGCGACCAGCGGGTGCCGCCGCCCGGACGGCGCCGGGGCACTGTGTGCCCGGGTCCGGACGTAGTTCCGCGCCGCGGTGTCCGCCATGGTCCCTCTCCTCTCGCATTGGCAGCGGCGGGTGTGTGACCTCGGGGGACGAGTGCGTTCACCCGCCGCTTGATCCCAAGCCTAGGCACCCCGGGAGCCCCTCACGTCATGCCCGCGTACCGAATGACGGGCCTCCGGGAGGATGAGCCGTGGCCCTTCGATGTACTCCCCAGGGTGGAGACGCGGGTCCCGGGGTCGGGGGCTTCCCTGACTACCAGCCGCCCGGGCACTCCGGTCCGGCGGCGGTCCGGGCGCGGAGGGACCGGGGCCGGGTGACTTCGCTCACTCCCGCCCCCGGTCCGCGTGGTACC
Source organism: Streptomyces sp. NPDC000594 (assembly GCF_040299965.1). Classification (NCBI taxonomy): domain Bacteria; kingdom Bacillati; phylum Actinomycetota; class Actinomycetes; order Kitasatosporales; family Streptomycetaceae; genus Streptomyces; species Streptomyces sp. NPDC000594. Next base: position 26,694 of record NZ_JBEPCY010000036.1, on the reverse strand, counting down.
CGGGTCCCGGGCGCCGCCCGGTGTGTCAGGACATCTCCCGCCCCCGCCGCCCCGCCCGCCCCGCACCGCGCCCGGACACGGCACGGCTCACCGGGTCAATCCCCTTGTGGCTCCGGCCCGTTGCCCCGGGGCATCGGCCACCCTGGCCGGAACTCGCCTTTCCGGCCCGCGCTTCGGGCCGGTTTCCCCCCGTGGAGGATCGGCCCGCCATGGAGGGCGCGGCCTATGAGCGCGCCGGGGCGGGGGTACGTAAGCTGTGCCCCGGCGAAAGCGGACGATCAACCGGCGGAGCGGGGCACACCCGGCCCGGCGGACCAGGGGTGGGGGACCGGCCCCCATCCACTCGGCAGGGCGGGCATCCTCCCGCCGCAGGCAGGGGGGTGGCCCCACCCCCAGGTAGGGGACGGACATGGCGATGATGCGGCTCCGGCGCGAGGATCCGCGGGTCGTCGGCTCGTTCCGGCTGCACCGTCGGCTCGGCGCGGGCGGGATGGGCGTCGTCTATCTGGGCTCGGACCGGCGCGGCCAGCGGGTGGCGCTGAAGGTGATCCGGCCCGACCTGGCGGAGGACCAGGAGTTCCGCTCCCGGTTCGCCCGCGAGGTGTCCGCCGCCCGGCGGATCCGGGGCGGCTGCACCGCACGGCTGGTCGCGGCCGATCTGGACGCGGAGCGGCCCTGGTTCGCCACCCAGTACGTCCCCGGCCCCTCGCTCCACGACCGGGTCGCCGAGGAGGGTGTGCTGCACGCCGCCGAGGTGGCGGCCATCGGGGCGGCGCTCTCGGAGGGGCTGGTCGCGGTGCATGAGGCGGGGGTGGTCCACCGGGACCTCAAGCCGTCGAACATCCTGCTCTCCCCCAAGGGCCCCCGCATCATCGACTTCGGCATCGCCTGGGCCACCGGGGCGAGCACCCTCACCCATGTGGGCACGGCCGTCGGCTCCCCCGGCTTCCTCGCCCCGGAGCAGGTGCGCGGGGTCGCGGTGACCCCGGCCACCGATGTGTTCTCGCTGGGGGCGACCCTCGCCTACGCCGCCACCGCGGACTCCCCCTTCGGCCATGGCGGCTCCGAGGTGATGCTCTATCGCGTCGTCCATGAGGAGCCGCAGCTCCAGGGGGTGCCGGATGCGCTGGCCCCGCTGCTGCGGGCCTGTCTGGCGAAGGATCCCGAGGACCGGCCCAGCACCCTCCAGCTCTCCATGCGGCTGAAGGAGATCGCGGCCCGGGAGGCCCAGGGGGCCGTGGAGGCACGGCCTCCGGCTCCCCGGGAGCGCGTCGACACCGACCGTCCGACCGCCCGCTATCCGGAGCGCCCGCCGAGATCGGCGGCGACCGCCCGCACCGAGCGGCTGGACCGGGGGGACGGGCGTCCCGAGCGGCGCACCGGACCGACGGGCGGGCGCGGCGGCGGCCGGCCCCGTCCCCCGGCGCGCACCGGCGGCCGCCCGGGCCCCGGCTCCGGTGTCCGGACGACCGGCACCGGGCGGCGGCCCGCCAACCCCCGGCTGCTGCGCCAGCGGATCGTGGTCTTCTTCGTGGTGACCCTGATCGTGGCGCTGGGCATCGCGGCGGCGCAGAAGCTCTAGAACCTCCCGGGAGCCCCTGAGCCCGGAGGCTCTTCACGGGCCCCGAGGCTCAGCGGGTTCAGGACTGGAAGGGCTCAGGACTGGGGGCGGCCCGCGGTGACGGCGTAGAAGGCGACCGCGGCGGCGGCGCCGACATTGAGCGAGTCCACCCCGTGCGCCATCGGGATACGGACCCAGTCGTCCGCCGCCCTCAGCGCCTGGTTGCTGAGGCCCTCCCCCTCCGCGCCCAGCATCAGCGCGACCCTGTCCATCCGGTGGGGCGCGACCGCGTCGATGACGGTGGCCTTCTCCCGGGGGGTGAGGGCCAGCAGGGTGAACCCGGCCTCCCGTACCGCGTCGAGCCCCTTGGGCCAGCCGTCGAGCCGGGCATACGGCACCGAGAAGACCGCGCCCATCGACACCTTCACGGACCGGCGGTAGAGCGGGTCGGCGCAGTCCGGGGAGAGCAGCACCGCGTCCATGCCGAGCGCGGCGGCGCTGCGGAAGATGGCGCCGATATTGGTGTGGTCATTGACGGATTCCATGATCGCCACCCGGCGGGCGGTGCCCAGGAGTTCGGTGGCGGTGGGCAGGATCTTCCGCTGCATGGAGGCGAGGGCGCCCCGGTGCACGTGGTAGCCGGTGACCCGTTCGGCCAGCTCGGGGCTGACCGCGTACACCGGCGCGGGCAGCTCGTCGATGACATCGCGCATGACATCGACCCACTTGGCGGAGAGCAGCATCGACCGCATCGCGTACCCGGCGTCCCGGGCCCGCCGGATGACCTTCTCGCCCTCCGCGATGAAGAGCCCCTCGGCCGGCTCGCGTCTGCGGCGCAGCTCGACATCGGTCAGGCCGGTGTAGTCATGGAGACGGGGGTCGTCCGGGTCGTCGATGGTGATGAGATCGGCCACGAGGTGATACTGCCCTCTCCGGGGGTGGTGCCAACGCCTGGGACCAGGCGGGTTACTGATGGTTACGCCGAGGTGGGTGCGGCTGCCGGGGGTGCGCCCGGGTGGGCGCGGCTGCCGGTGACGCGGTGCGGGCCGGCCGGTCAGCCGGTCGTGGTCGGCCCCTCGGTCGTGGTCGGTCAGCCGGTCGTGGTCGGTCCACCCGTCACGGCCGGTCCGCCGCCCAGGGCGACCACCTCGCCGATGACGATGACCGCCGGCGGGCGGATCTCCTCGGCGACGACCGTCTCGGCGACGGTGGCGAGGGTGGCGTCCACCCGGCGCTGGGCGGCCGTGGTCCCCTCCTGGATCAGGGCCACGGGGGTGTGCGCCGCCCGGCCGTTCGCCACCAGGGTCTGCGCGATGGCGCCGATCTTGTCGACGCCCATCAGCACCACCAGGGTGCCACGGAGCCGGGCCAGCGCCGCCCAGTCCACCAGGGAGCGGTCGTCGTCGGGGGCGACATGACCGCTGACCACGGTGAACTCATGGGCGACACCCCGGTGGGTGACCGGGATGCCGGCCGCGCCGGGGACGCTGATGGAGCTGGAGATCCCGGGCACCACGGTGCAGGGGATCCCGGCCTCGGCGAGGGCCTCGGCCTCCTCCATCCCCCGGCCGAAGACAAAGGGGTCGCCGCCCTTGAGCCGGACGACGGCCTTCCCCGCCCTGGCGTGCTCGATCAGCGCGGCGTTGATGGCCTCCTGGGCCATGAAACGGCCGTACGGGATCTTCGCCGCGTCGATGACCTCGACCTGCGGGGGCAGCTCCGCGAGGAGGTCCCGGGGGCCGAGCCGGTCCGCGATGACCACATCCGCCTCGGCGAGGAGCCGGCGGCCCCGGACCGTGATCAGATCCGGGTCGCCGGGGCCCCCGCCGACCAGGGCGACCCCGGGAACCCTCGTACGGTGCTGGGGCGCGCTGAGGGTGCCGTCCCGCAGCCCCTCCACGATGGCATCCCGCAGGGCGGCGGAACGGCGGGGGTCACGGCCCTGCGGGTCGGTGGTGAGCACCGCGACCGTGACGCCCTCGGAGCGGCCGGTGGCCGGGGTCCAGGCGGTGGCGGCGTGCGCGTCGTCGGAACGGACGCACCAGACCCGGGACCGCTCGGCCTCGGCGGAGGCACGGGTGTTGGCCTCCGGGTCGGTGGTGGCGATCAGCGCGTACCAGGCGCCTTCGAAGTCGCCCTCCGCGTACCGGCGCCGCTCCCAGCAGATCTCACCGGCGGTGACCATCGCCTCCACCGAGGGGGTGGCCGACGGCGAGACCAGCAGGATGTCCGCGCCCGCCGCGATCAGCGCGGGCAGCCGGCGCTGGGCGACCTGGCCGCCGCCGAGCACGACGACGCGGCGCCCGGCGAGGCGGAGTCCGACGGGGTAGGCGGGGTGATCGGCCATGGCGCGGGAACTCCTCGGGCGGTACGGGGCGGGCCGCGGCTGCCTGGATGGCGAAGCGGCTGGTGGGGAGGGGTTTCCCCGGCGCCAACTCTACGTGGCGGCGGGGCGGCGGACGGAGGGCGTCCGGGGGCCGGGCCCGGGCCTCCTTGGCTCGGGGGTGCGCGACGGCCCGCACCCCGGGGGCTCGGGGCGGTCCGGCGCCCGGAGCGGGGCCGGACCGGGCCCCGGGAGCCGCCGGCTACTTCTCGGTGACGCCCGCCGAGTCAAAGGTCGCCACCTCGTGCATCGCCCGCGCCGCGCTCTGGATCAGCGGCAGCGACAGCAGCGCTCCCGTACCCTCACCCAGGCGCAGATCGAGGTCGACCAGGGGACGCAGACCCAGCTTGTTCAGCGCGGCGACGTGGCCGGGCTCCGCGCTGCGGTGACCCGCGATGCACGCCGCCAGCGCCTCGGGGGCGATGGCCCGGGCGACCAGCGCCGCGGCGCCCGCCGATACCCCGTCCAGCACCACCGGCGTACGCAGCGAGGCACCGCCCAGGATCAGACCGACCAGCGCGGCGTGCTCCAGACCGCCGACCGCCGCGAGCACACCCACCGGGTCGGCGGGGTCGGGCGCGTGCAGCTCCAGCGCGCGCCGGACCACATCGACCTTGCGGGCATGGGTCTCGTCGTTGATGCCCGTACCCCGGCCGGTGATCTCGCTCGGGTCGACCCCGGTGAAGACCGAGATCAGCGCGGCCGAGACGGTCGTATTGGCGATGCCCATCTCACCGGTGAGCAGCGCGCGGTTGCCCGCCGCCACCAGATCGCGGGCGGTCTCGATACCGACCTCGATGGCCGCGAGGGCCTCCTCACGGGTCAGCGCCGGACCCGTGGTGAAGTCCGCGGTGCCGGGGCGGACCTTACGCGGCAGCAGTCCGGGGGTCGCGGGGAGATCGGTGGCGACACCGACGTCGATGACACAGACCTCCGCCCCGACCTGGTGGGCAAAGGCGTTGCAGACCGCTCCCCCACCGAGGAAGTTGGCGACCATCTGGGCGGTGACCTCCTGCGGCCAGGAGGTCACCCCCTGGGCGTGCACCCCGTGGTCACCGGCGAAGATCGCGACCGCCGCGGGCTCCGGGATCGGCGGCGGGCACATCCGGGACAATCCGCTGAGCTGCGCGGAGATGATCTCCAGCATGCCCAGCGCGCCCGCGGGCTTGGTCATCCGCTTCTGCCGCTCCCACGCCTCGCCGAGCGCCTTCGCGTCCAGCGGGCGGATGTTGGCGACGGTCTCCTGGAGCAGATCGTGCGGCTCCTCGCCGGGCAGCGCCCGGCGGCCGTAGGTCTCCTCGTGGACGACCCAGGAGAGCGGGCGGCGCCGGGACCACCCGGCCTGCATCAGCTCGGGGTCCTCGGGGAACTCGTCGACATACCCGACACAGAGGTAGGCGACGACCTCCAGATGCTCGGGGAGCCCCAGCGCCCGGACCATCTCGCGCTCGTCGAAGAAGCTCACCCAGCCGACGCCCAGGCCCTCGGCGCGCGCGGCGAGCCAGAGGTTCTCCACGGCGAGGGCCGAGGAGTAGGGGGCCATCTGGGGCTGGGTGTGGCGGCCCAGGGTGTGCCGGCCGCCCCGGGTGGGGTCGGCGGTGACGACGATATTGACCGGCGTTTCGAGGATGGCCTCGATCTTCAGTTCCTTGAACTGCTTCGCCCGGCCCTTGGGGAGCGTCTTGGCGTACGCGTCCCGCTGGCGCTGGGCGAGTTCGTGCATGGTGCTCCGGGTCTCGGCGGAGCGGATGACGACGAAGTCCCAGGGCTGGGAGTGGCCCACGCTGGGCGCGGTGTGCGCGGCTTCCAGGACCCGCAGCAGGACCTCGTGCGGGATGGGGTCGCTGCGGAAGCCGTTGCGGATGTCGCGGCGCTCGCGCATCACGCGGAGCACGGCCTCGCGCTCGGCGTCGTCGTACCCGGGCGCGGGCGCGCCACGGGCGGGGGCGGCGGCCTCGGGCCCGTCGGTCTCCGCCGTCGGGCCGGCTTCCGGTGCGGACTCCTGCGGAACGGTCTCCTGCGGCACGGGACCGGCTTCCGCGACGGCCTCCTGCTCCGGTACGGGCTCCTGCTCCGGGACGGCCTCCGGCGCGGCGGGTGCCTCCGGCGGAAGGACGGCCTCCGGGGCGACGGGCGCCTCGGGCGCGTCGGCGGCCGGGACCGGGACCACGGGGGTCACCGGCTCGGCCGGGACGGCCACCGGCGCCGCTTCGGGAGCGGTCGCCTGCTCGGGGGCGGCCACGGCGGCGACCGCCTCGGGCAGCTCCTCGGCGGGCAGCGGCGCGGACTCCTGGACTGCGGATTCCTGGGCTGCGGACTCCTGTACCGGGGGCTCCTGGAGGGAGGGCTCCTGGACCGGGGCGTCCACGGCCGGCACCTCCGCGACCGGCTCGGGAGCGACCCCGGGCTGCTCCTGCGGTACGGGCTGCTCGGCCTCGACCGGGACGACGACCTCGGCGGCCTCGGCGACCTCGACGGCCTCCGGAGCGACACCCTCCGGCGCCTCCACCGCCACGGCCTCCACGACCGCGACCGGCGCCACCGGCACCTCCGCCTGCTGCGGCACGGCCTCCTGCTCGACCTGCTGCTCCACCGACTCCACGGCCTGCGGAACAACCTCCACCGGCACCTGCTCGGCCGGCTGCTCCGGTACGGGCTCCACCGCCGGGACCGCCTCGGGTACGGCCACGTCCACGGGCGGCTCGACCGTCTCGGCCTGCTCGACCACCACGGCCTGTGCCGGCTGCTCGACCTGCTCGGCCTCGACCGGGACGACGACCTCGGCGGCCTCGGCGACCTCGACGGCCTCCGGAGCGACACCCTCCGGCGCCTCCACCGCCACGGCCTCCACGACCGCGACCGGCGCCACCGGCACCTCCGCCTGCTGCGGCACGGCCTCCGGCTCGACCTGCTGCTCCACCGGCTCCACGACCTGCGGAACAACCTCCACCGGCACCTGCTCGGCCGGCTGCTCCGGTACGGGCTCCACCGCCACCGGGCCGGCGGCCTCCTCGGGCGCGGGCGCCACGGCCTCGGGTGCCACGGCCTCCTGCGTCACCGGGGCGACCGGCTCGACCACGACCTCAGCCGGCACGGCCTCCGCCACGGGCGCGGCCGGCTCCACGGCAACGGTCTCCTCGGCCGGCTCCTCGACCGCGGCGACCGGCTCGACGGGAGCGACCGGCTCCACGACGGCGGGCTCCACCACGGCAGGCTCCTCCACGGCGGCGGGAACAGGCGCCTCCGGCACCGCTCCCCCGGCCTGCGGCGGCCCCCACGGGGCCCCCGGCTGCGGCGGGATCTCCCCCAGCTGAGGCCCCGGCAGCACCGGCTCCTCCTGCGGGATCTGCTCGGTGATCTGCTCCTCGGCGACCGGCGGCGCGGGCGGGGCGCTGCGCGCGGTCAGCGGGTGCGGCGCCACCCCGGCGGGACCCCGGTCGGCCAGCGAACGCACCACGCCACCGGTGGAGTCCGGCAGCGGCGGGCCCATGTGCAGCGGACGGCGGGCGACCGGCGGCATCGGAGCCGCCGTCCCCACCGGCGGCGCGGCCGGGGGCGCGGGGACGGCCGGCGCCCCCAGATCGGTGGGCGCGGCCAGCTCCGGCGCGGGCACCGCGTCCGGCGCGACCGGCGGCTGCCCGTCCGGGACGGCGGTGTACTGCTCCGGCACCCGTACCTGTCCGCTCTGCGGCCCGTGCTGGAGGGCGAGGGTCTGCGGATCGCTCCACGCCCCCTGTGCGCCCGGCATCAGCAACTGGTCGTCGTCCTCGTGAAGCTGTCCGGAAGGGGTCAGGCCGGAGGGGGTCAGGAAGGTGTAGGCACCGCCGCCGGGGACACCCGGCCGCTGCTCCACCGCGCCCGCGTTCTCCGGCTGTCCCTCGCCCGGGACCTGGCCGGTGTCGGTCATGCGTACCCCTCGCCCATCGGTTGTGAATCCCTCATCCGTCGCCGGTCGGCCGTCCGTGCCGGCCGCCCGTCGACTGGAACGAGCGGGCATGCCACGCGGCACGACCGTCCGCGGACTTCCAGCATTCTCGCGGCCGTTCGCCGCCCTGGCGGGAAGATCCGCCACGGCCCGCTGTGGGCTGCGCCACGTTGCGCCGCCCCCGGCTGTGAAGTACCACGGACCGGCACCCTGCCGACAACCGTTTTCCGGCTCTCCCGGCATGTCGGCGACGCTGGTCGACGATGTGCCGGGGTGCGGTACAACGATCGGCCAGCCTACCCCGCACCACGGACAACCGGGGTCACGGGGCGCGGTCCGGCCGTGTCCCGGAGAGCAGGAAGACCACCGAACGCCCCTGCTCCGCCCAGCCCACCGGATCGAGTCCGACCGACTGGAGCAGGGAACACTCGACGGTGTAGCCGCCACCGGTCAGGGCCGCGCCGATGGCCTCGGCCTCGTCCCGGGTGGAGGCGTGCGCCACGATCCGCTCGGGTCTGCGATCGGCGCAGGCGGTGACGGTCTCGGCGCCGCCGCCCCCGATCCGCACCACATCGGGTTCCGGCAGCCGCTCCAGGACCTGGGGGGCCCGGCCGTGCACCACCTGGATCAGGGCGCCCGCCCGGCGCGCGGTGGCGTCGGTGCGGGCGCAGGCGTTCCGGTCGGCGTCGACGGCGATCACCGCGGCGCCGAAGCGGGCGGCGTCGGTGGCGAAGGCACCGGAGCCGGAGCCGATGTCCCAGACCAGATCGCCGGTGCGGGGGCCGGTGCGGGCGAGTTGCAGGGCCCGCAGCTGTTCCGACTCGCCCTCCCCCGGGGCGGGTGGGCCGTCGGCGGGCCGGGCCCGCGCCCAGCCGCGCCCGGCCACCGCCCGGCCGGGGTCGCCCCCGGCGAGCCAGCCGGCGCCCGGGGCGCCCGGGGCGGCCCCGCCACCGATCACGATCACCACATTGGGGTCGCGCCAGGCGTGGTCGGCGGCCTTGTCGGAGGTGAGGACGGTGACCTGTTCGCGGGTGGTGCCCAGCTCCTCGCAGATGACAAAGGTGCGGTGGACGCCCTCCAGCAGCAGGGCCAGTTCGGCGGGGCCCGCCCCGGGCGAGGTGAGCACGGCGACCTTGGGGTGGGCGCGGCAGACATTGACCGCGCGGCGCAGGGTGCGGGGGTGGGCGACCACGATCCGGGCGTCGTCCCAGGGGGTACCGGCGCGGGCGAAGGCGGCGGCGACGGAAGAGACGGCGGGGACCACCTCGACCTCAAGCCCGTGCTCGGGGGCGCGCAGGGTGCGGACGACCCCGAAGAAGCCGGGGTCGCCGTCGGCGAGGACCACGGCGGTGCCCCGGTGGCCGGCGATCCGGCGGGCGGCGAGATCGACGCTGCCCAGCCGGACGCGTTCGGCGTGCGGGGGCACCTCGGGCAGGCCGAGATGGTGGGCGGCCCCGGCGACCAGGGTCGCGGCGCCGAGGGCGGACCTGGCCGCGGCGGTGAGGGGTGAGCCGTCCCAGCCGATCACCGTGACGCGGTCGGCCATGGTCGTATCTCTCCTGGTGTCGTCGCAGGTGGTGCCGGAACCCCGCGGGTCGGGCAGGGTGACATTACCTGGCGCGCGGAGCTGGGCGGGCCGGTTCGGTACGGGCGGTGCCGGTGGCGGGCGGACCGGTTCGGTACGGGAGGGGTGCGAGGTGGCGGAAGGGGCCACCGGGGGGCGACAGGTCCGGCAGGTCCGGCGGCGGGTCCGGCAGGTCCGGCGGCGGGGGTGTCAGGCCGGTTCGATGAAGTCAGGCCAGTTCGGTGAAGGAGGCGTAGCCGAACTCGGCGAGATGGTCGGTGCCGCCCTCCAGGTCCTCGGGGAGCAGGCTCCAGACGATGAGGTCGGTACGGACCGGGCTCCAGCCCCGGTCCCCGGCGCGGGTGCGCGCTATCCAGGCGTTCCGCAGGACGCCCTCGCTGATCGCCCCGGTCTTCTGGGCGACCTGCTGGGAGGCGGTGTTGTCGGCGGGGGTGCGCAGCTCCAGCCGTTCGAAGCGCTGGTCCCGGAAGAGCCATTTGGCGGTGGCCAGCAGGGATTCGGTGGCATATCCCTCACCGCGCGCCCAGGGGGCGGTGACATAGGAGGCCTCGGTGGCGCGGGTGCGCCAGTCGGTGTGGTGGAGCCGGACGGTGCCGACGAGCCGCTGGGTGAGGAATTCGGTGACGGCGAGCGCGATGCCCCGGCCGCCGGTGCGCTGTGCGGGGGCGGCGGAGCGTACCCAGTGTTCCGCGTCGGCGGTGGTGTAGGGGTACGGGGCGGTGGTCCACGCGGTGATCTGCTCGTCGTTCATCATCTCGGTGTACGCGGGGATGTCGGCGTCCTCGAAGGGGCGCAGCACCAACCGCTCCGTGCTGATGGACACGTCCGGGAAGGTGGTAGTCATGCGCCGCTCCGTAGCCAGGGGCCTGCTGAAACCGTAGAACCGTGGGCCTGCCGAAAAGCCCAGCATGCAGCATGGGCCCGCGAACTGCACCACAGGGTCCCGCACTTGCCCGGCGGGGGAGAAGCGGCGGGCCCCGCACACCCCTCGAAGGGAGTGCGGGGCCCCGCCGGGGTGACCCTGGGCCGGTGGCCTCCGGTCAGCCGGCGGCCGGGATGACGGACCCGTCGTAGGTGTCCTCGATGAACTTCTTCACCTCGGGCGAGGCGAGGAGCTTGGCGAGCTTCTTGATCTGCTCGTCGTCCTCGTTGCCCTTCTTGACGGCGAGGAAGTTGCCGTACGGGTTGTTCTGGGCCGACTCCAGGGCGAGGGAGTCCTTCTTCGGGCTCAGCTTGGCCTCGACGGCGTAGTTGCCGTTGATGACGGCGGCGTCCACCTCACCGAGGACGCGGGGGGCCTGGGCCGCCTCGACCTCCTTGAACTCCAGCTTCCTGGGGTTCTCGGCGATGTCCTTGGGGGTGGCCTCGTTGCCGGCGCCCGGCTTCAGCTTGATGAGGCCGTTCTCCTCCAGGAGCTTGAGGGCGCGGGCCTCGTTGGTGGTGTCGTTGGGGATGGCGACGGTGGCACCGCTCCTGAGGGCGGCGAGGTCGTCGGCCTTCTGGGAGTAGAGGCCCAGCGGCTCCAGGTGGACGGTGACGACGGGGACGATGGTCGTCTTGCGCTTCTTGTTGAAGTCGTCCAGGTAGGGCTTGTGCTGGAAGTAGTTGGCGTCGACCTGGCCGTCCTGGGTGGCCGTGTTGGGGGTCACGTAGTCGGTGAACTCCCGGACCTCCAGCTTGAGGTCCTCCTTCGCGGCGAGCTTGTCCTTGACATAGCCGAGGATCTCGGCGTGCGGGACGGAGCTGGCGGCGACGGTGAGGGTGTTGTCGTCCCCCTCGTCGGAGGAGCAGCCGGTGAGTCCGAGGGTGAGGGCTCCGGCGGCCAGGACAGCAGCGGTGATCTTGGTGGTGTTACGCACGAAAAGTGCCTTTCTCCAGGGTGGTGCGGGTGGTACGGCTCCGGCGGGCCGGTGGGCCCTCGGGGCCGGGTCGGGGAGGTCAGCGGAGCTTGGTGGGCTCCAGGGCCGGTTCGGCGGTGGCCTCGACCGGGCTGACCAGGGGCTTCTTCTGCCGCAGCAGACGCAGCCGGGGGGCGGGTCCGCCGCTGCGGCCCCGGCGGTGCAGGCTCCAGGCGGCGTAGTCGCCGGCGAACTGGATGACGGAGATGACGACCGCGAGGACGCCGACCGTGATCCACATCAGTTCGGTCTCGAAGCGCATGTAGCCGTAGCGGATGGCGATGTCGCCGAGTCCGCCGGCGCCGACGGCGCCCGCCATCGCGGAGTAGCCGATGAGGGCGATGACGGTGGTGGTGGCTCCGGCGATCAGGGACGGCAGGGACTCGGGGACCAGGACCTTGCGGACGACGGTCCAGGTGCCGCCGCCCATCGACTGGACGGCCTCGACCAGTCCGTGGTCGACCTCGCGGACGGCGGTCTCGACCAGCCGGGCGAAGAAGGGGATGGCGCCGATGGCGAGCGGCACGATGGCGCCGTCCCGGCCGATGGTGGTGCCGGTGATCGCCTTGGTGAAGGGGAAGAGCGCCACCATCAGGATGATGAACGGCATGGACCGGGTGATGTTGACGATCTGCCCGGTCACCTTGTTCACCAGGGCGTTGGCGAGCAGGCCGCCGCGGTCGGTGAGGACCAGCAGCAGACCCAGCGGAAGCCCGACGGCGACGGCGACGACGGTGGACCAGCCGACCATGTAGAGGGTGTCCCAACACGCCTGCTCCAGCAGGGGCCGCATCTCGGACCAGGTCACTTGGCACCTTCCTCGGCGGTCACGGCGGCCACCTCTGCCTGGAGTCCCCGCTCGCGCAGGAAGCCGATGGGGACGACGTTCTCCTCGAACCGGCCGGGCAGCTCGATGCGCATCCGGCCGATCTGCTTGCCGCCCACGGTGTCCATGGCGGCGCCCAGGATGGAGATGTCGATGTTGTACGTACGGGAGAGCTGCGAGATCACCGGCTGGGTGGCGGCGTCGCCGTGGAAGGTGACGTCCACGACGGTGCGGTCGGGGGCGGAGGGGGCGCCGCTGACCGGGAAGAGCGCGGCGGCCAGTTCGGAGCCGGGGGTGGCGAGCAGCTCGCTGACGGTGCCGGATTCGGTGATCCGGCCGTTCTCCATCAGGGCGGCGGAGTCGCAGACGGTCTTGACGACATCCATCTCATGGGTGATGAGCAGGACGGTCAGCCCCAGCTCACGGTTGAGGTCGCGCAGCAGCTGGAGGATGGAGCGGGTGGTCTCGGGGTCGAGGGCGCTGGTCGCCTCGTCGGAGAGGAGCACCCGGGGCTCGCCGGCGAGGGCGCGGGCGATGCCGACGCGCTGCTTCTGGCCGCCGGAGAGCTGTCCGGGGTAGGACTTGGCCTTGTCGGCGAGGCCCACCAGGTCGAGGAGTTCCCGGGCCCGCCGGGTGCGGTCGGCGCCGGAGCGGCCGAGGATCTCCAGCGGCAGTTCGACGTTGTCCTGGACGGTGCGCGAGGACAACAGGTTGAAGTGCTGGAAGACCATGCCGATCCGGCTGCGGGCGGCGCGCAGTTCCTTGCCGGCGCGGGCGCCGCGTCCGGCGAGCGCGGTCAGTTCCCGGCCGTCCACGGTCACGGTGCCGGAGGTGGGGCGTTCCAGGAGGTTGACACAGCGGATGAGGGAGGACTTGCCGGCGCCGCTCTGGCCGATGACACCGAACACCTCGCCCTCTCTGACATGGAGATCGACGCCGTCCAGGGCGGTGATCTCGCGTCCTCGCGAGCGGTAGACCTTGGTGAGGTCCGTTGTCGTGATCACTGGAGTGTCCGTCACTGTCGAGTGCACGGCAGGCGTCCTCGCCGGGCACGGGGCGTTCGTCTTCTGGGTTTCTGTGGTGGGAACGCGGCACGGTCGGACCACCGGACAGGACTCCGGCGGGTTCATCGGGTGCGCGTGGCAGCGAACGGACCAGTCAGCGGACTGGACGGCTGCGCGGTCTCACTTCGGGGCGCGAGGCACAGGCAGGGGCCCTCAGAAGGCGCACATTCGACCCATACAACGAGCACCGGGCGTCATGTTCGCCTCGGTCGCAAGGGTGCGGCTGCTCGTCGTGGTCATGGCGGCAAGTAAAGCAGATGCCCTCTGAGCACCGGCAGAGCTGTCCGGATATCGGACAATCACCGGGTGGCCGACCACCCCGGGCCCTCCCCTGGTGACCGTCCTGACCTGGGCGGATTCCCGGCACCCGGAGCACGGGGCGGGGCCGCGACACTCCGGATATGTGGTCAAGGCCACGATCGGGGCCGTTCGGGGCAGCCGCGGGGGCGTACGGGAGGGGGCCCGGGACCCGCCCCCTCGGGCCGCCGCACCGCCCCCGGCGCGCGGGCGGGACCCGTACCCGTAATACCCTCGGAGCCATGCTCGACGCCCTGACGATCACGGTCTCCGTGGCCGCGCTCGCCCTCGCCGCCTGGTGCGGATTCGCCGCCTGGCGCGATCAGCCCACCAAGGACTGGCACTTCATCGGCATGGCCGTGGTGACCCTGCTGGCCCTGGCACAGCTGGTGGTGGGGATCGTACGGCTGGCCCAGGGGGAAACCGCCCAGGGGGGCACGACCACCTTTGTGGTCTATCTGATCGGGGCGTTCCTCTCGGTCCCGGCGGCGGCCTTTCTGTCGCTGGTGGAGCGGAGCCGCTGGGGTTCGGCGACGGTCGCCGCCGGCGCCGTGGTCCTCGCGGTGCTGGAGGTCCGGCTCTACGACATCTGGGGAGGCTGACGGTGGGCGGATCCAGGACCGGGGAGCGCGACGGCGCCCCGGCCACCCGCACCAGGCTGGTGACCGGCCCGGGGGTGCTGCTGGTCTGGCTGTACTCGGTGATGTCGGTCGGCGCGGTGTCGCGCTCGCTCTACGCGATCCTCACCGACTTCGACTCCGCGCCGCTGGCCCACACACTCTCCGCGGTCGCCGCGGCGGTGTACGCGTTCATCACCTACACCCTGGTCCGGGGCGGTGAGACGGCCCGCCGCGCGGCGCTGGTCTGCTGTGCGGCCGAGCTGGCCGGAGTGCTGGTGGTGGGCACCTGGACGGTGCTGGAGCCGTCCGCCTTCCCCGACTCCACCGTGTGGTCGGAGTACGGCATGGGCTATCTCTTCATCCCGGTCCTGCTGCCGGTCACCGGGATGCTGTGGCTGCGCCGTTCACGCAGCCACAGCGCCCCCGGCACACCGCCGAGCCTCTCCTAGGCGCTGGTGACGAAGGCGGCGCGGGACACGGCCTCCTTCTCCAGGGTGACCACGGTCAGCCGGGGGCCGATCTGCTCCCGGGAGACGGGGACGTACCCCCGGCTGCGGTAGAGCCGCAGATTGCCCTCGCTGCGATGGCCGGTGAAGAGCCGGAAGCGGCGGGCGGCGGGCTCCGCGGCGAACCTCTCCTCGATCGCGTCGAGCAGCCGGCCGCCCAGGCCGTGCCGCTGCATCCGGGGGTGGACGATGAGTTTGGCGATCCGGGCGGTGCCGTCCTCGCCGACCCTGCCGCGCACGGAGGCCACGACCTCCTCGCCGAGCCGGGCCACCAGTGCGTGCCCCTCGGCGATCTCGGTGCGCAGGGCGTCCAGCGACTGGGTGAGGGGTTCGATGGCGTAGTCGCCGTACAGCGCCGCCTCGCTCTGGTAGCAGAGGTACTGGAGTTTGAGGATGTGTTCCGCGTCCTGTGCCGTCGCCGCTGAGATGGTCACGCTCATGCCCATGTGCGCATGCCTCCCGCTCACCTGATGGTCCGGTTGTCTCTCGCTCCCTTCCCCCTGCCCAGGAGCCGCAACCTCGGTCGGGAGCATTGTGCTCGCACATCTCAGGCCACGGGAACGGCGGGCGGCCGGATCCACCTGTGAGATACCCGACCCTCCCATGCATTCGCTGGAGAAAGCCCCCGTTCGCCCGTCACTTCACCGTCACTCCAGGGCCTCGGCGGCGGCCAGCAGTCCGGTGTCCGGGTGGTCGGTGAAGATGCCGTCGATCCCGGTGGCGAACCAGCGGCGGTACGCGGCGAAGACATCGCCGTACTCATGGGCCGACGCGGCCGGGTCGCCGCCGTACTCCCGCCGGAAGTCCACCGGGAGGAAGCTGTTCTCGTTCCGCAGGGTGTACGGATGGAGGATCAGCCCCCGGCGGTGGGCGTCCCGGACCAGGGTGGTCTCCTCGCCGAGCCGGCCGTCGGCCCGGCGCGGGATGATCAGGTCCAGGGTGGGTCCGATGCCCTGGGCGAAGGAGGAGATCCACCGCAGCCCGTCCGGCCGGACCAGATCGGCGACGGTACGCGGATCGCCCGACTCCACGAAGTCCCACGGCCGTTCGTGCGCGGCCGAGAGCAGCACCACCCGGGGCGCGGAGACCAGCCGCGCCATCCGCCGCATGCTGTCCGGCTCGAAGGACTGGAGGAAGACGGGGGCGTCGCGGCCGTCGCGCCCGTACCGGCGCAGCAGCCGTGCCAGCGGCTCCTCCAGGCCGAGGCCCAGCTTGCGGAAGTAGGTGGGGTGCTTGGTCTCCACATGGAGCCAGACCGGCCGGCCCCGGCGGCGCCCCTCGCGCTCCGCCCAGCGCAGCACCTCCTCGAAGGTGGGCACGGCCCAGCGCCCGTCGTAGAGGGTGTTCCTGCGGCGGACGGCCGGTATCCGCTCCCGGGTGCGCAGGGTCTTCAGCTCGGCGAGGGTGAAGTCCTCGGTGAACCAGCCGGTGAGCCGGTCCCCGTCCACGCTCCTGGTGGTCCGCCGGGAGGCGAACTCCGGGCGGTCGGCGACATCGGTGGTCCCGGTGATGTCGTTCTCATGACGGCATACAAGGTGCCCGTCCCGGGTGGGGACCAGATCCTGTTCGATCACATGCGCGCCCATGTCCAGGGCGAGCTGATACGCGGCGATGGTGTGCTCGGGCCGGTAGCCGCTGGCGCCCCGGTGGGCGATCACGGTGGGCCGGGGCAGATCCCGGTACGAGCCACCGCGCCGCCCCTTCGCCCCGGCCGCCGGAGCCCCGCCCGGGACCGCCCCGCCGGGGACCGCGGCGGCCGGGGAAGCCGCCGCCGCCCCCAGGGCCGCCGCGCCCACCGCCGCCGCCCCGAGGACCGCCCGCCGCCGGGACGACCCGCCCCGCCGCTCCCCGCTCCCCTGTGCCGCACTCTGTCTCATCGACGTTCCTCCCTGTGGTCCCGTGCGTCCGCCGGGCCGTGCCCGACCGTAGGGAGCCGACCGATCCAGGGGGAAGACCCCGGGCGAACGTGGCGCGAACACATGTCAACGGCGCGTATCCAGTACGTGAACCCGATGTGCGATCGGACACTCTCCGCGAGTATCGTCCTCACCTGCGCAGACTCAATGGAGCCTTAGCCGGTCTCCGGTAGACCGGGGGACCGGCCACCGGCTCCGCGAGGTCGGCGCCGGCCGCCCACCGCTGCCGTCCGTCCTTGACACCGGAGGATCCGTTGTCCCGCTTGTCGCTTCTCAAGGCCCTCCTCGGACCGTTTCTGCGCCTGATGTTCCGGCCCCGGGTGGAAGGCGTTGAGAACATCCCGGGGACCGGTCCGGTGATTCTGGCCGGGAATCACCTCACCTTCATCGATTCGATGATCCTCCCGCTGGTCTGCCCCCGCCCGGTGTACTTCATCGGCAAGGACGAGTACGTGACCGGGAAGGGTCTGAAGGGGCGCGCGATGGCGTGGTTCTTCATCGGTGTCGGGATGATCCCGGTGGACCGGGACGGGGCCAATGGCGGGGTGGCGGCGCTGAACACCGGGCGCCGGATGCTGGAGCGGGGCGAGGTCTTCGGGATCTACCCGGAGGGGACCCGCTCCCCCGACGGCCGGCTCTACCGGGGCCGTACGGGGATCGCCCGGCTCACCCTGATGACCGGGGCGCCGGTGGTGCCGTTCGCGGTGATCGGCACCGACAAGCTCCAGCCCGGCGGCGCGGGGCTGCCCCGGCCCGGCCGGGTCACGGTGCGCTTCGGCGCCCCGATGGAGTTCTCCCGGTACGACGGACTCGGCCGCGACCGCTATGTGCTGCGGGCGGTGACGGACTCGGTGATGGCCGAGGTCATGCGGCTCTCGGGCCAGGAGTATGTGGACATGTACGCCACCAAGGCCAAGGCCGCCTGACCGGCCGGGCACCTCACGGACCGCACGGCTCAGGGCCGGACCCCGACGGGGTCCGGCCCTGAGCCGTATACAAAAAGCTACCGGCGCGGGGTCACGGGTGCTCCACACCGCTCTCCAGCCGCTGGCCCCGCAGCAGGAACCACGCCGCCACCGCCGTGGCCAGCAGCACCACCGAGCCGACCGCGCCCGCCACATGGAACCCGTCCAGGAAGGCGTCCCGGGCCGAGGCCAGCAGCGCCGCGCCCTGCTCGGCGGGGAGAGTCTCCGCCGCCTGGGCCGCACCGGCCAGCGACTCCCGGGCCGCGTCCGCCGTCTCGCCGGGGACCGCGTCGGGCACCGTGAAGCCCCGGTAGACCCCGGTCACCACACTGCCCAGCAGGGCGATACCGAGCGCCGCGCCCAGCTCGTACGCCGTCTCGGAGACCGCCGACGCCGCGCCCGCCTCCTCCTTCGGCACGCTGGACAGAATGACGTCCGCGGTGACCGTGAAGGCGAGTCCGGCGCCGAAGCCGCCGACGAACAGCACCGCCCCCATGGCCGCCGGGGTGGTCCCGGCGGTCGCGAACACCCCGGCACCCAGCGCCAGACCGACCGCGGTGAGCCCGGCGGTGACCGCGCCGCGCACGGAGGTGCGGCGGGCCAGATGCCCGGCGAGCAGACCGGCGATGACGGCGCCGATCGCCGACGGCAGCTCGATCAGACCGGCCTCCAGCGGTGAGCGCCCCTGGACCAGCTGGAGGAACTGCGAGAGGAAGAAGACCAGCCCGGCGAGGCCGAGGATGGTCAGCAGATCCGCCAGCACCGCGCCGGAGAAGCCCCGGTTGTGGAAGAGCCGGACATTCAGCAGGGGTGAGGGGAGGGTGAGCTGACGGCGGACGAACCAGGTCAGGGCCGTCGCACCGAGCGTCGCCGCGAGCATCCCGCCCGCGCTGACACCGTGCACCGCGGTCTCCTTGATGGCATAGACCACGGAGATCATGCCGACGAGGGAGAGCCCCACACTGATGAGGTCCCAGGGCCCCGGCCGGGGGTTGCGGGACTCCGGGATCAGCTTGACCCCGACGACCACCAGGATCGCCATCACCGGCAGGTTGATCAGGAAGACCGAGCCCCACCAGAAGTGTTCGAGGAGCGCTCCGCCGACCACCGGGCCGACCGCGGCGCCCGCCGAGGCGGCGGCACCCCAGAAACCGACGGCGAGCGAGCGCTCCCGCGGGTCGGGGAAGAGATTGCGGATCAGGGCGAGGGTGGACGGCATCAGGGTCGCACCGGCGACACCGAGCAGCGCCCGCGCCACGATCATCATCTCGGGGCTGGTGGCATAGGCGTTGAGCACCGAGACGGCGCCGAAGGCGACGGCACCGGTCAGCAGCAGCTTCTTCCGGCCGATGCGGTCACCCAGACTGCCCATGGAGATCAGCAGACCGGCGATGACAAAGGAGTACACATCCCCGATCCACAGCAGCTGGGTACCGGTGGGTTCGAGGTCCTCGCTGAGGAAGGGGGTCGCCAGGCCGAGCACGGTGGCGTCGACCGCCACCAGCAGCACGGCCAGTACCAGCACGGACAGTGCCAGCCACCGTCCGGGGGTGCCGCGCACCGTCTCCGCCACCTTGAGGTCGGTGCCGGTCATGTCTCCACGCTCCGTCGTATGCAGCCGCCGAGCATCAGCTCGGCGATCATGTACTGATAATCCTTGGTCGCGACCCTGCCCCCCTGCACGGCCCAGGCGCCCGCGCTGAGCAGCCCGTACAGCGCCTCGGTGAGCCAGACCGCGGTGAGGTCCACCCGGAACTCGCCCGACTCCTGGCCCCGCTGGAACAGGGCGGCGAAGACCGCGTCCACCCGCGCCCAGCCCTCGTTCATGCCCTCGTCCTCGAACAGCTGGTTCTCGGAGATGAGGAAGCCGAGCAGCGGGGCGGCCGGGGCGGTCCCGGCGATCAGGCGGCGCAGCGCGTCGGCGGCGGAGCCCTCCTCGGGGCGGGCCGCCTCGATGGCGGTCTCCAGCTCCCGGAGCCCGAGGTCCTCCAGCGCACGGACCAGCGCGTCCCGCCCGGCGAAGTGCCGGTGCAGGGTCGCGCGGCCGATGCCGGCGGATTTGGCGACCTCGTCCATGGTGGCGGTCGCCCTGCGGGAGAGGAGAGCGGCGGCGGCGCGGAGCACCTGCTCGCGATCGACTGTCATGAGACAACGATAACCCCAATGAGACATCTTTGTCTCATTGAATACATCGAAGACTCATTCAGGACACCGGCGAGCCATTCTGAGCAGGGAAAACACCAGCGGCGCCACCGTCCACCCGCTGATCGCGGGGGCCGGCGGCGCCGAAAGGTACAGACGTACGAGGGAGTACGCGGAGTGCTCCGGAGGGATCAGCTCCGGTCGGTCGCCCAGCCGCGCTGTACGGCCAGATCCGCCTTGACCTCGGCGAGCTGGACCGCCACCGCCGAGGGAGCGGTACCGCCCCGGCCGTTCCGGGAGGCCAGCGCGCCCCGGACGCTGAGCACCGAGCGGACCTCGGGGGTCAGATGCCCGGAGATCGCGGCGAACTGGTCGTCGGTGAGCTGGTGCAGCTCGATCCCGGAGCGCTCGCACTCCTTGACACAGGCGCCCGCCACATCGTGGGCCACCCGGAACGGCACCCCCTGCCGCACCAGCCACTCGGCGATATCGGTGGCGAGCGAGAACCCGGCCGGGGCCAGCTCCTCCATCCGCTCCCGGTGCACCGTGAGGGTGGCCATCATCCCGGTGAAGGCGGGCAGCAGCACCTCCAGCTGGTCACAGGAGTCGAAGACCGGCTCCTTGTCCTCCTGGAGGTCGCGGTTGTACGCCAGCGGCAGCGCCTTCAACGTGGCCAGCAGCCCGGTCAGATTGCCGATCAGCCGGCCCGACTTGCCCCGCGCCAGCTCGGCGATGTCGGGGTTCTTCTTCTGCGGCATGATCGACGACCCGGTGGAGAAGGCGTCGTGCAGGGTGACGAAGGAGAACTCCTTGGTGTTCCAGATGATGACCTCCTCCGCGATCCGGGAGAGATCCACACCGATCATCGCGGTGATGAAGGCGAACTCCGCGACGAAGTCCCGCGAGGCGGTGCCGTCGATGGAGTTGGCCGCCGAGCCGCCCTCGAAGCCGAGGTCGGCGGCGACCGCCTCCGGGTCCAGACCGAGCGAGGAGCCCGCGAGCGCGCCGGAGCCATAGGGCGAGACCGCCGTACGGGTGTCCCACTGCCGCAGCCGCTCGGCGTTCCGCGAGAGCGCCTGGACATGGGCGAGCACATGGTGGGCGAAGAGCACCGGCTGGGCGTGCTGGAGGTGGGTACGGCCCGGCATGGCCACCTCCGGGTGGGCCTCGGCCAGCCCCACCAGCGCCTCCTGGAGGTCGGCGATCAGGGTGGCGATGATCCGGGCGTGGTCCCGCAGATACATCCGGAAGAGGGTCGCCACCTGGTCGTTGCGGGAGCGGCCGGCCCGCAGCTTGCCGCCCAGATCGGGGCCGAGCCGCTCCAGCAGCCCCCGCTCCAGGGCGGTGTGCACATCCTCGTCGGCGATGGTTCCGGTGAAGGAGCCGTCCGCGACATCGGCGGCGAGCAGATCCAGACCGGCCAGCATCCGGGTCAGCTCGTCCTCGCTGAGCAGCCCGGCACGGTGGAGCACCCGGGCGTGGGCACGGGACCCGGCGATGTCGTACGGCGCCAGCCGCCAGTCGAAGTGCACCGAGGCGGAAAGCTTCGCCAGCGCCTCGGCGGGGCCGTCGGCGAACCGTCCGCCCCAGAGCCGGACATCACCGTTGTTGCTGCTCACTGCGTGTGCTCCTCGGAGGGTGGTGTGCGACCGCCTCCCCGCCGGGGGTGGCGGGGAGGCGGTCACGGGGTGGTACTCGGGATGCGCGCGGAGCGCGGGCCGGTGCCGGGCCCGGGGCCCGGGCCCATACCGACGCCGGGCTCAGGCGGGCACCGGGCGCGGGCGCCGGGTCAGGCCAGGTCGCGCTTGGCGGCGATCTTCGCGGAGAGGGCGAAGATGTCGATGAAGCCCTGCGCCTTGGACTGGTCGAAGGTGTCGCCCGTGTCATAGGTCGCGAGGTTGAAGTCGTACAGCGACTCCTCGGACTTCCGGCCGGTGACCACGGCCCGGCCGCCGTGCAGCGTCATCCGGATATCACCGGTGACATGCTGGTTCGCCTCCTCGATGAAGCCGTCGAGGGCGCGCTTGAGCGGGGAGAACCACAGACCGTCGTAGACCAGCTCGCCCCAGCGCTGCTCGACCTGCCGCTTGTAGCGGGCCAGCTCGCGCTCGACGGTGACGCTCTCCAGCTCCTGGTGGGCGGTGATCAGCGCGATGGCGCCCGGCGCCTCGTACACCTCACGGGACTTGATGCCGACGAGCCGGTCCTCGACCATGTCGATCCGGCCGATGCCCTGGGCACCCGCCCGCTCGTTGAGCTGCTGGATGGCCTGGAGCACGGTGACCGGGCGGCCGTCGATGGCGACCGGGACACCCTGCCGGAAGGAGATGACGACCTCGTCGGCCTCGCGCGGCTCGGCGGGGTTGGAGGTGTACTCGTAGATGTCCTCGATCGGGGAGTTCCAGATGTCCTCCAGGAAGCCGGTCTCGATGGCCCGGCCGAAGACGTTCTGGTCGATGGAGTACGGGGACTTCTTGGAGGTGGCGATCGGGAGCTGCTTGGCCTCGCAGAAGGCGATGGCCTTGTCCCGGGTCATGGCGTAGTCACGGACCGGGGCGATGCAGGTCAGATCGGGGCCCAGGGCCTGGATGCCGGCCTCGAAGCGGACCTGGTCGTTGCCCTTGCCGGTGCAGCCGTGGGCGACCACGGAGGCGTTGTGCTTACGGGCGGCGGCCACCAGGTGCTTGACGATCGCGGGCCGCGAGAGCGCCGACACCAGCGGGTAGCGGTCCATGTAGAGGGCATTGGCCTTGATCGCCGGGAGGCAGTACTCATCGGCGAACTCGGCCCGGGCATCGGCCACCTCGGCCTCGACGGCACCGCAGGCGAGCGCGCGCTTGCGGATGACGTCCAGGTCCTCGCCGCCCTGGCCGACGTCCACGGCGACGGCGATGACCTCGGCGCCCGTCTCCTCGGCGATCCAGCCGATGGCGACGGAGGTGTCCAGACCGCCCGAGTAGGCGAGTACGACGCGCTCGGTCACGGAATTCTCCTTACGGTGCATGCGGTGATGGAATAAGTATGCACTCGGCCGCATGTTTCGTCAATCAGGGGCGCGCGGGGCCGCGCGGCGTGCCGTGCCGTGTGCCGTGCCCTGTGCCGTCCGGCGCGCTGTCCGGCATCCCCGCGTGATCACGACACCACCCCGGGCGGCGGCCGATAATCACCCCATGGGTAAGCGTTATGAACGCATCGAAGGACGTATCCGCACCTTTATCGAGCAGCAGCCCGTCTTCTTCACCGCCACCGCCCCGCTCGCCGGTGACGGACATGTCAACCTCTCCCCCAAGGGCCGCAGCGGCAGCCTGGTGGTCATCGACGAACTGACCCTGGCCTATCTGGACTTCGGCGGCAGCGGCGCGGAGACCATCGCCCACCTCCGCGAGGAGGGCAACGGCCGGATCACCCTGATGTGGTGCGCCTTCGCCGGGCCGCCCAAGGTGCTGCGGGTGCACGGCGAGGGGACGGCCGTCTTCCGCGACGACCCCCGGTGGGCCGGGCTGATCGCCCACTTCTCCGAGGTCGACGGGCCCAGCGCCCGCGCGATCATCCTGGTACGGGCCCGGCGGATCAGCGACGCCTGCGGCTTCGCGGTGCCCTTCCTGGCGTACGAGGGGGAGCGCACCCAGCACGCGGAGCACTTCGGGCGGAAGTCGGACGAGGAGTTCGCCGCGTACTGCGAGAAGAAGGACCATGTCGGGGTGAGCCTGGACGGGCTGCCGGCCCTGCCGCTGCCGCTGCCCCCGCGCACGGACGCATGACACGAGGAGGGCCCCGGGACGCGGTCGCGTCCTGGGGCCCTCCTCGTGTACCGGTCCTAGCGGTCGTTCTGCGCCAGCCGCAGCAGATGGTCGGCGAGCGCCTGGCCACCCGTGGGGTCCCTGCTGATCAGCATCAGGGTGTCGTCCCCGGCGATGGTGCCGAGGATGTCGTGCAGCTCCGCCTGGTCGATGGCCGAGGCGAGGAACTGCGCCGCGCCCGGGGGCGTACGCAGCACCACCAGATTGGCGGACGCCTCCGCGGAGATCAGCAGCTCCCCGGAGAGCCTGCGCATCCGCTCCTCCTTCGCCGACTCGCCGAGCGGCGCCTGCGGGGTACGGAAGCCGCCCTCGCTGGGCACCGCGTAGATCAGCTCGCCGTTCGTGTTGCGGATCTTCACCGCGCCCAGCTCGTCCAGGTCCCGGGAGAGCGTCGCCTGGGTGACGCTCAGCCCGTTGTCCGCGAGGAGCTTGGCCAGCTGGCTCTGGGAGCGGACCGGCTGGCGGTTCAGGATGTCCACGATCCGGCGGTGGCGGGCCATGCGGGTCTGCGGTACGGCAGGCCCTCCGGCGTCGGTGGCATGCGCCTCGGTCATCGTCGTCTCATTCTCCGGTGTGTCCTTCCCTGTCCCGCTCATGGGCCGCGTCGAGAAGGCCGGGCAGGACCTGGAGGAAAGCGTCCACCTCGGGCTCACCGATGACCAGCGGCGGAATCAGCCGTACGACATCGGGGGCCGGGGTGTTCACCAGGAAGCCGGCGTTCTGGGCCGCGAGCTGCACCTGGGGCGCGACGGGCTCGTTGAGCACGATACCCAGCATCAGGCCCGCACCACGGACATGGGAGACCAGCGGGTGCCGGGTGCCGTCACCGGATTGTTCCACTCCGTCCCGGATCCGCTCCCCCAGCAGCTTGACCCGGTCGAGCAGCCCCTCACCGGCGATGGTGTCCAGGACCGCGAGACCGGCGGCACAGGCCACCGGGTTGCCGCCGAAGGTGGAGGCATGGTGGCCCGGCCGCATCAGCTCGGCGGCCCGGCCGAAGGCGACGGCCGCGCCCAGCGGCAGTCCGCCGCCGAGTCCCTTGGCGAGGGTGACGACATCGGCCTCGACCCCTTCCGCCTGGGCGGCGAACCAGTGGCCGGTACGGCCGATGCCGGTCTGCACCTCGTCCAGGACCAGCAGGGTCCCGGTCGCCTCGGTGATCTCCCGCGCCGCCCGCAGATATCCCTTCGGCGGCAGCACCACTCCGTTCTCGCCCTGGAGCGGCTCCAGGATCACCAGCGCGGTCTCGGGGGTGACGGCCGCCCGCAGCGCCTCCGTGTCCCCGTACGGCACATGGGTCACCTCGCCCGGCAGGGGCTGGAAGCCCTGGTGCTTGGCGGGCTGTCCGGTGAGCGCGAGCGCGCCCATCGTCCGCCCGTGGAAACCGCCCTGAGCGGCCACGATGTGCGGACGGCCGGTCAGCCGGCCGAGCTTGAAGGCGGTCTCGTTGGCCTCGGTGCCCGAGTTGCAGAAGAAGACCCGGCCGGGGCGGCCGAACAGCTCGATCAGCCGCTCCGCGAGGGCGATCGTGGGCGGGGCCGAGTAGAGGTTGGAGACATGGCCGAGGGAGGCGATCTGCCGGGAGACCGCCTCCACCACGGCGGGGTGGGCATGGCCCAGCGCGTTCACCGCGAGCCCGCTGACGAGGTCGGTGTAGGCACGGCCGTCGGCGTCCCAGAGGGTGGCGCCCTCACCCCGGACGAAGGAGAGCCCGGGGGTGCCATAGCTGTCGATCATCACGCCCTGCCAGCGCCGGGCGAACTCCTGATTGGTCATGATGCCCCCTTGGCAGTGGTGAGCGGCTCGTCGGGCACGACCATGGTGCCCACACCGTCATCGGTGAAGATCTCCAGCAGGATGGAGTGCGGCACCCGGCCGTCGATGACCCGGGCGGTGGTGACCCCGTTGCGCACCGCGTGCAGACACCCCTCCATCTTGGGGACCATGCCGCTGGAGAGATCGGGCAGCAGCTTCTCCAGCTCGGTGGCGGTGAGCCGGGAGATCACCTCGTCGCTGTGGGGCCAGTCCTCGTAGAGTCCCTCGACATCGGTGAGGACCATGAGGGTCTCCGCGCCCAGTGCCGCAGCGAGTGCCGCAGCCGCCGTATCAGCATTGACGTTGTAGACATGGCCGTCGTCCTCCGCACGGGCGATGGAGGAGACCACCGGGATACGGCCGTCCTCCAGCAGCGCCGTCACGGCGCCGATGTCGATCGCGGTGACCTCCCCGACCCGGCCGATGTCGACCGGCTCACCGTCCAGGAGGGGACGGTGCCGCACGGCGGAGATGGTGTGGGCGTCCTCGCCGGTGATCCCGACGGCGAGCGGGCCGTGCTGGTTCAGCAGTCCGACGAGTTCGCGCTGGACCTGTCCGGCGAGCACCATCCGGACCACCTCCATGGCCTCGTCGCTGGTCACCCGCAGCCCGGCCCGGAACTCGCTGACCAGGCCGTGCCGGTCGAGCTGGGCACTGATCTGCGGGCCGCCGCCGTGCACCACGACGGGCTTGAGACCGGCGTGGTGGAGGAAGACGACATCCTGGGCGAAGGCGGCCTTCAGCTCCTCGTCCACCATGGCGTTGCCGCCGAACTTGATGACGACCGTCTTCCCGTTGTGCCGGGTCAGCCAGGGCAGGGCCTCGATGAGGGTCCTGGCCTTGGGGAGGGCCATGTGCTTGCGTGTGGGAGAGCCGCTCATGAGCTGTAGGCGCTGTTCTCGTGGACGTATTCGGCGGTGAGGTCGTTGGCCCAGATGACGGCGGTGTGGTCGCCGGCCTGGAGGTCGACGGTGATCCGTACCTCCCGGAAGCGCATGTCGACCAGGTCCCGGTCCTCCCCCACACTCCCGGCGCGGCAGACCTGGACCCCGTTGATCGCGACATTCAGCGCGTCCGGCTCGAAGACGGCGGACGTGGTCCCCACCGCCGACAGCACCCGCCCCCAGTTCGGGTCCTCGCCATGGATCGCGCACTTCAGCAGGTTGTTACGGGCCACCGAGCGGCCCACCTCCACCGCGTCCTCCTCCGACGCCGCACCCACCACCTCGATCCGGATGTCCTTCGACGCACCCTCCGCGTCCCCGATCAACTGCCGCGCCAGGTCATCACAGACCGCGCGGACCGCCTCGGCGAACACCCCGTACTCCGGCACCGCGCCCGACGCACCCGACGCCAGCAGCAGCACCGTGTCGTTCGTCGACATGCACCCG
>NZ_JBEPCY010000035.1:49187-87602 GCF_040299965.1 Streptomyces sp. NPDC000594 | reverse complement strand
TGGGCTCCCACCCCCCCCGGCGGCCGCCGGGCCGGGCGCGCCCCCCCCGACACGCGGCGGCGGGCGGCCTCGTGCGCCGGGGGGCCGGGACCAGCCCGGGCCCGCCCCGGACCGGTCCGGGGCGGCTTCGGGATCAGTCGCCGATCAGGGCGTCGACGAACGCCTCCGGCTCGAAGGGCGCCAGATCGTCCGGGCCCTCGCCCAGGCCGACCAGCTTCACCGGGACGCCCAGCTCACGCTGGACCGCGATGACGATGCCGCCCTTGGCGGTCCCGTCCAGCTTGGTCAGCACGATGCCGGTGATGTCCACGACCTCGGCGAAGACCCGCGCCTGGACCAGGCCGTTCTGGCCGGTGGTGGCGTCCAGGACGAGCAGCACCTCGTCCAGCGGGCCGTGCTTCTCCACGACCCGCTTGACCTTGCCCAGCTCGTCCATCAGACCGGTCTTGGTGTGGAGCCGGCCCGCCGTGTCGATGAGCACCACATCGGCGCCCTCGGCGATGCCCTCCTTGACCGCGTCGAAGGCGATCGACGCCGGGTCGCCGCCCTCGGGACCGCGCACGGTCCGGGCGCCCACCCGGTCGCCCCAGGTCTGGAGCTGGTCGGCGGCGGCGGCGCGGAAGGTGTCGGCGGCGCCCAGGACGACCGAGCGGCCGTCGGCGACGAGCACCCGGGCGAGCTTGCCGGTGGTGGTGGTCTTGCCGGTGCCGTTGACGCCGACGACCATGACGACACCGGGGGTGTCCAGATCGCTCTCGGTGCGCACCGCGCGGTCCAGATCGGTGCCGAGCAGCGCCAGCAGCTCCTCGCGGAGGAGGGTGCGCAGCTCGTCGGGGGTACGGGTGCCCAGCACCCGCACCCGCTCGCGCAGCCGCTCCACCAGCTCCTGGGTCGGGGCCACGCCGACATCGGCGGTGAGCAGGGTCTCCTCGATCTCCTCCCAGGTGTCCTCGTCGAGGTGTTCACGGGAGAGCAGGGTCAGCAGACCCTTGCCGAGGGTGTTCTGGGAGCGGGCGAGCCGGGCGCGGAGCCGGACCAGCCGGCCGGCGGTGGGTTCGGGGGTCTCGATCGCGGGGGCCTCGGGGGCCTCGGCGACGACGGGGTCCGCCACGGCCTCGGGGGTGGCGGCCGCCTCCTCGGCGGAGGGCAGGCCGACCTCTTCGATGGTGCGGCGTGGTTCTTCCCGCGGTGTCTCCGCCTCGTCGCCGACATGCGGCTCGGCGGGCGGAGCGGTGATGGTCGGCGCGGACGACGGGGCCGCGGGCGGCAGCTGCTTCTTCTTGCGGCTGCTGATCACGAGCCCGCTGATCGCGCCGACGGCGACCAGGGCGATGACGACAGCAAGGATGAGAATGTCCATAACGGGTCCAGTATCGGGCACATCTCCCCCGGAGCCCGGCGGCCCGGCACCGGGGCGCACCGGCCGCCGGCCACCGGCCACCGGCCACCGGCGGGAAAATCCGATGACCCGCCGCACCGGGCCGGGTTAGCGTCCGGTCCATGACCGTCCTGGAGTATCGGACCCTGCCCGAAGCCGAGCTGGATCACGCCCTCGACCTGCACTACATCGTCTTTCTCGGCAAGGAGCCCGACGACGATGTGCGCAAGCTGCACCGGGAGATCCTGGCGCACTGCACCCGGATCGGGGCCTATGAACACGGGGAGCTGGTGGGTCTGCTCGGCGCCCATCCCCTCTCCCTCTCGGTGCCGGGCGGGGAGCTGCCCTGTGCCGGGGTGACCTTTGTCTCGGTGGCGCCGACCCACCGCCGCCGGGGGGTGCTCAGCGGCATGATCGCCGAGCTGTGGCGGCAGTGCGCGGCGGCGGGTCAGCCGCTGGCGGCGCTCTGGGTGTCGGAGACCGGGATCTACGGGCGGTTCGGCTTCGAGCCCGCGACCCGTTCGTACACCGTGGAGATCGACACCGACCGGCCGCTGGCGCTGCGGATCGAGCCGGACGACCGGCCGCTGCGGCTGGTGCCCCCGGAGCGGGCGCCCGCCGTGATCGGCTCCCGGCACGCGGCGGCCCGGGAGGAGCGCGCGGGCCGGGTCGCCCGGGACGACTTCTGGTGGCGTACGCACATCCTGCCCGAGGCGGACGGGGAGAACGACGATCTGACCCCGGTACGGGTGGTGACGATCGGCGATCCGGGCGCGGAGCCCGCCGGCTATGTCAGCTACCGCACCTCCTGTGACGACGAGGGCCGGGGCACCGTCCAGGTCGGCGAGCTGGAGGCGGAGTCCCCGGCGGTGGCCGCCGCCCTGTGGCGCTATCTGACCTCGATCGATCTGGCCGACAAGGTACGGGCCTGGGGGCGTCCGCTGGACGATCCGCTGCTGCGGTTCGCGGCCGACCGCGACCAGGTCAGGATCGTGCAGGAGTTCCCGGCGCTCTGGCTGCGGCTGGTGGACGTCCCGGCCGCGCTGGCGGGGCGGGTGTGGTCGGCGCCGCTGGATCTGACGGTGGAGGTGACCGACGAGCGGCTGCCCGCCAACGCCGGGCGGTACCGGATCACCACCGGGCCGAAGGAGCACGGCGGGGACGGCACGGGCCTTCGGGCCGAGGTGACCCGTACCGACGCCGCCCCGGATCTGACCATCGGCGTCCAGGAGCTGGCGGCGGGATATCTGGGGGACATCGGGGCGGCGGAGCTGCTCCGGGCCGGTCTGGTGACCGAGCACACCCCGGGGGCGGCGGCGCGGCTGGAGCGGGCCTCCCGGACCGAGCTGCTGCCGCACACCACGGACGAGTTCTGAGCCTGTGGCCCGGCCCCGGTGGCGACGCCGGGGCCGGGCCGGGCTCAGCCCATCTCCTCCAGCGCCCGGCCCTTTGTCTCGCGGACGAAGAGGTACACAAAGGGGATGGAGAGCACCGCGAACGACGCGTAGATGACATACGTGGCCGACAGATTCCAGTCGGCGAGCGAGGGGAAGCTCGCGGTGATCGCCCAGTTGGCGATCCACTGC
Source organism: Streptomyces sp. NPDC000594 (assembly GCF_040299965.1). Lineage (NCBI taxonomy): Bacteria > Bacillati > Actinomycetota > Actinomycetes > Kitasatosporales > Streptomycetaceae > Streptomyces > Streptomyces sp. NPDC000594. The sequence continues at coordinate 84,638 of NZ_JBEPCY010000035.1, read as the reverse complement.
GCGGAGGCCGCGACGCCGAGGGCCGCCGCGCGGATCCGGTTGGGGAACATCTCCCCCAGCAGCACCCAGACCACCACGCCCCAGGACAGGGCGAAGAAGAGCACGAACACATGGGCGGCGACCAGGGCCACCGTCCCCTGGGTGCCGGGCAGCTTGCCGTCGGTCAGCGGGGCGGAGAAGGCCCACGCCTCCAGGCCCAGGGCGAGCGCCATCCCGGTCGAGCCGATGAGCGCCAGCGGTTTGCGGCCGATCCGGTCCACCAGCACCATCGCGATCACCGTACCGATGATGTTCACGATGGACGAGGTGAAGGAGTAGAAGAAGGAGCTGGTGGGGTCGATCCCCACGGACTGCCAGAGCGTGGACGAGTAGTAGAAGACCACATTGATGCCGACCAGCTGCTGGAAGACCGAGAGCCCGATACCGACCCAGACGATCGGCAGAAAGCTGAACCGTCCGCCGAGGAGGTCCCGGAAGGTCGACTTGTGCTCCCGGCGCATCGCCTGATCGATCTCGGCCACCCGGGCGTCCAGATCGACATGGTCGCCCTCCACCTCGGCGAGCACCTTCCGGGCCCGTGCCACCTTTCCGGCGGAGATCAGATAGCGCGGGGACTCGGGGATGGCGAAGGAGAGCAGCCCGTAGAGGAGGGCCGGGAGGACCATCACCCCCAGCATCCACTGCCAGGCCTCCAGGCCGGCGATCTCGCCGCGCTGGTCGCCGTCGGCCATCGACAGGATGCCGAAGTTGACCAGCTGGGAGATGGCGATACCGATGACGATGGCGGCCTGCTGGAAGGAGGCGAGCCGGCCCCGGTAGGCGGGCGGGGAGACCTCGGCGATGTACGCGGGGCCGATGACCGAGGCCATCCCGATGGCGAAGCCGCCGATGATCCGCCACATCGCCAGGTCCCAGAGGGCGAAGGGCAGGGCGGAGCCCACCGCGCTGACGGCGAAGAGGACGGCGGCGATCCGCATACAGGCGATCCGGCCGATCCGGTCGGCGATCCGGCCCGCGGTGGCCGCGCCGAAGGCACAGCCGATCAGGGCGATGGCGATGACCTGGGCCAGTTCGGCGGAGCCGATGTCGTACCGGTCCCGGATCGCCTCCACGGCGCCGTTGATGACGGAGCTGTCGTAGCCGAAGAGAAAGCCGCCCATCGCGGCTGATGCCGTGATGAAGACGACATGGCCGAGATGTTCGGGGTGTTCGGGGTGGGCCTCGCGGGCCCCCGACGGCGGCGGCGACTGCGGGGTGCTGCTGCTCACATCAACTCCTGGGGCCGTTGCCCGTACGCCGTCCGGGTGCACCGCCGGTGCGGCGGTCCCCGCCGGACAGGACGAGTCCTTCCAGTGGGGCACAGGGCGGCGACGGGCACCACCGGGGCCGGTCCGACCGGAGGGCGGCCCGGAGCCGCCGTTCACCCGGTCAGCGCAGCCGCTGGCTGATCACCTTGGAGACGCCGTCCCCCTGCATGGAGACCCCGTACAGCGCGTCGGCCACCTCCATCGTCCGCTTCTGGTGGGTGATCACGATCAGCTGGGAGGACTCCTGGAGCTCCTGCATGATGCGGATCAGCCGCTGGAGGTTGGTGTCGTCGAGCGCGGCCTCGACCTCGTCCATCACATAGAACGGACTGGGCCGGGCCTTGAAGATCGAGACCAGCAGCGCCACGGCGGTCAGCGAACGCTCTCCGCCGGAGAGCAGGGAGAGCCGCTTGACCTTCTTGCCGGGGGGCCGGGCCTCGACATCCACGCCCGTGGTGAGCATGTTGTCGGGGTCGGTGAGGATCAGCCTGCCGTCGCCGCCCGGGAAGAGCCGGGAGAAGACCCCCTCGAACTCACGGGCGGTGTCGCGGTAGGCGTCGGTGAAGACCTGTTCGACGCGCTCGTCCACCTCCTTGATCACCTGGAGAAGATCGGCGCGGGTCTTCTTCAGGTCCTCCAGCTGCTCCGAGAGGAAGCGGTGGCGCTCCTCCAGCGCGGCGAACTCCTCCAGGGCGAGCGGATTCACCTTTCCGAGCTGCTGGTACGCCCGTTCGGCCGTCTTCAGGCGCTTTTCCTGTTCGGCGCGGACGAAACGTACGGGACGGTTACGGGGGTGGTCGGGGTCGTCCGGAAGCTCCTCCCCCTCGGCGGGCGGGGACGGCGGTACGGGCTGGTCCGGGCCGTACTCGGCGGTCAGACCGGCCGGTTCGACGCCCAGCTCCTCCAGGGCCCTGGCCTCCAGCTGCTCGATCCGCAGCCGCTTCTCCGCGCCCAGGACCTCGCCCCGGTGGACCGAGTCGGTCAGCTTGTCGAGTTCGGACTTGAGGTCGCGGCCCTCGGCACGGGCACCCGCCAGCTCCTCCTCCCGGGCGCTCTTGGCCGCCTCGGCGGCGGCCCGCCCGGCGTCGGCGCGGAGCAGCGACGCCTCGGTGTACGCGAGGAGCTGCCGGGCGCCCGAGGCGACGGCGGTGGCCACGGCGGCCTCCTGGCGCAGCCGGGCCCGCCGCTGCTCGGCGCGGGTCCGGGCGTCCCGCTCGGCACGGGCGGCCCGGTCGAGCGATTCGGCCCGTCCGGCGAGCGCCTTGACCCGTTCCTCGTGGGTACGGAGCTGGAGGCGGGCCTCCATCTCGGTCTGGCGGGCGTTGGCGCCGTCGGCGGCGAGCCGGTCACGGGCCTGGGTGTCGGGTTCGTCGTCGGCGCCCAGGGACAACTCCTCGGCGGCGGCGAGCCGGTCCGCCAGTTCCTCGGCCTCCCGGCGGGCGCGTTCCAGGGCCTCCTGGGCGCGGGCGACGGCGGCGGCGGTGCGCTCGGCCTCACCCGCGGCGGCCCTGGCCTGGCCGGAGAGCCGGCCGAGCCGGCCGGAGACCTCGGACTTCCGCCGGTCGGCGGTGCGGCGCCGCTCCCCCAGCTCCTCGGCCCGCGCGGCAGATGCGGTACGCCGGTCCGCGCCGCACCGCTGGGCCCCGGTGAGCGCCTCGCACCGGACGGCCAGTTCGGCCAGTTCGGCCTCGGCCCGGTCGACGGACGCCTGGACCTCCAGCAGGCTCGGTGCCCCGGCGGAGCCGCCGTGGGCGAAGTGGGCGCCGAACACATCGCCGTCGGCGGTCACCGCGGTGAGCCGGGGCCGCGCCCTGACCAGCTGCTCCGCCTGGTCGAGGTCGTCCACGACCACGAATCCGCGCAGCAGCCGGCGCAGCGCGGGCATCAACTCCTCGGGCCCCCGCACCAGCGAGACCGCCTCGACCCCACCCCCGGGGACACCCGATCCCTGGGGGGCGCCGAGCAGCCCGGAGGGTCCCTCCGCCGTGGCGGCGTGACCCGGGCCGGCCGGGAAGGGCCAGGGGTCCTCCGGGGCGTCGGTGAGGAGTATCGAGGCGCGGCCCGCGTCCGTCTTGCGGAGCAGGCGCAGGGCCTCGGCCGCCGTCGCCGGGCCGGTGACGGCGACCGCGTCGGCCGCCGCGCCCAGGGCGGCGGCCAGCGGGATCTCCTGCCCGGGGACCACCGTCAGCAGATCGGACGCGGGGCCGATGAGCCCTCCGAGCGTGTCCCGCGCGGCGAGCAGCGCACCGGTGCCGTCCTTGCGGCGGAGTCCGAGGGCGAGCGCCTCCCGGCGGGCGGCGACCGCGGCCCGTTCCCGTTCGGCCGTGGTCAGCGCCTCGCGGGCGCCGGTCAGCGCGGTCTCCGCGGCGGCCAGTTCCCGCCGGGCGGCCTCGTGCTCCTCGCCGAGCCGTTCGTCGTCGGCGTCGAGCCCGGCCACCTCCGTGCGGAGCCTCTCGTACTCCTCCTGGGCGGTGGCGGCCCGCTCCCGGGCCTCCTCATGGGCCTCGCCGAGCCGGTCGATCTCGGCCTGGGCGGAGCCGGCCCGGCCCCGGGCGGCGGTCACCTGTCCGCCGAGCCGGGCCAGCCCTTCGCGCCGGTCGGCGATGGCGCGGGCGGCCTCCTTGAGCCGGCGGTCCTCGACGGCGAGGTCCCGTTCCAGCTCGGCCCGGTGCTCGACGGTGTCCTCCAGGGCCCGCTGGGCCGCCTCCAGCGCGGCCTCCAGTTCGGCCTCCTGCTCCCGGACGCGGGCCGCCTCGCGCTCCAGGTCCTCCGGGTCCCGGCCGCGCCGCTCCTCGGCGGGGGGCGCGGTGGCGCTCCTGACCCGCGCCTCGGCGAGGGAGACCGTGCCGCGCACCCGCTCGGCGAGGCGGGAGAGTTCGTACCAGGTCTGCTGGGCGCGCTGGAGCCGTGGTGCGAGCCGCCGTACCTCCTCCTCCAGTTCGGCCTCCCGGCCGGCCGCCGCCTTCAGCCGGGACTCGGCCGCGTCCTTACGGGCCTTCAGCGCGGCCTCGTCGGCGATCTCCGCGCGCAGGGCCTCCTGGAGGCGTACGAGATCGTCGGCGAGGAGCCGCAGCCGGGCGTCGCGCAGATCGGCCTGGATGACCTGGGCCCGGCGGGCCACCGCGGCCTGCCGTCCCAGCGGTTTGAGCTGGCGGCGGAGTTCATCGGTGAGGTCCTGGACCCGGGCGAGATTCGCCTTCATCGCCTCCAGCTTCCGCAGCGCCTTCTCCTTGCGCTTGCGGTGCTTGAGGACGCCCGCCGCCTCCTCGATGAAGGCGCGCCGCCCCATGGGGTCGGCGTGGAGCACGGAGTCGAGCTGTCCCTGGCCGACGATGACATGCATCTCGCGGCCGATACCGGAGTCGGAGAGCAGTTCCTGGATGTCGAGGAGACGGCAGGTGTCGCCGTTGATCTGGTACTCGCTGCCGCCGTTGCGGAACATGATCCGCGTAATGGTGACCTCGGCGTACTCGATGGGCAGCGCCCCGTCGGAGTTGTCGATGGTGAGGGAGACCTCGGCCCGGCCCAACGGTGGCCGTCCGGTGGTCCCGGCGAAGATGACGTCCTCCATCTTGCCGCCGCGCAGCGACTTGGCACCCTGTTCCCCCATGACCCAGGAGAGCGCGTCGACCACATTGGACTTGCCGGAGCCATTGGGGCCCACGACACAGGTGATGCCCGGCTCGAACCGCAGGGTGGTCGCGGAGGCGAACGATTTGAAACCGCGCAGGGTCATGGCCTTGAGGTGCACGCAGCCGGACTCTACCGCCAGCGAGCGGTTTCACCGGGGAAGGCGTGGGGCACAGAAGACGTAAACCCGGACCGGGGCGCGAGGGGCCCCGGAGCGGGCGGGGCGGAGGGGCGGAAGCATCGGGCAGGACCGGGGCGGCCGAGGGGGAAAGAAAGAAGGGACGCCTGGGGCGTCCCTTGCATATCTCGCGCGATGGATCTCCGGCGATGGTCCACGCTCAGGTGAGCGCGGGCTCCGCCTGGGATACGTCGATGTCGATGCCGTCGAGCAGCGACTCTCCGGGATGGTGAGCGATGGCCGCGTTCAGCGCGTCATTCTCGGTCTGGATCCGTACCAGCTCGGATTCCAGGTCCTGGACGCGCTGCTGAAGCCGTCGCATCTCGGCGAGGAGTCGCGGATCGGAACCGCCGACGTAACCGAGAAGCGCCTTTGCCATGATGGATGGTCCTCCACACTGAGTGACCGACCGATGCGGTGTGGGTCGTGAGGGATTCGCACCCGCGGTGCTCGACAGTGCTGGGGTACTGCTCACTCGCTGCGGTTCCTACTGTCAAACAGTTAAGGTGCGCGGGGCTTCCAGAGTCTCACCAAAAAGTTTGACGGTCAACACGATCAACCCCCGCTTGAAGGCGCGCGCAAGGGTCGGCGCCAGCCCCGCGATCATGGGGGCCGCCCGGGGCCCGGGGCCCGGCGGCAGCGGGAGCCGCTTCGCCCCTCCAGCCTTCCACGGTCCCGTTGCGACGGCAACCACCTGCGGTTTCTGCCAGGTGCACATGCCTGCGGCAAGCCCGGCGGAAGCGGCGCCACAGGCGCCGCCCGCCGCCGGACTCAGCGGATCACAAAGCCGTCGTAGCCGCCGCGCGGGGTGTCCCATATCTCAGTGACCCCGTCCACCCGACCGGGTGTGTCGTCCGAGCGGAGCCACTCCAGCAGACGGTGGCAATTCTCACGTGACCCTTCCGCCACAACCTGCACACGCCCGTCGTCCAGATTGACGGCGAATCCGGTGAGCCCGCCGATCTCCAAAGCGTTTGCCCTGGTGAACCAGCGAAACCCTACTCCCTGTACTCGACCGCGTACCCATGCGGTGAGCCGTGCTGCGTCGTTCATGGGTGCACCGTATCCGCGGCGGCTTCGGGCAAATGCGCGCTGGGCCCTTCTCCCGCAACCCTCATGGCGTACAGTCCCGTCGCAATGAACGTCGCCCGTTCGGGTGATGTTCACCCCCACACCGTCGGCGGAGGCCGGTGCACGGCACCTGTACCAGCGCCGTTCCGCCGCCGCGTACAGGAAGGCACAAGCAGATGGGACGGCATCGACGCTCCGCCAAGCGTGCGGTCAGACCCGTACGCACGGGACTGCTCGGCGCTTCCGCGGCCATGGCGGTGGGCGCCGTGGCGGTGGCCTCCGGTCTGCTGCCGGGCGGCGACACCTTCACCGTGAGCGGTGAGCGCACCCCCGGCGGACCGATCCGCACCGACGGCTCCGCCACCCTCCAGACCCAGGGGCGGCAGAGTGACGAGCCGACCCGCAGCGAGGGCTCCCCCACGGCGAGCGAGTCGGCGCGTACCCCCTCCTCCTCTCCCTCCGGCGCGGCCGGCGCCTCCCCCTCGGCGAAGAAGACCGAGCGGAAGACCACCAGGCCGGTACGGACCGAGGCGGGGAGCAAGGAGCGGACCGCTACGCCCCGGACGGCCACCAAGGCCCCCGAACGCACCGCCTCCCGGGCCCCGGAGCCCAAGGAGGAACGTTCCGCCTCGGCGACTCCCGCCCCCCGCCCCCCGACGACGGCGCCCAAGCCGCCCGTCACCGGCTCCCCGACGGCGGCCGAGAACCAGGTCCTGGCACTGGTCAACGAGGAGCGCGCCAAGGTGGGCTGTGCCCCGGTGCGCTTCGACGCGGACCTCGCGGAGCTGGCCGGGGACTTCAGCCGGGACATGGCCGCGCGCGGCTTCTTCTCCCACACCGACCCGGACGGGGACACCCCCTGGGACCGCGCCGAGCAGGCCGGGGTGAAGAACCTCGGCGGCGAGAACATAGCCCGCGGCCAGGCGGACGCCGCCGCGGTGATGGACGCCTGGATGAACAGCGAGGGCCACCGGGCCAACATCCTCAACTGCGACTACAAGACCCTGGGCGTAGGGGTCCACACCGCCCCCGGCGGACCCTGGTGGACCCAGAACTTCGGCTTCTGACCCGGAGCACCTGTGACACCCCGCGCCTCCGGCCGACCCGAAACGGCTCAGCCGGAGGCGCGGACCGTACGCGGCGGTCGCTGACAGCGCGGACAGAAGTAACTGGACCGATTCATCCAGGGCCGCCGCCGGATCGGCGTCCCGCACTGCCGGCAGGGCTCGTCCTCCCGGCCATAGGCATCCAACGACCGGTCGAAATAGCCTGATTCGCCGTTCACATTCACATAGAGACTGTCGAAACTGGTGCCCCCGACGGCCAGGGCGGCGTTCATCACATCGCGGATGTGCCCCAGCAGCTCGGCCGAACGCGGACGGCTCAGCGTCGCCGTGGGACGCTCGTAGTGCAGCCGGGCCCGCCACAGCGCCTCGTCCGCGTAGATATTGCCCACCCCGCTGATCAGCGACTGATCCAGCAGCGCCCGCTTCACGGTGGTGCGCCGGGCCCGCAGCGCGAGATGGAAGGCGGCGTCGTCGAAGGCCGGGTCCAGCGGGTCACGGGCGATGTGCGCGATCACGTCCGGCAGCCCGTCGGGGGTCTCGTCGTGCAGCGAGAGCCCACCGAAAGTGCGCTGATCGACAAAGCGCAGCTCGGTACCGAGCGAGTCGTCGAAGCGGAGCCTGATCCTCAGATGTTTCTCGTCGGCGGCGTCCTCCGGCTGCACCAGCAGCTGACCGCTCATCCCGAGATGGCCGAGAATCGATGTACCCGTATCGGCGAGCGGCAGCCACAGATACTTGCCCCGGCGGCGGGCGATACCGACACTGAGCCCCTTGAGCCGGGCCTCGAAGTCCTCCGCACCCGCGATATGACGGCGCACGGCACGCGGGTGCAGCACCCACACCTCGGCGATGGTCCGTCCGCTGACCCAGCGCTGGAGTCCGCGGCGTACGACCTCGACCTCGGGCAACTCGGGCACGGGGGCTCCTTGTGGGGGAATGCTCGGGGTGATGCCCGCAGCGTACCGCCCGGGGCACCGCCCCTGCGGCGGGCGGGCGCCCGGCGACCGGGAGTGATCGGCCACCGGCGGACCCCGCCGGCCCTCACCGACCCGTACCCACCACCGGGGCCCGGGGGCGGGTACGGCGAAACCCCCGTACCGGAGTGATTCCCGGTACGGGGGTCCGAACGCCGTCGGCGGACGGGACTCAGGCCGGAGCCGGGTCCTGCCGCTCGGGTGCCTCGGTCGCGGAGGCCGGAGGAGCCTGCTCCTCGACAACGGGGACGGACCCCGCCGCGAGCGCCTCCGCGGAGGCGGCCGACTCCTTGGCCCGGCGGTCGGCGGCGGCACGGATCTCCCGCCACGCGGACTCCGCCGCCTGCTGTTCCGCTTCCTTCTTGCTGCGGCCGGTGCCGGTGCCGTACGAGACACCACCGACGCGGGCGGCAGCAGTGAAGGTCTTCTCGTGGTCCGGGCCGGTCTCGGTGACCAGATATTCCGGAACACCCAGGCCCTCGGCCGCGGTCAGCTCCTGAAGACTGGTCTTCCAGTCGAGGCCTGCACCGAGGTTCGAGGACTTCTCGATCAGCGGGTCGAAGAGCCGGTGAACCAGCTCCGAGGCCGCGTCGAGACCCTGGTCGAGATAGACCGCGCCGATCACCGCTTCAAGGGTGTCGGCGAGGATGGACGCCTTGTCCCGCCCGCCCGTGCCTTCCTCGCCCCGGCCGAGCCGGATGAAGGAGCCCAGTTCCAGCCCGCGGCCGACCTCCGCGAGAGCGCGGGAGTTGACCACCGCGGCCCTCAGCTTGGCCAGCTGGCCCTCGGGCAGGTCCGGATGGGTGCGATAGAGGGTGTCGGTGACCACCAGCCCGAGCACCGAGTCCCCGAGGAACTCCAGCCGCTCATTGGTGGGCAGTCCGCCGTTCTCGTACGCATAGGAACGGTGCGTCAGCGCACGCACCAGAAGGGCGGACTCCAGCTGATAGCCGAGCCGCCCTTCCAGAAGCGTGTGGGACGAGGCTGCGTTGACTGTCTTGTCGGCGTCTTCCTGCTTCTTGGCATTGGACAGCTCAGACATCGGGCCTCTCACCAGCCGCTCAGACCGCGAGGACCTGGCGCTTGTTATAGGTGCCACAGCTCGGGCACGCGATGTGCTGCAGCTTGGGCTCCTGGCAACGCTCGCACGAAACCAGGGTGGGGACCGCAGCCTTCCACTGCGACCGGCGGTGGCGCGTGTTGCTGCGCGACATCTTCCGCTTCGGAACAGCCACGGCTACTTCTCCTGCTTCTCGTCGACGCCCGCTTCGGCGCCGCCCATGTTGTCCTTCTCGCCGTCCGTGATGGTTTCGGCGAGTCCTTGCAATGCCGCCCAACGAATGTCGGTGGCATCGTGGTGGTGGTCCGGGTCATCGTCCAGCCTGATCCCGCACTGGGCGCACAGACCGGCACAATCCTCCCGGCACACCGGCTGCATCGGCAGTGCGAGCACCACCGCGTCCCGCAGCACGGGCTCAAGGTCGAACAGGCCGTCCTTGAGATGGACGATGTCCTCGTCCTCGGCGTCGTCGTCGGGCTCCGCTCTGCGGTCCCGCACATCGGCGTCGGGGTACGTGAACATCTCCTGGAACTCCGTTGCGACCTTCAGGCGCATCGGCTCCAGACACCTTACGCACTCCCCTTCGGCCGACGCATGGGCGGTGCCTGTGACAAGCACCCCTTCCATGACCGACTCCAGGCGGAGCTCAAGCTCCACGGGCGCACCTTCGGGCACTCCGATGACGTCCTCGACACCGAGATCCGCCGGGGCGGAGATCGAGCGGGACAGCCGCTGGAGCGCACCGGGACGCCGGCCCAACTCGTGCGTGTCGAACACGAGGGGGTTGCGGTGGTCGAGGCGGGCGTTCAGGGCTTTTCCTGCTTTCGGATCGTGCTTCGGTGCTGCGGAGCAAGGGGGGACCGCCGTCGCCGCCCCCGAAGGGGTGCGGGCAGCCCGGATCGCGGACTATGCGCGACCGAAGAGCCAGGATACTGGACGGGCCGCCGTGCACCCAATCCGGTCCCGCTTCTCCACCGGCGACGACCGCCGGGCCCGGGTCAGCGCCCCTGCTCGTACCGGCGCAGCTGCTCCAGGTCGATCATGCCGGTGTCGAAGAAGCTGGTCTCGTCCAGCGCCGCACCCTGCTGGGGCGCCGCCCGCGGCGGGACCACCGTACCGGGGTCGTCCGGGTACCCGTAGCCGCCCTGGGCGGCGTACGGCTCCACCTGCTCCGGATATCCCTGCTGCTGGACCTGGTGGGGTGCGTGCTGGGGCGTCTGCTGCGGATATCCGGCGTACGGGTCCTGGAGGTACACATCCTGGGGGTACGGATCCTGGGGGTACGGGGGCCACTCCTGCGGCTGTCCCTGGCCATAGGCGTCCGGGTAGCCGTCCGCACGGCCGTCCACGGGGGTCTGCGGGGGGTACGGGGAGTACTCGGCGGCGGGAGCGTACGACGGCTGCTCCGGGACCGGCTCGTACACCGGGGCCCGGTCCGGTACATCTGATACGTCCGGTACATCCGGTACGGGTACGGGCGGGGCCGACGGGGCCGTTCGCGCCGCCGGCCGGCCCTCCGGCTCGGCCAGCTCCGCGAGACCGGCCAGATACTCGGCGTCACTGGTGTGGCGCCGGGCGGTGCCCGCCGCGTCCTGGGCGGCCAGATGCTCGCCGAGGGCGTCCCCGGTGGTCCGCCCCTGGAGCTTGAGCCGGCCCCGGCCGACCGCCTCCAGGGTCTTGCTGAGCACCGCCTCGAAGGCGCCGAGCTTGGCGTCCACATAGCCGTCGGCGCGATGGATCAGGGTCTGCGGGTCCGCGCTGTGCTCGGGGACGTCGGGATCGGCGCTCCGCCCCGGGGCCCCGCCGTCGCCCGGGGAGGGCTCCCCGCCGGTGCCCGGGCCCCGGCCCAGCAACTTCTCCCGGCCCCGGTCCACGGAGCCGATGGTCTTGGTGAGGACGACCTCGAAGTTGGCCAGCTTGGAGTCGACATAGTCGTCGGCCTCGGCGCGGATCTCCTCGGCCTCCCGGCGGGCCTCCGCCAGGATCCGGTCCGCCTCGTCCTGGGACCGGCGGGCGACCTGGGTGGAGGAGACCAGCGAGCCGCGCTCGGCATGGGCGGTCTCGATGATCCGCTGGGCCTCCCGGTGGGCCTCGGCGACCAGCTGTTCCCGGTCCCCGATCACCTCCCGGGCCTGCGCGAGCGAGCCGGGCAGGGCCGCTCTCACTTCTTCGAGCATGGCCAGCAGCTCGGCGCGGTTGACCACGCAGGACGCCGACATCGGCATGGACCGGGCGCCACCGACCGCCCGGACGATCTCATCGAGCTTCTTCTGCACGTCCACGGGGTCCGCCACTCTCCGCTGGTCTCCGCCGGATCCCCGCTCACCGGATCCGTCCGGTCCGTCTCTCCACGCCCGCCCTCGGGGCGGACGGGAAGACTGTACGGCGCCCGCGCCCCCGGCCGCCGCCGAAGGACCGAACGTCAGCCGGCCGGCGGGGTGTCAGCGGGCTCGGGCGGGCTCAGGCGCGCTCGCGCAGCCGCTCGGCGAGGGCGGTGCTCACGGCGGGCGGCAGCAGATGGGAGACATCGCCGCCCCACGCCGCCACCTCCTTGACCAGGCTGGACGAGAGGAAGCTATAGGTGGGGTTGGTGGGGACGAAGAGCGTCTCGACACCCGAGAGACCGATGTTCATCTGGGCCATCTGGAGTTCGTAGTCGAAGTCGCTGACCGCGCGCAGCCCCTTGACGATGGCGGGGATCTCCCGGTCCTTGCAGAAGTCCACCAGGAGCCCGTGGTGGGACTCCACGATGACATTGCCGTACTCCGAGGTCACCTCGCGGATGAGGGCCATCCGCTCGTCGACGGTGAACAGCCCCTTCTTGGACTGGTTGATCATCACCGCGACGTAGACCTCGTCGTACAGCTTCGCGGCGCGGGCGATGATGTCGAGGTGTCCGTTGGTGATGGGGTCGAATGACCCCGGACAGACTGCGCGGCGCACTGGAAGTCCCTCGCTCTCCGGTCCGGTCATGGGATGTCTTCGCACGTCGGAGCCTCTTCGACGGAAGAGTCGGAAGAGGCTGCGCGACCGTACCAAAGCGTCCCCTCGCCGTAGCGACGGGCCCGCAGGGGTGTGAAACCCGCGGGCCAGACGAAGGATCCGCCCCTGGTGCTGCGCTCCACGGTCGCGACGGCGTCGCCGGTGAGCCAGCCCCCGGAGCGGAGTGTGATCAGGATCTCCCGGAGATCGTCATCGGTGACGGCGTACGGAGGGTCCAGGAAGACCACGTCGTAGGGGGTCCCGGGGGGCGGTCCCTGGACGACCTGCTCGGCCCGGCCGGTACGGACCTCGGCGCCGGGCAGGGCCAGCGCCCGGACGTTCTCCCGGACGGTACGGGCGGCCCGCGCGTCCGCCTCCACCAGCAGGGCGTGGGCGGCGCCCCGGGAGAGCGCCTCCAGGCCGACCGCGCCGGAGCCGGCGTACAGATCGGCGACCCGCAGCCCGTCCAGACCGCCGAGGAGCGCGTCCCAGCTGGAGAAGAGCCCTTCCCGCGCGCGGTCCGACGTGGGGCGGGTGCCGGTGCCCGGCGGTACCGCCAGGCGGCGTCCACCGGCGGTGCCGGCGATCACGCGGGTCATCTCGGTCTCGGTCCTGTCTCTGGGCTCTGCGACGGGGAACCCCGTCCACCGCCAGTGTCTCAGCCCCTGGGTCTCCCGGTCCTTCGGCCTCTCAGCCCTTTGAGCCCCTCAGCCCTTGTCGAGGTACTGCTCGCGGTCCTGGTCGAGGAGGGCGTCCAGGGCCAGCCGCAGCCCGGGGGTGTGAGCCAGCTCCGGATCCTCCCGGACCACCCGGGTCGCCTCCTCCCGGGCGGCGGCGATGACCTCCTCGTCGTCGATGACGGTGAGCATCCGCAGCGAGGAGCGGACGCCCGACTGGGCCTGGCCGAGGACATCGCCCTCACGGCGCTGCTCCAGGTCGATGCGGGACAGCTCGAAGCCGTCGAGGGTGGCGGCGACCGCGCCGAGCCGGCCCCGGGCGGGGCTCGCCTCCGGCATCTCGGTGACCAGCAGACAGAGCCCGGGGGCCGAGCCCCGGCCCACCCGGCCGCGCAGCTGGTGGAGCTGGGAGACACCGAACCGGTCCGCGTCCATGATCACCATCGCGGTGGCGTTGGGGACGTTCACCCCGACCTCGATGACGGTGGTGGCGACCAGCACATCGGCCTCGCCCGCGGCGAAGCGGCGCATCACCGCGTCCTTGTCGTCGGGGGGCATCCTGCCGTGCAGCACCTCGACCCGGAGCCCGGCGAGGGGGCCCCGGGCCAGCTGCTCGGCGACCTCCAGCACGGCCAGCGGGGGGCGCTTGTCGTCGGTGGCGGCGCCCTCGTCGGCCTCTCCCCCGGCATCGGATTCCATGCCGGTGCCGGTGCCGGTGGCGGCGGCCCGGGACCCGGTGGAGCGCTTCGCCGGGCCGTCCTCCTCGTCGCCGATGCGCGGGCAGACGACATACGCCTGGTGCCCCTTGGCCACCTCCTCGCGCACCCGCTCCCAGGCGCGGGCGAGGAAGTGCGGCTTGTCCCGGGCCGGGACCACATGGCTGGCGATCGGCGAGCGGCCCGCCGGGAGCTGGTCCAGGACCGAGGTCTCCAGATCGCCGAAGACGGTCATCGCCACCGTGCGCGGGATCGGGGTGGCCGTCATCACCAGCAGATGCGGCGGCTGCTTCCCCTTGGAGCGCAGGGCGTCCCGCTGCTCCACCCCGAAGCGGTGCTGCTCGTCCACGACGACCAGGCCCAGATCGTGGAAGCGGACCGTGTCCTCGATCAGGGCATGGGTGCCGATCACGATGCCGGCCTCGCCGGTGACCAGGTCCAGCAGGGCCGCACGGCGGGCGGCGGCGCCCATGGAGCCGGTGAGCAGCACCACCCGGGTGGCCCGCTCGGGGGCGCCGAGCCGCCCTCCGTCGGCGAGGTCGCCCATCATCTCCACCATCGAGCGGTGGTGCTGCTGGGCCAGGACCTCGGTGGGGGCGAGCATCGCCGCCTGGCCGCCCGTGTCCACCACGGCGAGCATCGCGCGCAGCGCGACCAGGGTCTTGCCGGAGCCGACCTCGCCCTGGAGCAGCCGGTGCATCGGGTGTTCGGTGGCGAGATCGTCGAAGATCTCCCCGGTGACCTTCCGCTGTCCCTCGGTGAGGGTGAAGGGCAGCCGTTCGTCGAAGGCGTCGAGGATCCCGCCGGGGACCGGGCGGCGGGCCACGGCGGGCAGCTGGGTGTCGGCGAGGCGGCGGCGGGCCAGCGCCACCTGGAGGACGAAGGCCTCGTCCCACTTCAGCCGGGTGCGGGCGGTCTCGATGTCCGCCTTGGTCTGCGGGCGGTGGATCCCGAACAGCGCCTGGTCGAGGGCGACGAAGCCGCGGCCCTCGCGCAGCGCGGGCGGCAGCGGGTCCACCGCCTCGGTCCGGCGCGGGAGCACCGCGTCGACCGCCTTGGCGATCTTCCAGGACTCCATCCCCTTGCAGGCGGGGTAGATCGGGATCAGGGCGCCCGCCCAGGAGGCCGGGTCCTCCGGGTCGTCGGCGCCGCCGAGGCGGGCGTACGAGGGGTGGGCGAGCTGGAGGCGGCGGTTGAAGACGGAGACATGGCCGGCGAACATCGCCCGGGTGCCCGGCAGCAGCTCCTGGTGGGGCTTGTGGACGCCCCGGCCGAAGAAGACCAGCTGGAGCCGGCCGCTGCCGTCGGTGATGGTCACCTCCAGGCGTCTGCCCCGGCCGCCGTTGAAGGTGTGCACCCGGGCGTCGGCGACCTGGGCCACCACGGTGACGTCCTCGTCCAGCGGGAGGTCGGCGAGGCGGGTGAGCCGGCCGCGCTCCTCGTACCGGCGGGGGTAGTGGTGGAGCAGGTCGCCGACGGTGCGCAGCCCCAGCTGCTCGCCGAGGACCTTGGCGGTCGCCGGGCCGAGGGTCCGGGCGAGCGGCTCGCTCAGGGGCTCGCCCCCGGGGGCGGTCCGGGTCGGGGAGGTGGTCTTCTGGGTCTTGTCACGCTCGGGCACACGACCCATTGCACACCACGGCACCGACATCCGCGGCGAGCTGTGGACAACGCGCGCGCGGAGCGCCCGGCCCGGGGTGCCCGGGGGAAGGGCCCCGGGTGCCCGCGAAGGGGCTACTCCACGCCGATGAGCAGCAGCGGGGAGCCCCGTCCCGCGTGGTACGTGACGGTGTCGACGGCGAGGTAGGTGTCGCGCACATGGCGTTCGAGGAGGGCGGGCACCTCGTCGCCGGGGATCTCCTCGCCGAGGACGACGGTGACGAGTTCGCCGCCCGCCGCGAGCATCCGGTCGAGCACGGCGGTGGCGGTGGCGGTGACATCGGTGCCGATCACCGCCACATCGCCGTCTATGAGCCCGAGCACATCGCCCGCCTGGCAGATGCCCGCCGAGGTCCAGGACTGGCGCTCGGCGACGGTCAGCTCGGCATGGCGGGTGGCCCCGGCGGCGGCGGTCATGGCGACCACGTCCTCGTCGAAGCGGCGGTCCGGCTCATGGACGGCGAGGGCGGCGATCCCCTGGACGGCGGCGCGGGTGGGCACCAGGGCGACCCTGATCCCCTCGGCCCGTGCCTGGTCGGCCGCGGCGGCGGCGGTGTGGCGCAGCTCGGCCGCGTTGGGCAGCAGCACCACCTCGCGGGCGCCGGTGCGGCGGATGGCGTCCACCAGCTCGCCGCTGGCGGGGGGCTCCCCGGGCCGGGCGACCACGGTGGTGGCCCCGGCGGCGGCGCAGAGGTCGGCGAGTCCTTCGCCGGGGACGACCACGACCACGGCCCGGCGGGCGGGGCCCTCCCCGGTGTCCGGCCCGGGTGCGGGGGCGGGCGCCGGGGCGGCGGCGAAGTGGGTGATGCGGATCCGGTGCGGGCGGCCCGCCTCGACGCCCGCCTCCACGGCGGCGCCCGCGTCGTCGACATGGACGTGCACATTCCACAGGCCGTCGCCGCCGACCACGACGAGGGAGTCGCCGAGGGCGTCGAGCCGGGTCCGCAGCCGGGCGACGGCGGTGTCGTCGGCGTCCAGGAGGTAGATGACCTCGAAGGCGGGGCCGCCGGGGGCGCAGGCGGTGCCGGGGGCGGGCAGGACGCCGTGCCGCAGCGGGGCCGGGGCGGCGGGCTCCTCCCCGCTGACGGCGGCCACCAGGGCGCCGAGGACCGCGAGCAGGCCGCGGCCGCCCGCGTCCACGACGCCGGCCCTGCCCAGCGCGGGGAGCTGTCCCGGGGTGGCGTCCAGGGCGGTCCTCGCCCCCTCGTAGGCGGCGCGGGCGGCCGGGACGGTCGCCCAGGGGGGCTCCACCGCCCCGGCGGCGTCCGCGGCGGCGCCCGCGACGGTGAGGATGGTGCCCTCGACGGGGTGGGCGACGGCGTCCCGGGCGAGGACGGCGGCCCGGCGCAGCGCCCCGGGGAGCGGTTCCCCGGCGCCGATCGCGTCGGCGATGCCCCGGAGCAGCTGGGCGAGGATGGTCCCGGAGTTGCCCCGGGCGCCGATGAGCGCCCCGTGGGCCATGGCCCGTACCGCGTCATGGACGTCCGGGAGCCCGGCCCGGGTCTCATGGGCGGTGAAGACGGCCTCCACGGCGAGGGCGGCGGATTCCACGGTCAGATAGAGATTGGTCCCGGTGTCACCGTCCGCGACCGGATAGACATTGATCGCGTCGATGTCCTCCCGCTCCCGGCCCAGCGCCTCCAGGGCCTTCGCGCACCAGGCCCGTACCGCTGCGGCGTCGAGATTCTGCGGCGTCTGCGGCACCGTGGGGGCCTCCTCTGAAACGACTGGGCACGGCCCGGGTCCGGCCTGGCGGGGGTGGGTCGCGGGTCGCACCGCAGGGTAGACCCCGTCCCGGTGCGGGTGGCGGGGTGGGGTCCGGACAGGTCGTGGTAGTTTCGTACTGCGGACGCAGCCGTTGTATGCTGCTCCGGTTGCCCGATGAAAATCGGGCGTTTCCCCCGGCAGGCCACCGATTTCAGCTCACTGATCTCCGGCACGCCGGATTTCACTGTAAGTGCATCTGAAGTCTTTGGAGTGACCCGTGGCTGCCAACTGCGACGTCTGCGGCAAGGGGCCGGGCTTCGGCAACAACATTTCGCACTCGCACCGCCGTACGTCCCGTCGCTGGAACCCGAACATCCAGCGCGTGCGTGCCGTGGTCGGTCGGACGCCGAAGCGGCTCAATGTCTGCACCTCGTGCATCAAGGCCGGCAAGGTCTCGCGCTAACACCGACCTATCGTCGTAGCGCAGCCCCTGCGGTTGCCTTGGAAGCCGGTTCACCTCGGTGAACCGGCTTCTGCCGTACCCGGGCCCCGGTCCGTTCCCCCGTACTCACGGGGGAACGGACCGGGGCCCGGTCCATTTCCACCGTGAGTGAACCCGCGCCGACGGGGGCGGCGGTCAGGAGAGGGGTTCGCGGAACCGCCAGCCGTGGTCGACCGGCCCGATACCGTCCCCGAGCGGAAAACCGGCGGCTATCGCCCCGGTGATGTACTCCTTCGCCGCCCGGACCGACTCCGGCACGGTCAGCCCCTTGGCGAGCCCGGCGGCGATGGCCGAGGCGAGGGTGCAGCCGGTCCCATGGGTGTGGCGGTTGTCCAGCCGGGGCGCCCGCAGCCAGTGCTCCTCGGCGCCGTCGGTGAGCAGGTCCACGGCCTCCCCGGGCAGATGCCCGCCCTTGATCAGCACCCAGCGCGGCCCCAGCGCCAGCAGCGCGTCGGCGGCCGGACGCATCTCCTTCTCCTCGGTGACCTCGACCCCGGTGAGCTGTGTCACCTCGTCCAGGTTGGGGGTGGCGAGGGTGGCGACCGGCAGCAGCCGCTCGCGGACCGCGGCCACCGCGGAGTCGGCCAGCAGCCGGTCACCGTGTTTGGAGACGCCGACGGGGTCGACCACGATCGGGGCGTCGGTGCCCGCGAGGAGTTCGGCGACGGTCTCCACCAGGGGGGCGGAGGCCAGCATCCCGGTCTTCACCGCCTGGACCCCGATGTCGTCGACGACGCTGCGGTACTGGGCCCGTACGGCCTCCGGCGGCAGTTCCCAGTACCCCTGGACGCCCCGGGAGTTCTGCGCGGTCACGGCGGCGACCACGCTCATCCCATGGGTGCCGAGGGCCAGCATGGTCTTGAGGTCGGCCTGGATCCCGGCGCCGCCGCCGGAGTCGGATCCGGCGACGGTCAGGACGAGCGGCAGTCTCACGGTGCCTCCGTTGTTCCGAAGTGGTCCCAGCCGCCCACGGTGTGCCAGGGCGCGCCGTCCACGGTGACCTGCGGCAGTGCGGAGGGGTGCAGCACCTCCCCGATCACCTTCCAGCGGGCGGGCAGCTTGGTGTCCCGGGGGAAGGTGGCCACGATGGCGTGGTCCTCTCCCCCGGTGAGCACCCACTGGAGCGGGTCGACGCCGACGGCCTGGCCGATGTCGTTCATCTGGCTGGGGATGTCGATGGAGCCGGAGCGGAGATCGATCCGGACCTTGCTGGCCTCGGCGATATGGCCGAGGTCGGCGATGAGACCGTCGCTGATGTCGCACATCGCGGTCGCGCCGAGTCCGGCGGCGGCGGGACCCGCGTGGTACGGCGGCTCGGGGCGGCGATGGGCCTCGACAAAGGCGCGGGGCGAGCGGAAGCCCCGGGAGAGCACCGCGTGCCCGGCGGCGGACCAGCCGAGCCAGCCGGTGTACGCGACGACATCGCCGGCCTGCGCGCCTCCCCGGGTGACCGGTTCATGGCCCCGCAGATCCCCGAGGGCGGTGATGGCGAGGGTGATCAGCTCACCGCCGACGACATCCCCGCCGACCACGGCGGCGCCCGCGACCTGGCACTCGTCCCGGATGCCGTCCATGAGTTCGGTGGCCCAGGTGACGGGGAGGTCGGCGGGGACGACCAGACCGAGCAGGATCGAGGTGGGTACGGCGCCCATGGCCGCGATGTCGGCCAGATTCTGGGCGGCGGCCTTGCGGCCCACGTCGTAGGCGGTGGACCAGTCGCGCCGGAAGTGGCGGCCCTCCAGGAGGATGTCCGTGCTCGCCACGACCCTGCGGTCGGGCGCGGCCACGACCGCGGCGTCGTCACCCGGTCCGATCCGGACCGCGGGGGTGGAGGTGAGCCGGGAGGTCAGCTCTTTGATGAGCCCGAACTCCCCCAGCTCGCCCACAGTGCCCTTCACCGAAGTCTCACCTCTCCGTCGTCCCCGCCGACGCTCGGGCGGGGACCCTCGCCCCGCCGGCCGCCCGGTGGGGTGTCTCAGCCCCGCCGGCCGTCCGGCGGAGAGCCTCGTCCCACCGGCCGCCCGGTGGGACCCTCGTAACCGCCGCAGCTCCGGCGGGACCCCGGTCGCACCGGCCGTCCGGCGCAACCCTGGTACCGCCGGATCTCCGGCGCAAGCCTTGTGGCGGTGGTGTACGGGGTGCCGCGCGGCCGTTCCGTACGGTCACCCCCGGCCCGGCGGGGCGCCGCACACCACCGCCCGCCCCCGGTTCGCGGCGCCCTCCCGCCCTCGGTACCGTCGGGAGACGAGTGGCCTTCTGTGACCGGCGCACCGCACCGGTCGGCCCGCCCGGGGACCCGGGTCTCCCCGTGGCGCGGGGCGACGCGATACCGTGGCGTCCCTTTCTCTCCCCCGGGGTCTCCCCACCGACGGTAGGGGACATCTTCCTCGGGTCGCCCTGGAGGTTCCGTGGTACAGGCGTACATCCTGATTCAGACCGAAGTGGGCAAGGCGTCGACCGTCGCCGAGGTCATCGGAAAGATCGACGGAGTGATGCAGGCGGAGGATGTGACCGGTCCCTATGACGTGATCGTGCGCGCCCAGGCCGACACGGTCGACGCCCTCGGCCGCCTGGTGGTCGCCAAGGTGCAGCGGGTGGAGGGCATCACCCGCACACTGACCTGCCCGGTCGTGCATCTGTAGCCCCCGTCCGCGCGGGCCGGGCGCCGCACACCGCCCGGCCGGCCCGCTGTTGGGCGTCACCACCGCTCCCTCCGTCCGGCCGCTCGCTGCGGCAGGGACCACGGGCCCGGCGGCGGCCGTCCGGACGCCGTGATCGTACTGCGCCGTGCCCCCGCCCGGGAGCCGGACGGGGCAGGCGCGGAAAGGGCGGCCTCTCCTCGCGACGGTCTCTAGCGCAGCCCGGTGCTGCGGCGCAGCGCCGCCTGGATCAGCCGGTCCACCAGCTCGGTGTAGGGGACCCCGGTCTCCTGCCACATCCGCGGGTACATGGAGATCGGGGTGAACCCGGGCATGGTGTTGATCTCGTTGATGACGAAGGTGCCGTCCTCCGCGAGGAAGAAGTCGGCGCGGACCAGTCCCTCGCAGGACGCGGCCTCGAACGCGGCGACCGCCAGCCGGCGGACCTCGGCGGTCTGCTCCTCGGTCAGCGGCGCGGGCACGATCCCGGAGGCCGAGTCGATGTACTTGGCCTCGAAGTCGTAGAACTCGTGCGACTGGACCGGCGGGATCTCGGCCGGGACGCTGGCGCGCGGCCCGTCCTCGAACTCCAGCACTCCGCACTCGATCTCACGGCCCCGGATCAGCGCCTCGACCAGGATCTTCGGGTCGTGGCGCTGGGCCTCGGCGATGGCCTCGTCCAGCCCGGAGAGGTCGTCCACCTTGGTGATGCCGATGGAGGACCCGGCGCGGGCGGGCTTCACGAAGACCGGCCAGCCGTGGTCCCCGGCGAAGTCCACGATCTTCTTCCGGGCGGCGGCGGGATCCTGCTCCCACTCGCGCGGCCGGACCACCACATAGGGGCCGACGGGCAGCCCGAAGGAGGTGAAGATCCGCTTCATGTACTCCTTGTCCTGGCCCACGGCCGAGGAGAGCACACCGGCGCCGACATAGGGCACCCCGGCCAGCTCCAGCAGCCCCTGGAGGGTGCCGTCCTCGCCGTAGGGACCGTGGAGCACGGGGAAGACCACATCGACCTCGCCGAGCGCCTTGGGCACGGAGCCGGGCTCGGAGTAGACGACCTCGCGGTTGCCCGGGTGGACGGAGAGCACGATGTCGCCCTCGGTCGACTCGGCCAGCTCGTCCACGCTGGGGGTGCGGCGCTCGGTGATCGCCATCCGGTCGGGCTCGTCGGCGGTCAGTGCCCAGCGGCCGTCCGCGGTGATGCCGATGGGCAGCACGTCGTACACGGAGCGGTCGATGGCCCGGAGCACGGCACCGGCGGTGACCACGGAGATCCCGTGCTCGGAGCTGCGGCCGCCGAAGACGACGGCCACACGCGGCTTGCGGATCGGCTCTTCACAACCCGGCTGTTCGGGACTCTGGGGGAGATTTTCGGTGCTCATATCGCCCTGAGACTACCGTGCACCCGCCACCGACAGCAGTGTCGGCACAGGCCACCCGGGTGGCCCGAAGAGGGCGCGCCCGCCGGGGAACGCCCGGCCGGCGCCGGTGAACGGCGAGGCCGGGCGCCGTTCGAACGGTCGACCCGGGGGCTCGGCGGCCCCCGGGTGCTCAGCACACCCGGGTGCTCGGCGCCCCCGGGTGTTCAGCGGCGTTCGGGCTTGGCGCTGCGCGACATCAGCTCCTTGAGGGCCACGACCGGGGGCTTGCCGTCGTGGACGATGTCCACCACGGTCTCGGTGATGGGCATGTCGACCCCGTGGCGGCGGGCCAGATCGAGCACCGACTCACAGGACTTGACGCCCTCGGCGGTCTGCTTGGTGACCGCGATGGTCTCCTGAAGGGTCATCCCCCGGCCGAGGTTGGTGCCGAAGGTGTGGTTCCGGGAGAGCGGCGACGAGCAGGTCGCCACCAGGTCACCGAGGCCCGCGAGGCCGGAGAAGGTCAGCGGGTCGGCGCCCATGGCGAGTCCCAGCCGGGTGGTCTCGGCCAGGCCCCGGGTGATGAGCGAGCCCTTGGCGTTGTCGCCGAGGCCCATGCCGTCGGCGATGCCCACGGCGAGCCCGATGACGTTCTTGACCGCGCCGCCGAGTTCACAGCCGACCACATCGGTGTTGGTGTACGGGCGGAAGTACGGGGTGTGGCAGTACGCCTGGAGGCGCTGGGCCACGGCCTCGTCCCGGCAGGCGACCACGGCGGCGGCGGGCCGGCGCTGGGCGATCTCCTTGGCGAGGTTGGGGCCGGTGACCACGGCGACCCGCTCGGCGGGGACGGCGGCCACCTCCTGGATGACCTCGCTCATCCGCTTCGCGGTGCCCAGTTCCACGCCCTTCATCAGCGAGACCAGGACGGTGTCGGCGGGCAGCAGCGGGGTCCAGGCGGCGAGATTGGCGCGCAGGGTCTGCGAGGGGACGGCGAGGACGGTGAAGTCCGCGCCGTCCAGCGCCTCGGCCGGGTCGGTGGTGGCCCGCAGCCGGGCGGGCAGCTCGATGCCCGGCAGATAGTCGGGATTGCTCCGGGTGGTGTTGACGGCCTCGGCGAGTTCGGCGCGGCGGCCCCAGAGGGTCACCTCGCAGCCCGCGTCGGCGAGCACCATGCCGAAGGCCGTTCCCCAAGAGCCCGTCCCGAAGACGGCCGCCTTCGCGGGGTGTGTCACAGCATTCCTTCCCCTGCGGCCTTGCGCCGCTGTTCTGCCCGGGCCATGCGGTGGTCGTACGGCTCGGAGGGTGCCTTCTCCCCGCGTACGTCCTCCAGCTGCGCGGTGATCGCGGCCATGATGGCCTCGGTCGCCTCGCGGAGGACTTCCGGGGTCGGCTCACGATCGTAGAACCGGCTGAGGTCGACGGGCGGCCCGGCCTGCACGATCAGGGTCTTGCGGGGGAAGAGCCGCAGCTTCCGCTCCCGGGCGTACGGCGGCATCGCGAGGTTGGCGCCCCACTGCGCGACGGGGATGACGGGGCACCGGGTCCGCAGCGCGATCCGGGCGGCGCCGGTCTTGCCGGCCATGGGCCACATCTCCGGGTCCCGGGTGATGGTGCCCTCGGGGTAGAAGGCCACACAGTCGCCCGCCTCGATCGCCTCGACGGCGGCCCGGAAGGCGTCCAGGGCGTCGGTGGACTCCCGGTAGACGGGGATCTGCCCGGTCCTGCGGAGCATCATCCCCACAAAGGGGGTCCGGAACAGCGCCGCTTTCGCCAGCAGCCGGGGAACCCGGCCCGTGTTGTACTGGTAATGGGCGTAGGAGAGCGGGTCGAGATACGAGTTGTGGTTGATCGCGGTGATGAATCCGCCCTCGGCCGGAATGTGTTCCGTTCCCCGCCAGTCCCGTTTGAACAGAAGCAGGAGCGGCGGCTTGGCGATGGCCGCCGCGAGGCGGTACCAGAAGCCGATTCTACGGCGGAACACTCGGATACCCTTCCCTCTGGCCGGGGCTTTTGCCGGTGGCCGGAGGTCAAGTGTCGCCCCAGGCACCTTGTCTGTCGAGGACACCGTACGCCCCGGTCACCGGACCGGCTCCCGGGTCGTCGGGCCGCCGGGCGACAATGGGCCCGATGCGCACGGACGGAAGACAGGACCCCCCGGGCGGCCCCCGGACCGGCGGCCGGACGGCCCCGGTCGGCGAGTGGTCGCTGGTGATCCCCCTCAAGCCCCTGACCCTGGCCAAGAGCCGACTGGCGAGCACCGCTGGGGAGGCGCTGCGGCCCCGGCTCGCCCTCGCGTTCGCGCTGGACACGGTGGCCGCGGCGCTGGCCTGTCCGGCGGTACGGGATGTGGCGGTGGTCACGGACGACCGCACGGCGGGCGGGGCGCTGGCGCGGCTGGGCGCGCGGATCGTGCCGGACACCCCGGGGGACGGGCTCAACGCGGCCCTGGTCCACGGGGTCCTGGCGGTACGGGGGACCCGGCCCGGAGTTCCGGTGGCCGCGCTCAATGCGGATCTACCCGCGCTCCGGCCGGCGGAATTGGCACGCGTACTCTCCCATGCGGCCGGATTTCCCCGGGCTTTTCTGCCGGACGCGGCCGGTATCGGGACGACTTTGCTGGCGGCGGGGCGGGGGGTTGAATTGCGCCCGGGTTTCGGGGGCCGCTCACGGAGTCGGCATTCCGCCTCGGGTGCGGTGGAAATCCGGCTCGACGGGGTGGATTCGGTGCGCCGGGATGTGGACACGGGCGACGATCTGGCGGCGGCGCTCGCCCTGGGCGTCGGTCCCCGTACGACGGAAAGCCTCGCGTCGGCCCCCGTCCCGGAGGGCTGAACCGGCCCCCGCGCGGGCCCCCTGGGCACCCGTTCGAGATTTTCCGGGCGCCGGTTACGCCGACGGGGGTACGGAAGCGGGCCCCGCGGACCCGCCCGGGCACCCCGGCACACCGGCCACCGGGACCCGTGCGCCTCCCCGGAACGGCCCGCGGACCGTACGCGAGCGGGGCGTACGCCTCCCGGGCGCGCGGCGGTGACCCCCGTACACGGCATAAGCTGGCGGGTATGCAGGCGACCTCGTACACATACGACCCCGAGACCCGCAGCGGGAGCGTGCTGCTCGACGACGGCACCCCGGTGGAGTTCGACACCGCCGCCTTTGACGCGGGCGGGCTGCGGCTGCTCAGGCCCGGCCAGCGGGTCCGGATCGAGACCACCGGCGAGGGCGCCGGGCGCCGGATCGTCCTGGTCACCCTGCAAACGTTCTGACCTGCTGATTCACCGCCCCCGGCGTGGGTATCGCGCACGCCGCCAGGGGGTGTGTGCGGGCCGGTCGCGCACCGCGGGCCGGGCTCCCCGAGAGGAGCCCGGCCCGGCGCATGAGGGGCCCGACGGCCGTCAGCCGTCCGCCGCTAGCGCTTCCGCGCGGTCGCGGTCTTCTTGGCGGCGGTCTTGCGCGCGGTCGTCTTCTTCGCCGGCGCCTTCTTGGCGGTGGCCTTCTTCGCCGGAGCCGTCTTCTTGGCGACCGTCTTCTTGACCGCGGTGGCCTTCTTGGCGGGCGCGGCCTTCTTGGCGGTGGTGGCCTTCTTGGCCGGTGCCGCCTTCTTGGCCGTGGTGGCCTTCTTCGCCGGTGCCGCCTTCTTGGCCACGGTCTTCTTCGCGACCGCCTTCTTGGCGGTGGTCGCCTTCTTCGCCGTGGCCTTCTTGGCCGCGGCCTTCTTCACGGTCGCGGAAGCACCGCCGGTCAGGCTGCCCTTGGGCGCCTTCTTGACCGAGACCTCACCGCCGCGCGGAAGCTTCTTCGTGCCGCTGACCAGGTCCTTGAAGCCCTGACCCGCACGGAAGCGGGGCACCGAGGTCTTCTTGACCCGCACCCGCTCACCCGTCTGCGGGTTACGGGCGTAGCGGGCGGGACGCTCGACCTTCTCGAACGAACCGAAACCGGTGACCGAGACCCGGTCCCCGGCGACGACCGCACGGACGATCGCGTCCAGCACGGCGTCCACGGCGTCCGCGGCCTGCTGACGGCCGCCGAGCTTGTCGGCAATCGCTTCTACTAGCTGCGCCTTGTTCACGTCTTCCCCTTCGGAGACATTGCCCGAACGAAACCGTCCAGGCTTTTTCGCACGTTAGGCAGATATATACCGCAAATCAAACACGAAACGGTCTAATCACCCTAGTGCCGCAACGAAGTCGACTACGGAAGTCGGCTCCGCGGGAGTTCGGATGTCAGTCGCCTTCAGGGAATCGACCTTCGGAGAGGTCCTTCATCAAGCGGTCCAGACGCCGGGCGGCGCCCGGGAGATCGTGCTTCGCCGCGGCCGTGATGACCAGCAGCTTCCGGACGAGCGCCTTCCTTACGCTCTCCGGGACTTGCAGTGCGCGCACAGTCGTGTGCGCATCCTTCAATCGGGTGGCGACAGTCGCGTAGAGCTTGAGTTGACTGTCGCGTTCCATGCACCGATTGTGCCATCTGGGGCGAGTTGTCGCCCGGCGGGGTCTCAACAGACGACTGCGCCCCCCACCGGGCGGTGGGGGGCGCAGTCGGGGAAAGCCGCTGATCAGACCTGAAGCGTGCGCGGTTTGAAGGCCGGGCGGGCCTGCTCGTAGTCCGCGATGTCCGTTTCGTGCTGAAGAGTGAGGCTGATGTCGTCCAGCCCGTTCAGCAACCGCCAGCGGGCGTTCTCGTCCAGCTCGAACGGGGCGGTGATCCCCTCGGCCCGGACCTCGCGGGCCTCCAGGTCGACGGTGATCTCGGCGGTGGGGTCGGCCTCGGTCAGCTCCCAGAGCCGGTCCACGGTCTCCTGCGGCAGCACCACGGTCAGCAGGCCGTTCTTCAGCGAGTTCCCCCGGAAGATGTCGGCGAACCGGGCGGAGATCACGGTCTTGAAGCCGAAGTTCTGGAGCGCCCAGACGGCGTGCTCACGGGAGGATCCGGTACCGAAGTCGGGGCCCGCGACCAGGACCGTCGCTCCCTGCCGCTCGGGCAGGTTGAGGACGAAGGCGGGGTCCTTGCGCCAGGCCTCGAAGAGGCCGTCCTCGAAGCCGTCCCGGGTGACCTTCTTCAGCCAGTGGGCGGGGATGATCTGGTCGGTGTCGACATTGCTGCGGCGCAGCGGGACGGCCCGGCCGGTGTGTGCGGTGAATGCTTCCATGGCTGATCAGACTCCAGCGGGCGTACGGTCGGCGGCGGCGGCGTCGGTGAGATCGGCCGGGGCGGCCAGATGTCCGAGCACCGCGGTGGCGGCGGCGACCTGGGGAGAGACCAGGTGGGTCCGTCCGCCCTTGCCCTGGCGGCCCTCGAAGTTGCGGTTGGAGGTGGAGGCGGAGCGCTCGCCGGGGGCGAGTTGGTCGGGGTTCATGCCCAGACACATCGAACAGCCCGCGTGCCGCCATTCGGCGCCGGAGGCGGTGAAGACCTTGTCCAGCCCCTCCTCCATGGCCTGGAGGGCGACCCGGACGGAGCCGGGGACGACCAGCATCCGTACCCCGTCGGCGATTTTGCGGCCGTCCAGGATGGAGGCGGCCGAGCGCAGGTCCTCGATCCGGCCGTTGGTGCAGGAGCCTACGAAGACGGTGTCCACGGTGATGTCCCGCAGCGGCTGTCCGGCGGTCAACCCCATGTACTCCAGCGCCTTTTCGGCGGCCAGGCGCTCCGAAGCGTCCTCGTACGAAGCGGGATCGGGGACGTTCGCCGAGAGCGGAGCGCCCTGGCCCGGGTTGGTGCCCCAGGTGACGAACGGGGCCAGCTCGGTGGCGTCGATGACGACCTCGGCGTCGAAGACCGCGTCGTCGTCGGTGCGCAGGGTGCTCCAGTACGCCACGGCGGCGTCCCAGTCGGCGCCCTCGGGGGCGTGGGCACGGCCCTGGAGATAGGCGAAGGTGGTCTCATCGGGGGCGATCATGCCCGCACGGGCGCCGGCCTCGATGGACATGTTGCAGATGGTCATCCGGGCCTCCATCGAGAGTTTCTCGATGGCCTCGCCCCGATACTCCAGGACATAGCCCTGGCCGCCACCGGTGCCGATGCGGGCGATGATCGCCAGGATCAGGTCCTTGGCGGTGACCCCGTCGGGCAGATCGCCCTCGATGGTGATCGCCATGTTCTTCGGCCGGGCCATCGGCAGCGTCTGGGTGGCCAGCACATGCTCCACCTGGGAGGTGCCGATGCCGAAGGCCAGCGCGCCGAAGGCGCCGTGCGTGGAGGTGTGGGAGTCACCGCAGACCACGGTGGTGCCGGGCTGGGTCAGCCCCAGCTGGGGGCCCACGACATGGACCACACCCTGCTCCACATCGCCCAGCGGGTGCAGCCGCACCCCGAACTCGGCGCAGTTCTTGCGCAGGGTCTCCAACTGGGCGCGGGAGACCGGGTCCGCGATGGGCTTGTCGATGTCGAGGGTGGGGGTGTTGTGATCCTCGGTGGCGATGGTCAGGTCGAGCCGCCGCACGGTCCGGCCGCCGAGGCGCAGACCGTCGAACGCCTGCGGGCTGGTGACCTCGTGCAGCAGGTGCAGATCGATGTAGAGGAGGTCGGGCTCGCCTTCGGCGCGCCGGACGACATGATCGTCCCAGACCTTCTCCGCGAGTGTCCTACCCATCGCTTTCCCTCCGGCCGGCCGCACTGCCGGCACATGTCGAGACCTGTTGCGAGCCCTTGGTGCATCGGCGTCGCCACTACAGACTGGCGGGTTCTCGGAAGATGTGAACTTGCGTTTCACACTGTGAGACGCAAGTATCGTTGCATGGACAACTCTAGCGGCGTCGGCGTACTCGACAAGGCGGCTCTGGTTCTGAGCGCACTGGAGTCCGGTCCGGCCACCCTCGCCGGGCTGGTGGCCGCGACCGGGCTGGCACGGCCGACGGCCCACCGCCTGGCCGTGGCACTGGAACACCACCGGATGGTGGCGCGGGACATGCAGGGCCGGTTCATCCTCGGCCCCCGGCTGGCCGAGCTGGCCGCGGCGGCGGGCGAGGACCGCCTGCTGGCCACCGCCGGGCCGGTCCTCACCCATCTGCGCGATATCACGGGCGAGAGCGCCCAGCTCTACCGGCGCCAGGGGGACATGCGGATCTGTGTGGCGGCGGCCGAGCGGCTGTCCGGACTGCGGGACACCGTCCCGGTCGGCTCCACGCTCACGATGAAGGCGGGCTCGTCCGCGCAGATCCTGATGGCCTGGGAGGAGCCGGAGCGGCTGCACCGGGGGCTCCAGGGGGCACGCTTCACGGCGACGGCCCTCTCGGGCGTACGGCGCCGGGGCTGGGCCCAGTCGATCGGTGAGCGCGAGCCGGGCGTGGCCTCGGTCTCCGCGCCCGTACGCGGCCCGTCCAACCGTGTGGTGGCCGCCGTGTCGGTCTCCGGTCCGATCGAGCGGCTGACCCGGCACCCGGGGCGGATGCACGCCCAGGCGGTGATCGACGCCGCGGGCCGGCTCTCCGAGGCACTGCGCCGCAACGGCTGACGGAGACACCCGGCGGCACCGGAAAGGGTCGTACAGCGCCGGACAAGGACCAGAGGGGCCGTGGTGGGCGAGGGAGCCCGCCCCGGCCCCTTCGCGTTTCCCCGTACCGCCGACCGGACCCGGACCCGGACCCCCGCACCCGTATCGCCGAGCGGGCACGGATCCTCGTACCGGCGTGCGGGCACGGAAAAGCCCCTCCGTGATGATCACGGAGGGGCTTCTCTCGCTGGTACCCCCGACCGGATTCGAACCGGCGCTACCGCCTTGAGAGGGCGGCGTGCTAGGCCGCTACACAACGGGGGCAAGTCTGTGAGATCCGCAGGGATCTGCTGGCCTACCTGGACTCGAACCAAGACTAACTGAACCAGAATCAGTCGTGCTGCCAATTACACCATAGGCCATGGTGGTTTAGACCAGTACCCCCGACCGGATTCGAACCGGCGCTACCGCCTTGAGAGGGCGGCGTGCTAGGCCGCTACACAACGGGGGCCCTAGCGATCCAGGGACCGGCCGGAGCCGGTCCACTGTCACTGCGCGATCACCGGGAGCGACCCTGGTGATCAACAGGATGGATCTGTACCCCCGACCGGATTCGAACCGGCGCTACTGCCTTGAGAGGGCAGCGTGCTAGGCCGCTACACAACGGGGGCTTTGCAGATGAGCTCTGCGAGCTGGCCTACCTGGACTCGAACCAAGACTAACTGAACCAGAATCAGTCGTGCTGCCAATTACACCATAGGCCACCAAAGCGCAACCCCCGGCAGGGGGTCTTACTTGGTTTACGCTGTCCGTTCGGGCTTTTCGGCCTTCCCGGGCGGCGCAGAAAGAACATTACCCGAAGGTGTCCGGCGCTCCAAAACGGGTATCCCCGCGCAGGAGCGCGGGGAGCTGGTGGAGGCCGGTGATCCGGGTCAGTTCGGGGCGGCCGCCGTCGTCGGCGCGGTCCAGCCAGATGCCCAGCAGCCCTGCCTCGGCGGCGCCCCGGGCGTCGATATCGGGCTCGTCACCGACGTACGCGACCTCCTGGGGCGGCAGTCGAAGGGCCCGGCAGGCGATGTGGAACGCCTCGGCCACCGGCTTGGCGACCCCCAGATCGGCGCCGCAGTGCAGGGTCTCGAAGCGGTCGCGCACCCCGAGCGCCGCCAGCCTCGGCTCCTGGACGGCGAGCGAGGAGTTGGAGAGCGCGCCATGGCGGTACTCCCCCAGCGCGTCGAGGGCCGGCAGCGCGTCCGGGAAGAGGGAGCTGGCGGCCCGGAAGTGGACGAGATAGCGCCCGAACCAGGCGTCGGCCGCCTCGTCGCTCAGCCGCTGCCCGGAGAACGCCCGGACCCGGTCGCGGCGCTGCCCCTCCCAGTCCACCTCGCCCGCGGTGAAGCGGGCCCAGTGCAGCGCCGTGATCTCCTTCCAACGGCCGAGGGCCTGTCCGGCGGAGGTGAATCCGCCGGACAGGCCCTCGGTACGGAGATGCTGGAACATCCCCTCGGTATCGGCACGGCCGAAGTCGAAGATCGTGTCGTCTATGTCCCAGAGGACCGCGCGGATCGTCATGATCCGTACGGTAGCGGGGACGCCCCGCTCATACAGTGGCTCCGCTCACCGAGCGGGCCCGGACGGCCGGGACGGCTCCGCTCAGGCCGCGAGCCGGGCCAGCGCCGCGTCGATCCGCGCCAGGGTCCGCTCCCGGCCCAGGATCTCCAGCGACTCGAAGAGCGGCAGCCCCACCGTGCGGCCGGTGACCGCGACCCGGACCGGCGCCTGGGCCTTGCCCAGCTTGAGGCCATGGGCCTCGCCCGCCGCCAGGACCGCCTCCTTGAGCGCCTCCGCGCTCGTCCAGTCGGCCGCCGCCAGCTTCTCGCGGGCGGTGGTCAGCAGCGCGTCCGACCCCTCCTTCATCGCCTTCGCCCAGGACGCCTCGTCCTCGACCGGCTCCGCCAGGAAGAGGAAGTCGACATTGG
The DNA here is from genome assembly GCF_040299965.1 of Streptomyces sp. NPDC000594. Classification (NCBI taxonomy): domain Bacteria; kingdom Bacillati; phylum Actinomycetota; class Actinomycetes; order Kitasatosporales; family Streptomycetaceae; genus Streptomyces; species Streptomyces sp. NPDC000594. Next base: position 53,697 of record NZ_JBEPCY010000035.1, on the reverse strand, counting down.
CGGTGATGTCGGAGAGCACCGTGAGCCGGGTCTGGGCGTACGGGGCGATGGCCTCCCAGGCGGCCCGGTCGAACCGCTCCGGGGCCCAGTTGGCGTACGGGGCCTCCAGCCAGGGCGCGCACGCCTCGGTGAACGCCTTCACCTCCAGCCGGCGGATGTGGTCGGCGTTGATCGCCTCGGCCTTCTTCAGGTCGAAGCGGGCCGGGTTGGCGTTGACGTCCGCGATGTCGAACTTCTCGATCAGCTCGGCGACCGAGAACACGTCCTGGTCGGCGGAGAAGGACCAGCCGAGGAGGGAGAGGTAGTTCAGCAGCCCCTCGGGCAGGAAGCCCCGCTCGCGGTAGAGGTTCAGGCTGGCCTGCGGGTCGCGCTTGGAGAGCTTCTTGTTCCCCTCGCCCATGACATACGGCAGATGCCCGAAGGCGGGGATCTCCTGGGCCACGCCCAGCTCGATCAGCGCCTTGTAGAGCGCGATCTGGCGCGGGGTGGAGGAGAGCAGATCCTCGCCGCGCAGGACGTGGGTGATCTCCATCAGGGCGTCGTCGATCGGGTTGACCAGGGTGTACAGCGGAGCGCCATTGGCCCGGACGATGCCGTAGTCGGGCACGTTCTCCGGGGTGAAGGTCAGCTCGCCACGGACCAGGTCGGTGAAGGTGATCGGCTCGTCCGGCATCCGGAAGCGGACGATCGCCGGGCGGCCCTCCGCCCGGTAGGCGGCGATCTGCTCGTCGGTCAGCGCACGGCAGTGACCGTCGTAGCCGGAGGGGCGGCCGGCGGCACGGGCGGCCTCGCGGCGGGCGTCCAGCTCCTCGGTGGAGCAGTAGCAGTGGTAGGCGTACCCGCCGTCCAGCAGCCGCTGGGCGATGTCGCGGTAGAGGTCCATCCGCTCCGACTGGCGGTAGGGCGCGTGGGGGCCGCCGACCTCGGGGCCCTCGTCCCAGTCCAGACCGAGCCAGCGCATCGAGTCCAGCAGCTGCCCGTACGACTCCTCGGAGTCACGGGCCGCGTCGGTGTCCTCGATGCGGAAGACCATGGTGCCGCCGTGGTGCCGGGCGAAGGCCCAGTTGAACAGGGCGGTGCGGACCAGACCCACATGGGGGTTGCCGGTCGGCGAGGGACAGAAACGTACGCGGACATTCGCGTTAGCCACGCTTGATCACCTTGTTGGTGAGAGTGCCGATGCCTTGGATGGTGACGGCGACCTCGTCGCCGACGGAGAGGGGGCCGACTCCGGCGGGGGTGCCCGTGAGGATCACATCGCCCGGGAGCAGCGTCATCGCCTCGGAGGCGTTGACGACCAGCTCCTCGATGGAGTGGATCATCTGGCTGGTCCGCCCCAGCTGTCGCTGTTCGCCGTTGACCGTGCACTGGATGGCGAGGTCGGACGGATCCAGCTCCGTCTCCACCCAGGGGCCCAGCGGGCAGGAGCTGTCGAAGCCCTTGGCGCGGGCCCACTGCTTCTCGCGCCGCTGCACATCGCGGGCGGTCACATCGTTGGCGCAGGTGTAGCCGAGGATCACATCGGCCACCCGCTCACGCGGGACCTCGCGGCACATCCGGCCGATGACCACGGCCAGCTCGGCCTCGTGGTGCAGCTCCTGCGAGAAGGACGGGTACGCGATGGGGTCGCCGGGGCCGACGACCGAGGTGGAGGGCTTGAAGAAGGCGAACGGGGCCTCGGGGACCTCATGGCCCAGCTCCGCCGCGTGCTCGGCGTAGTTCCGCCCGTACGCGACGACCTTGCTGGGGAGCACGGGCGGCAGAAGCCTGACCTTGCTCACGGGGACCTTGGTCCCGGAGAGTTCGAAGTCCGCGAACGGAACGCCCTTGATGATGTCGAGGACGAGCCCGTCCGGGCCCTCGCCCTCGACCGCGCCGAAGGCGACATTGCCGTCGATGGAGAACCTGGCGATGCGCACGGGATGCGGTTGCCCCTCTACTACTGCTGATGCTGCCGGAGTCTGACGCTCCAGGCTAACGCGGCCGGGCCCGGCACCCCGCGCGTGCCGCGATGCCCGGGGCGCCGGGGGCGGGCTCAGCCCTGGGTGGGGGCGACCATCAGCGTGGTGCGGCGGGGGTTGGCGGTCTGGGTGGGCAGCTCGACCGCGTGCTCGGGGCGCTCCGGGGCGGCCGGCTGCTCACCCTTCTCCAGATGTGCGAGCGTGGTGCGCCGGGGGTTCGCTATGTTGCGGAGCGTCATCGTGGTCTTCATCAGCTGTGTCCGACCCTTGGAGTACGGGCCGCTCGGTGAGCGGCGATCGACAGAACGTCGTACATGTAAAGCGCCAGGCTAAACATCGGATTCCCCGTGAATACGGGGAGAGACGGCGGGATACGTGTGAGTTTGCTCACGACTGACCCGGCAATTCGGTCATTTCAGACTGGGTCTGAGGCCCACAGAAACGGACATTGGTAGCTGAAGCAGCCATTCCGCTCCTGATCATCGCGACTGGGGCACCCTTCACGCCTCACGAAATCGCAATGAATTGTCCATTTCATCCCTCAACTCTTTCTACCAGCGGTGATCCGGCGCTCACATCGCGTCACAGGCGGGACCCCATACCCCGCGGCTCTTGTTGGAGATCCGGCACTGTGCTGGAATTCCCGCACCGCCGCGGTTCTCGGACCGGCGCGCAGGAAGGGCGCAACGTAGCGCCGGGCGGCGGCGCGAAGGGGGGAGAGCGCCGGTCACTCACGACCACCATCGGGGCGCTCACCGCGCCTCGCCGACGCCGACAACAGTCCCCCCGTGCCCACGGAGGGGCGCCCGGTCAAGAGGTTGCGACGCTAGTGCAGGGACGTTTCAAGAGGGATGGCAACGGGTCTCCCCCGACCCGCCAGGGCCGCGGGGAAGCCGCGGCGGGACAGGAGCCGCGCGGCACCGACCGCGGCTCCTCCCCCCAGCACACCCAGAAGCAGGTGCCCCCGACCCCCGCCGACGCCGGGCGTTCCGGCCCCGCACCGCTGCCCGGAGGACCCCGCTCCGCAGCCGCCCGTGCCGGTGTGACCGTGCCCCAGGGCCCGGGAGTTCCCGGCGGACCCGGCGGCCCGGGTGGTCCGGGTGGCCCCGGCGGCAAGGGTCCCGGTGGCAAGGGCCCCGTCGGCCCCGGTGGCAAGGGTTCCCCCACCGCCCCCACGGGCGACGGCTCCCCGGCCGCGCCGAAGGGCAAGGGCAAGGGCCCCAACGACACCGGCTCCCGCCTCGCCCTGCGCAACTGGCGCATCAGCACCAGGCTCGTCTCCCTGCTGACCCTCCCGGTCGTCGCCGCGACCACCCTGGGTGGTCTGCGGATCAACGAGTCCATGGAGCGCATGGAGCAGCTGGACCACATGCAGCTGCTCACCGACATGACCCAGGAGGCGACCAAGCTCGCGGTCGCCCTCCAGGAGGAGCGCGACAAGACCGCGGGTCCGCTCGCCAACAAGCTCAAGAAGACCGACTACAAGATCACCGAGCCTCGGCAGGCGACCGACCGCGCCCGGAAGAGCTTCCTGGAGACCACCCGGGACATCCCCAACACCGGGGACAACGACGCGCTGGAGTCCATCCGCGCCAACGCCACCCAGATCGCGGGCCAGCTCGCCGAGCTGAACACGCTGCGGGCGAGCGCCTACGACAGCAAGCTGCCCAACTCGCTGACGGTGGAGAGCTACCACCGACTGATCGAGTCGCTGCTCGGCCTCTCCCAGGACATGGCGCAGGCCACCAGTAACCCGGAGATGATCAAGCGCACCCGGGCGCTGGCGGCCTTCTCCTCCGCCAAGGAGTACGCCTCCATGCAGCGCGCGATCATCGCCGCCGCACTGCCCGGCGGAGCCGGTTCCAAGGGGCCCGAGCTGTCCCTGCCCGACCGTGAGTACGGCGAGGCCGCGCTCCGCAACGGCGAGGACGAGCTGGAGCAGTTCGAGCAGATCTACGCCTCCTCCGGCCAGGACCCGCAGGAGCTGATCGAGCCGCTGGACAGCGGCAACCCGATCATCAGCGAGGCCACGGACTACGCCCAGCGGGTGCTCAGCCGCGCCGACGGCATGGAGGAGCGCCAGCAGCGCTCGTACCTCGACTGGATCGACGACTACGGCGTCCGGATCGACGCCATGAAGCAGATCGAGCAGACGCTGCTGGGCGAGATGGAGTCCAAGGCGAGCGAGCTGCGCGAGGAGTCCCAGCGCGACGCCATCATCAACGGTGCGCTGATCCTCATCGTCCTCGGTGTCTCCCTCGTCGGCGCCTTCGTGGTGGCCCGCTCCATGATCCGCTCGCTGCGGCGGCTCCAGGACACCGCGACCAAGGTCGCCCAGGAACGCCTGCCCGAGCTGGTCAAGCAGCTCTCCGAGTCCGACCCGCAGGATGTGGACACCTCCGTCGAGTCCGTCGGTGTGCACTCCCGTGACGAGATCGGCAAGGTGGCCACGACCTTCGACGACGTGCACCGCGAGGCGGTCCGGCTCGCCGCCGAGCAGGCCCTGCTGCGGGGCAACGTCAACGCGATGTTCACCAACCTCTCCCGGC